>CAZWJC010000097.1:0-22481 GCA_964634255.1 uncultured Verrucomicrobiota bacterium | reverse complement strand
GTGGCGAAGGGCGCGCCGAGGCCGGCGGCGGTCAGGAGCTTGAGCAGTTGGCGTCGGGTGAAGGTCGTTTTCATGACTCAACAAGGTCGCGTTGAGTTTTGCAGTTGCCGTGGAGGAGGGCAATGGAAACCATGAATACGTCCGACGAGCGTGGATGAACACAGCTCGTCGGGGTGCGCATCTGCCGAATGCCAGATGCACCCGATCGGTATGTGCTCAGGCCGGTTCGGCTTGGGCGAGCTGATGCTTTTGCAGCCGCCGGTGAAAGGCGGTGCGCGACAGGCCGACGAGTTTGGCGGCGGTGCTCTTGTTGCCGCCGGCCGCCGAGAGCGCCTCGACGAGTTTTTGGCGTTCGAGCGCGACTAGATTCATGGGCGTGGGCAGGGCCGGCAGGAACTCCGTGCCCGACCGGACAGACTCTTCGCGCGGCGCTTCCTCCTCGACGGCGAGCGCGAGGGCCGAGCTTTGAATCGAGGGCCGGGTCAGCGTCACGAGCTGGGCAAAGTAGATCTGCGCCCCGTCGGTGTTGATGACCGCGCGTTCAATCATGTTACGCAACTCACGGACATTGCCGGGAAACTCGCAATGGCGCAGGTAGTTGAGCGCGGCGCTGTCGAAGCCGACAATGTGCTTCCGATGATGCGCGGCAAAGAGCGTCATGAAGTGCTTGGCCAACGTGATGACATCATCGCCCCGGTCCTTTAGCGGGGGCATCCAAAGCTCGAAAACGTTCAGCCGGAAATAGAGGTCCTCCCGAAACAGCCCCTTGCTGACGAGGTCGGGTAACGAGCGGTTGGTTGCGGCGATGATGCGCGCGGACATCGGCAGCGTGGCGTGGCCACCCACGCGTTTGAATTGCCGGGCTTCCAACACGCGCAAGAACTTGGCCTGCAGGGGCAGGTCCAACTCGCCAATCTCGTCCAGGAACGCGGTGCCGTGTCCGGCCGCCTCGAAGAGTCCCTGCTTGGTGCGATGGGCGCCGGTGAAGGCGCCTTTCTCATGTCCGAAGAGTTCGCTTTCGCACAGCTCCCGAGGAATGGTGGAGCAGTCAATTTCCACGAAGGGCGCGCGGCTGCCCCAGGTCAGTTCATGGACGCGCTTCGCGATGGCGCTCTTGCCGGTGCCCGTGGGCCCAGTGATCAGCACAGAAGTGTCCGGGTAGCGCGCCAGATTCGAAACTTGCGCCTCGAGCACGCGCATGGGCTCGGAGTTGCCGAAGAGGTACTCGGTATTGGAGCGTCCCTTCGGGAGCGGCGGCGAACGATGGCGATCGCGCTGGTCCAGCGGTTGGGAATCGTTCAGGACGGTGCGGACGTGGGCCGCCAATTGGGCCACACTGAAGGGCTTCGTGATGTAGTCGCGGGCACCGCTTTTCATCAGGTCCACCGCCGTCTTAAGGTTGGGATGTCCCGTCAGAAAGATGACCGGGAGGCTGGGATTGCCCGCGCGCAGTTGGTGATACACGTCCGCGCCGCAGACATCCGGGAGTGAGTAGTCCAAGATTGCCAAGTCCACGGACTCGCGCTCAAAGACGGCAAGCGCCTCACTTCCGCAGGTCGCACACAGCACTGTGTAGCCTTCGCGCTCGAGGCCGGCAGAGATCAAGTCAAGGACCAGCGGTTCGTCATCTACGACGAGTAGTGTCATTTTCATCCCACGGCGGACTCTGATTCGCTGAAGTTGCGCGGGCATCGGCGCGCGGCCTGCACCCACGATTCAGGACCACAGTGTATGCCGGTAACCGCCGAAGGGAATACGGGCAAACACGTATTTTGCGGTCTCCGCTGAGGGGGGAAAACGCCCAACCCACTCGACCGGGAGCACGGATCACCCGGCCGGATCTGGTGCTTTCCGGAAGAGCACGCTGCTGTCCGCGAGATTCATGACGGACAAGTCGAGTCCGCCCTCGGGGTTTCGGTCGTGCGCGAGTTGAAGCTGCCGGGCGAGCGCAACCACCGCCTGCGCGGCGTAGTACTTGACGATGCCAACACCGGTCCGGTCGTCGAAGATCACGACCAGCAGACACTGGGCATCCACGGCGGTCGCGAAGATGCTGAATTTCTGGCCGTGCTGGTACACGCTGTCGAACGTCGGCTCCTGCACTAGATTCGCAATCGTCTGGTTGGCGAGGTAGGCGCCAGAGGCCAGCGCCGCGATGGTCGTGAGATCGAATTGCTCGGAGTCGCCGAAGTGGGTGATCAGGAATCCGCCCTGGTCAATCACCAGTGCGGTGGTGGCGTCCGTGGCCTTCAGCAGCGTCCCCAGCGCGGCATCAAATGCGCCGATGTCCTCTTCGATCAATTGTGGCAGCGTTCCCATGTTAAGCGTGATGGCGGGTGGTTTGGCAGATAAACTTGTTGAGCAACAGCCGGGTGATCATGTTCAGCGTGTCGAACACGCCCTCGCACCGGTGCGCTGCCGCGGTGAAGGCAGGCACGCGTACGTCCCGATTGTTCAGCAGGAAATCAAGGTATTCCACGGGCGCCGCGTTGGGCAGGTCGCGCTTGTTATATTGCAGCACGTACGGCAGGTCGTCGAAATTGACCTTGATGGCCTTCAAATTGTCCATCAGGTTGGCGAAGCTCGCGACGTTCTCCGACATCTTTTCGTATTGGGAATCGGCCACAAACACCACCCCGTCCACCCCGCGCAGGACGAGCTGACGCGTGGCGTTGTAGATCACCTGACCGGGGACCGTGTAGAGCTGGAACTTCGTGCGGAAGCCTTTGATCGTCGTGGCCTCGATGGGCAGGAAGTCGAAAAACAGCGTGCGATCGGAGGTGGTGGCGAGGGATACGAGCTTCCCTTTCTTGCCGTTGAGCGTTTGAACCTGCTCATGCACTTGTTCGAGGTTGGTCGTCTTCCCGCACATGGCCGGACCATAATAGACAATCTTGATCTGCAACTCCCGGGCGGCGGCATTGATGATGGGCATGGCGATACTCCCTGCTTCACTCCAACTCGGAAGCCAGCATTGCCAAGTGGCGGGTGGGCAACGGATGGCCTGCGTGGCCCACGACGGCCAGATACATGGTGCGACGTCGGAAGATGGCCCACGCCACAGCGTCGGCGGTGAATTTCAGAATGTCGGGCTCCGCGACGCCGAACTCCTTCGTACAACGGCCCACCTTGCTGAAGAGCTGCGGCAGGAAAGCGGCCACCACATCCCCCTTCAACGGCGGCAAGAGATGGCTCGCCACGGGCAAGCCGTCCGGCAGTGCGACCAGCGCCCCCGCCACGCCACGGAGGGCCGTGGCGCGGAGCACAATCTTCTCCGGTGAGTTGCAGGGGGACTGTGGCTTCACCCGTGGCGGTGTGGGATGGCCCGCCACCCAGCGGTGAAAAGCATTGGGCGCGGAGCCGTCGCCGACAGCGGCCGCCCGTGCGGCGGGTGTCCCGGATTGACGCAGCAACGACGCCACGGCTTGCGTGGAAATCTCCAGCTCCAACCGGTCGTGCAAGGACACCTTGCGCGAGGGTTTCGGGTGCGTGCGACTGCGGAGCTCGCGCCAGGTCAACACGATCTTGCCGTCACCCAGGCCGCGCTCCAACAACGCCGCAGGCAATTCAATCTTGGCTTCCTTCAATTCCGACTGCGCAATCTCCAGGCGCAGGGCCTTGGGCCACTGTTTCGCCAGTTCCGCCAGGGGCAAGAGTAGCGTGGCTTCCGTTTGCGAAGCCGGAGTGCCGGGGTCCGCAACGGCTTGAGGTACGGCTGTTGAAGATCCCGACCCCATTCCCCGCTCCGCGTGTTTCTCCGTTGGATTGGAATGCGGCTTGGTGTCCGCCCTGCGGGGGTGCTTGTGCCGATTGTTCGCAAGAGGGGACGCGGGAGACGGCGTGCCGTTGCTTCGCTCCGACTCCGGCGCGCACTTTTGTCCCGGACGGTGGGGCCGCCACGAAGCATCTAATCGGGACAGGATTTCGTCGAGCGGCAACACCACCGGAGTCTCGTCATTGTCGGCGCCGGACAGGAACAGGTGAGGCGCGGCCCGGCGCAGTTCACCGAATGTCACCTTGACCATGCCCCGAGGCAATTGAGGGAAGATTGTGTCTAGCGAAACCACGACGCTCTCGTTGCTGAAATCGCCCGGGCGGATTTTCGATTGCAGTACTTTGGGCAGCGCCAACAACACTACGGTGGCGGGGAGTTCCATCCCATGGGCTTCAGGCGCAGCGGCGCCACCACCAGTCGCCTGGGCGTGGCCTGCCGAACGATCCGGCCCACCACGCGCCGGGTCGCCGGAGGGCCGCAGGCCCGATCGCTCATTTCCCGAGGGCGAGCCCTTCCGCTGGCCACGATACAGTTTCTTGATTAAAGACAGGAGTTTCACAGGCGAGGTAAGCGATCCGCATTCGGTGAGGGGTAACACGGTCGTACGGCGTGGGGCAAATATCGGGAGCGGCGGCCTTGTGCAGACCGCGCTTCGCGCCGGGCGCTGATGACGACATTCGCAGACATGAAGATGTGTCGCTGACTAGAGTATCCCGCAAAACTAACCGACTGCCGCCGCACTCTGCAGAGAACGTGCCAGAGGGCTCGGCAAAGGTGTCCGACGGCGTCCTGCTATGCGCCGCAACGCATGCCAGACGCTGCTGCTGCCCACGCGCTGACGGTACAACGCCGGCGCGAAACCGCTGGACATGCCGCGATCCGCCACGTGTGAGTGTGCGGTATCGCACACCGATGTGTGCGCTTTCGCAGGCAAGTGTGCGGTATCGCACACCTCCGTTTCGGAAGTTGCCCCGGCTCGCCACACGAACTCACTGCAAATCTCGTCTACAGATTCACGCAATGACAGGCGGTTTCACTGCACCGTCCCGCGCTTTTTCACGGTTGGCATCGCACCTGCGTTGGGAGCGGTCACAACAACCATGAGCACTGGTCAGAAAATTTTGGTGGCGGATGACAGCCTCACAATCCGCAAGCTAGTCGAAACCGTCCTGACGCAGGATGGCTACGAGGTCATCACCGCCGAAAGTGGCGAGGAATGCCTGACGATGGCCGCCGCAAAGAAGCCCGGCTTGATTCTACTCGATTACATCCTGCCCGACATGCAGGGAACGGAAATCTGCCGCCGGCTCATCAATTCCTCAGACACTTGGGAGATTCCCATCCTGATGATGAGCAGCAACGGCAATGCGATTCGCCAGCTCTACCAGGACTTGAACAACGTGGCGGACTATCTCACAAAGCCGTTCGCGCCGAACGTGCTCAAGGCCGTCGTCGGCCACTTGCTGCAACGGGAAAAGGCGACCGGCGAGTCGGCAGCCACGCCACCTGCACCATCGTCAGCCGCGACCGCAGCACCCGCCGGCGCGCCCGAGCCCGCCGTGCCGAAGGAGTTTTTGGAAAAGGTCAACCGGCTGTTGAATCTCATGGAGGGCGGAAGCACGCCTGCCGAACCGTCTCCGGCGGCAGGCGCGCCTTCCGCGCCGGCGACCGCTGCGCCGCCCGCAAAGAAACGCCGGACGCGCAAGGCGGTCACCTCTGCGCCCGCGCCCGATTCGCTCCTGCGCAAGTTCCGTCTCGCGCTGCAAAAGCAGTTCCGCCCTCGGATGCGTCAAATTCCGGATTGGGAAACGGCGCGCGGCACCGAAGAGGCCGAGAGCTACTTCCTTGGACGTTTGTTGGCCAAGGACGCGCTCTGGGAGTTGAGCGCCGACTTGGTGCGGGCCACGGGGCTGCCAGCGGAAGCGCCGGGCGCGTTACGCTGTCCGTCTTCGCTGGTTCCGCTGGATGCCTTGCTCCGCCATCTGCACACGAATCGCGCGACCGGCGAGTTGCGCGTGGAGACCGACGACGAGACGGTGCTGGTGTGCTTGGAAGAGGGCGAGGCCGTATTGCTCACGACCAATCATCCCCGCAACTATTGCGCGGGGGCCGCGTGTGATTTCCAAGCCGTACCACACACCGTGATCGGCGAGGCCGTGCGGGCGCAGGAAGAACAAAGCTTGCCGTTCTTCCTGACGCTCCAGATCGAAGGCCACCTGCCGCCGGGCGCCGTGCTGGGAGAACTCCTGACGGCCCAGGGAGAAAAGTGCCTGGCGCGGGCGTTTGCGGCCCGCGAAGCCGTGGCCACGTTCCTGCCGCTCGAGCGCCTCCCCGCCGTGGTGCGGGCGCACCGGCTGGATCTTCCCCTCAGCCGCCTCCTGCTCGTGTGCTACCGCACGGTGGATGACTGGTTCACGCTGGAGAAGGTCGTCCCCGAGATGGACGCGGTCATGGTGCCGACGCCGGAGCTGAAGACGCACGTCGGCGAACTCGGGCTCGACGCTGCCGAGACACAGATCATCGAGGCCGCTCAGTCCGGCCGTACGGTCGCGGAACTGGCCGAAGCGACGGCACTGAAGCCGTTTGAGGTCTGCCGCGTCCTTTACCGTTTTCTCCGACTCGGTTTCTTACGCCAAGGGTTGCGCCGGGGCCCTGACGCGCGCGTGGATGATGACCTCCCCGCGGCCGTCAAGCCTGTGCCAGAGGGATCGAGCGTCGGAGATACGACCGGAGAAGTTCCGGCCGTCCGGCCGGACTCGCCGACCGAACCGGGTGACTTGCCCGGAACGGTGACCTCCGACGCTCCAGTAATCATCGCCGGGGACGCGGCCCCGGCGGTGGTTCGCCCCAGCGTGGCCGTCGCTGCCGCACTGATTGAGCCAGCGCCACCCCGCGGCACGGAATCCACTGAACCAGCCGTGGTCGTGGCCGCGGTCGCTGCGCCCGCACCGACGACACCCGCCTCTGTCTCCACCCCTTGGGTGGCCACCGGCACGGGTTGCATTTCGCCCATCTTCTCGACCGGCTCGGCCGGTGGGAGTGACTCCACCCCAGCAATACACACTTCCATCAATACCACCGAGCCGGTCGCTTCACTTTCATCGCAATAACCTTCATCCGAAAGTCACAGAACATCCTTATGTCAAAAATCCTCATCGTTGATGACCTCCCGACCGAAGTGCAGTTGATGCGCTCGGCGATCGCCAACCTCGGCCATTCGACCATCGTCGCCACCGACGGCGACCAGGCGCTCGAAATGGCCAAGCGCGAAAATCCCGACTTGGTGCTGCTCGACGTGGTGCTACCCCGCATGGACGGCTTCCAAGTCTGCCGCAAGATCAAGAAAGACCCGCAAACCGCGAGCATCCCCGTGATCCTCGTCAGCTCGAAGACGCAGGAGAGCGACAAGTTCTGGGGGCTCAAGCAGGGCGCCAGTGCCTACATCTGCAAACCCTTCTCCCCGGAAGAACTGGCCGACACCGTTCGGAAAAACATTCGTTAGTAGTGTTCACTGAAAACGGGGATCTCTGGCGCGTCCGGTGCGCCGGTGCCGCGCTGGCGGGCTGGAGATCCCCGAATCCTACGGTGCGTTAACCGCTCCCACTTTAGCCATGGCCACACTCTCGCCCCCTTCCGTTCCGGTGACTCGCCCGGCGTCCGTCGGGCTCGCCACCAGCCGCCACGCCGTCTTCAGCCGGTGCCGGCAGCTCTTTGGTCTCCCGATTGATTTGGTGCGCGAGGTGTTGCCGGGGCAGCCGTTGGCGCCGGTGCCGCGGGCGCAGGAGCAAATCCTGGGCGTGCTGAACCTGCGCGGGGAAATCCTCCCGGTGGTGGTTATTGACCCGTGGCTGGGCCTGCCGCCCATAGCCGACGATCCCGCGCTACCCATCTTGGTGCTCCGGCGGGACGACTTGTTGGTCGGCCTGCGGGTGGATGCCATTCGCAGCGTTTTGAATGTGCCCCCGGAGGAAATCCAGCCGCATCCGGCGGCGAGTTCGGATGCCATGCTCACGGGCCTCTGGCAGCCAGAGGGACAATCCCCCATCACTTTGATAGCCGGTGCAGCGCTGCTGGATGCGCTGTGCCAATCCACCGCCTCCAACCTTTAAACCACGCTTTCATTATTCCATAACCTCATTCCGTTCCCGATTCGACAAATCAAGATAACATGAACAACCCCGCTCAAAATCCCAATCCGACCGCGCCCCAAGATCGGGCCGGCACCGCCAAACGGGCATTGAAGATCAGCAACAAGATCACGTTGATGAGCTTCAGCCTGGTCATCCTGACCGTCGTCGTCCTGATGGCGGTGGTCTTCATTCAAAAAAGCAAACTGTCGCCACAACTGGGCCGCATGCTGGACCAGCAGGCCTTTGAGGAAGCCAGCAAGCTGGTCAAAACCATTCGCGACGCTTGCGAGGCCTCCGAAGCCCAGGGGACACGCCAACTCAACCACAGTTTCGGGGTCGCGCGCGACCTGCTAAAAAACCAGGGCACGGTCTCGCTCGGCGCGGAACGCGTGACGTGGGAAGCCGAAAACCAAGCCACCCGGCAGAAAAGCAAGATCGAGCTGCCCAAGTTCCTGGCCGGCACCAACTGGTTCGGCCAAAACGCGTCGGCGGCCGTGGCATCGCTCGTGGTGGATGATGCGAAACGCTTCACCGGTGCGGAGGCGACCATCTTCCAGCGCATGAACGACGCCGGCGACATGCTGCGGGTTTGTACCAGCGTCACCCGCTCCGATGGCACCCGCGCCGTGGGCACGTACATTCCGGCCGTGAACGCTGACGGCACGCCCAACCCCGTGGTCGCCGCCGTGCTCAAGGGTGAGACATTTACTGGTCGCGCAATGGTGTTGGATGCGTGGTTCAGTGTCGTATACGAACCGCTTTGGGACGCCGCCCATCAGAAGGTCGTCGGCGCGCTGTTCACTGGCGTAAACATGACCGAGGCTACCAAGGCGGTCCGCGAGAGCATGATCAAGGTTACGTTGGGCAAAAGCGGCTACATCTTTGCGCTCGGGTCGAAGGGCGACTTGCGCGGCAAGTACATTGTGTCCCAGCGTGGCGAGCGTGACGGTGTTGACATGTGGGAGGTCAAAGATACGCAAGGCAACTTCGTGGTGCAGGACATCGTCAAGAAAGCCCTGGGCACCGGCGGAACCAAGACCGACATCATCAACTACCCCTGGCTGGACCCCGGCGCCAAGACGCCCCGGGACAAGTTCGTAGCCGTCACCTACTTCGAGCCGTGGGATTGGGTATTGGGCGCCAGCGCCTACTACGACGAATACAAGGAAACGCAAAGCACGGCCTTGAGCGCATTGACCAACATGCTCTGGTGGACTGTGGGCGCGGCACTCCTCGTGGCGGTGATTGCCTTCTTCGTCAGCTACCGGCTGGCGCACGGCATCTCCCGGCCAATCATCTCGCTGGCGGAAACCGCCGACCGCATCGCCAAGGGCGACAACTCCGCCCGCGTGAACATCAGCTCCAGCGATGAAATCGGCCAACTGGCCGACTCGTTCAACTCCATGCTCGTGGCGCGTATCAAAGCCAAGGAAGACACGGACGATTACAAGCGCCTCCAGGAAGGCATCCAGCAACTGCTGCATGTCACCTCCGACGCGTCGGATGGCGATCTCACGGTGCGCGCGAAGGTGACTGAGGGCGCGCTGGGCAACGTCTGCGACGCGCTCAACCTGATGATGGAAAACGTGGGTGACCTGCTTAAGGAAGTGCAAGGCGCGGCCAACCGCGTGGCTTCCTCCGCCACAGAAATCCAAGCGTCATCTGAACAGCTCTCGCAAGGATCGGTCACCCAGAGCGGCGAAATCATCAACACCACGACCGCCGTGCAGGAAATGGCGGCGAACATTGAATCGGTTTCCAACAACGCGAACTCCGCGGCTGAAGCGGCGGCCCGCGCGCGTCAAGCCGCCGAGGCCGGCGCCAAATCCGTCCAGCAGGTCGTGGAAGGCATGGAGCGTATCCGCCAGAACGTGCAAGCCGGCGCCAAGAAGATCAAGCGCCTGGGCGAGCGTTCGATGGAGATTTCCACCATCGTCAACACGATCGGTCAGATTTCCTCCCAGACGGACATGCTCGCGCTGAACGCCGCAATCGAAGCGGCGCGCGCCGGTGAACATGGCCGCGGTTTCACGGTGGTTGCAGAAGAAGTCCGCAAACTGGCCGAACGCACGGCCACCGCCACCAAGGAAATCGAGAAGCTCATCGCCGGCATCCAAGCCGAAACCAACGAGTCGGTCTCGGCCATGGAACAGCAGACCGCGGAGGTGGAAGTGGAAAGCAAGATCGTCGAAGGCACGGGCCGCGAGCTGGCCCGGATCCGTGAGTCCTCGGTGCAATCCGCCGAACTGATCAACGAAATCAACCTGGCCGCCAAGCAGCAGGTGCGCGGCGCGAACGGCGTGGTGAAGGCCATGGAAACCGTCTCCACCATTGCCCAGCAGGCACAAGCCGGGGCAGCGCAGACCAAGCGCGCCACCGAGTCGCTCGCCACTCTGTCCAGCGAGCTGATCTCCAGCTTGAGCAAGTTCCGCGTCGGCACGAACGGATCGAACTAAGCCGCCGAAGTCATACTGCCCCTCACGGCCATGCCTGCCTCTCCCACATCGCTTGCCGAAATCCACGCCGGGTGCGAGTTCTCCTGCTCGCCCCGGCTGGAGATCGCGCGGCAGTTGATCACCCAGCGCTATGGGTTCTGGATCAACGATTCGTGGATGGGCCAACTGGCCACGCGGCTGGCGGCTCGGACCGAGGCCACCGGGAAACCCAGCGCCGACGCCTATCTGCGCTGGATGCAAACCGCCGGCAGCGCCGGGGAGGCGGAACTGGTGACGCTCGTGGAAAGTCTGCTCAACGGCGAAACCCACTTTCTTCGCACGGAGCCACACTTTGCGGCTCTGACGGAGACCGTGTTACCCGCCTGGCGCGCCCACCACGAGCGCGGCCAACGGCTGCGCATCGCCAGCCTCGGCTGTTCCACGGGTGAGGAACCTTATTCCATCGCCATGGTGTTGCACGAGCGCCTGACCTCCGAAGAACTCGCCGATGTGGAAATCACTGGCTTGGATGTCAGCGGCAAGTCCCTGAACACGGCTCGGGCGGGGGTGTACGACGACTTTCAATTGCGCGAGCTATCGCCCATACGGCGGCACCGCTGGTTCCAACGCGAGGGGCATCGCTGGATGATCCACCCCGCGTTGCGGGCCGCCGTGCGCTTCCTGCAACACAACCTGCTCCACCCGCTCCCGTTTGCGGGACTGGACGCCGTCTTTTGCCGAAACGTGCTGATCTACTTCCCCCAACCGCAGGTGGCCGCATGCCTCGCCGAGATCAGTGCGGCGTTGCGTCCGGGTGGCCTCCTCTTCCTGGGACACTCAGAATCCGCCTTCGCCTACCCGGAACTCTTCGAGCCCGTGCAGATCCGTGACGGAGTCATCTATCAAAACCGACCGTCTCCTCTCCTTCTTTCATGAGCATTCCCTTGCACGATATGCCCGAGCTGCGGGCCACCTTTGCGTCCGACGCCGGAACGCTGATCCAGGTGGCCGAGGGGCAACTGGCCGCGCTAGTCGAACCGGCCGCCGACCTTTCCCTGACCGCCGCCCTGCGCACGACGTTCCACTCTCTCCGTGGCGCGGCGGCGATGGTCGGCGCCAAACAACTCACCGCGCTGATTGACGACTGCGAGCGGCTGGTCGAGGTAGCCGAAAGCTTCAAGCTGACGGCCCGCGACAAGGCGGTCGAGGTGTTCGCGTTTCTGAAACAGCGGATTGAACGGCTGCGCGCCGCCGTGCAGGCGACGCTTGCTGGCCGACTGGCTGAAGCGAGCCAGTGCTACGAAGTCATCCACCGCGAGATCACCGGCGTGTGGGGCGGTTACTTCTACCCGCCCGCGTCGGAAACCGCCGATGACGCCTCGACCAAATCTGACGGTAAGCCGGTGACCAAGACGGATCGTCCGCTGAAACCGCGCAAGCGGAACGATCGCGATGCCATCGCTCGCGAGTTCTTGAACAGCCTCGGCGTGGCCGCAGGCGAGACCTCCGCCCGCGCTGCCGGCGCCGCCCCGGCGCCCGCCGAACAGATTGACCCCGAGATGCTCTCGTATTTCGTGTTGGAGACGAGCGAAAGCTTGACCCAGCTCGAACGCCTGCTGCTGGCCTGGGAGAAATCGCCGACGGATGCCAAGGTCGCCTACTCCATCTTCCGGCTTGTCCATACCATCAAGGGCGCGGCCAACAGCCTGGGCCTGTCGCGCATCGGCAAGTTGCTGCACGGTTTGGAAGACCTACTGGAAACGCACGTCGTGGACCGGGTGTACCCGCGCGTGTCCGAGCTGGTGGAAATCATCTTTGGCGTGGCCGATTCGATCAAAGCATTCGTGCGCGAGGCACAAACAGGCCAACCGGATCCGGCCAACGCCAACCGGGCCGTCGGCTTGGGCCAGCGCGTCCAAGCCCTGGCCAGTCTGCCGCCTCCGCCGAGCCGGGAGACCGCCCCTGCCCTGCCTGCTGCTCCGAAAGTTGCGGCCTCGGTGACGTTTGTCACCAGTGGCGAAGCGCCGGTGCCGGCGGCCGAAACGGCCGTGCCCACGCCGATCGAAACGCCAGTCGTGCCGGTGGAAGTCGAGCCCGAGGCAACTCAAGATATTCCCGAGCCCAAGCCGGAAATTGCAGAGCGTGCCGAGGTATTGGACACGCAGACCATCCGGGTGGATTCCAACCGGCTGGACCTACTGATGAACCTGATCGGCGAGTTGGTGATCAGCCGCTCGCGGCTCGAGAAGAAACTCGCGGACATCTCCCGCTTGAAGGAAGAAATGTCCTTCGGCAAGTCCCGTCTGTTCCAAGCCATCGCGGATTTCCAGAACAAGTACGAGTATTCTCGGCCAGAGTACGAGCGCAACCGGCTGGCCGGGGGCGACGGCGGCGCCCGCGCCCCCATTGTGAGCTCTCCCCGGGGAGCCACGCCCGGTGCGGAGGACCTCGGTGGATTCTCGGAACTCGAGTTCGATCAGTACGACGATTTTAACATCCTGGCACGGACGCTCATGGAGATCGGCACCGACACGGACGAGATCTTCAGCCAACTCAACCGGTTCTTCGACGCGTTCGGAGAAGAGACCGGCCAGTTCAGCAAGATCACCGCGCGGTTGCAGGATGAGATCACCCGCGTGCGCATGATGCCGCTCACGCTCCTGTTCCAACGCTTGCAGCGTTCCGCCCGGGACGCGGCCCGGAAAGAGGACAAGGCGATTGATTTCACCACGGACGACCAGGACACGCGGCTGGACAAGCTGATCCTGGATCAGCTTTACACGCCGTTGCTGCACATCGTGCGCAATGCGGTGTCTCACGGCATCGAACCGTCAGACGCGCGGGCGACGGCGGGCAAGCCGACCGCCGGTCAGCTTCGCATCCGCGCCGCCTGCGAGGCGAACCATGTCATCATCGAGATCGCCGACGACGGCAGCGGCCTGAACCTCGCGGCGATTCGGGCCACGGCCATTCAGCGCGGATTGATCCTCCCTGATTCCGTCGTGGATGACGAAGCTCTCACGCAGTTCATCTTCCACCCCGGTTTCTCTACGGCCGAGAACGTCACCGATGTGTCCGGGCGCGGCGTCGGGCTGGACGTGGTGCGGCAGGAAATCGCGCGACTCAGCGGCTCGGTCCACGTGCGCTCGGTCGCCGGTCAGGGCTGCACGTTCGTCATCCATTTGCCCCTTACGCTGGCCATCAACCAGGCCATGTTCATCACCGCCGGCAACGCGACGTGCGCCCTGCCGCTGAACTTCGTCGAGCGCATTCAGGAAAACCAGACGAGCGAGGTGGCGATGTCCGGACAGCAAGAGCTGGTGCGCACGCCGGAAGGCATGGTGCCACTGGTGCGGCTGCACCGGCTGCTCAACCTGCCCTCGCCCAACGGTGGCGGCGCCATTGTATTGGCGCGCGTGGCCGACCGCCGCGTGGCCATCGGCGTGGACCGTATTCTCCGCAAGCAGGACATCGTCGTTAAACCGCTCGGCCCCCTGCTACGCCAGCATCCGCTCTTCTCGGGGGCGACGCTGGGTGGCGACGGGCAAGTTGTGATGATTGTTGATTTGCCGCGCGTGCTCGAGAACGAGCACGCCACCGGGTTGGTCGGCGGCCCGATCGAGAGCGTGCCTGCGGCGGAGCCGGACAGCGCAGCCCATCCGACCATTCTGGTCGTGGACGACTCGCTCAGCGTGCGCAAGGTGATCGAGAAGCATCTGCATTCCTATCAGTTCCGGGTGGAGCTTGCCGTGGACGGGCTGGATGCTCTGGAACGGTTGCGCACGCGGCACATTTCGCTCGTGCTGACCGACCTCGAAATGCCGCGCATGCACGGCTTCGAGCTGATCGCGGAGATGCGCCGGCACGAGGCGCTACGCAGCCTGCCCGTGATTGTGGTGACCTCGCGCGATGCGGACAAACATCGCCGCCGCGCCGCCGCGCTCGGGGCCAACGATTACATCATCAAGCCGTTCTCGCGCGAACAACTCGCTGAACATATCAACCGTCTGCTCGCCAAGAGTACCCGGCAATGATTTTCGACATGCAGCCTGCCGCTCCACTTCCACTCGCTCCCACGGCCATGAAATCCGGAGGCACTTCGATCAACGGCCAGTCGCCGCTGGACCGGCGCACGCGCGTTTTGGTGGTGGACGATTCCTACTTCATGCAGCGGCGCCTCACTGAAATCCTGCACAGTGCTGCGGACCTGCGGGTCATCGGCTGCGCTGACAACGGGGCAGAGGCGATTCGCCTCGCTGAACGGCTTGGCCCCGATGTCATCACCATGGACATCAACATGGCCAAGTGCGACGGCTTGCACGCCATTGATTACATCATGCGGTCGAATCCGCGGCCCATTGTCATCATCAGCTCCTACACGCCGAAAGGCAGTCGCGCGGCCTTCTACGGTCTGGAAATGGGCGTGGTGGACATTGTGGAGAAACCTTCCGCCAGCGGCGTGGCCCTGAACATCATGGACCGCGCGGACGAGATCATCACCAAAGTGCGGACCGCCGCCCGCGTGCGCGTCGTGCGCACGTTGCGGAGCGGCGACGCACCGGTGGCAGCACCATCGCCCGCGCCGGCAGAGACGCCGGCTGCCCCACGGGAGACGGTTGGGCCGTCCCCGTTGACGAGTTTTCCCAACGGTCTGCCGCAGGTGATCGCGGTCGGCGCGTCCACGGGCGGTCCGGTCGCCTTGCAGGAGCTGATGCGTGCCGTGCCCAACGAGTTTTTCCCGCCCGTGCTGGTGGTCCAACATCTGCCGGAACGCTTTACCGGTGAGTTTGCATCTCAATTGGACGCCATCAGTTCGTTGCAGGTTATCGAAGCACGCGACGGCTTGTCGCTCAAGAACGGAACGGCCTACGTGGCGCCCGGCGGGCTGCACCTGCAAATTGATGCGCAAGGTCGCCTGGTCATCAACAACGGACCGCCGGTCAACCACTGCCGGCCTTCCGTGGACGTGCTGTTCCACTCGCTGGCGCGGCACTTTGGTCCGCAGGTGCTCGCCCTGGTGTTGACCGGTATGGGCGAGGACGGCGCGGCCGGCGCGCTGGCCATTCGTCGCGCAGGCGGGCTGGTGGTGGCCCAGGACGAGGCGAGCAGCATCGTTTTCGGCATGCCGGCGGCCACCATTCGCCGGGGTGCCGCCGACGAAGTTATGTCCTTGGACAACATGAAGACGTTGTTTGTGCGGTTGAGCCAAAAGTACAACAACGCCACCCGGCCAGCGGCAGAAGCCACGTCCCGCAACTCGCGGTGAGAACCATGAAACCGAACGCTTCTTCCACTACACGCGGTTCAAGCGAGGGCGCGCCCGCCACCGCGACCATCTGGCAGCAGCCTCACCTGGTGTTCGAGGTGGCCGAGCATCCGTATGCCTGCCCGATCACGAGCATTCAGCAATTGTTGTGTGCGGCGGATGCACGCGTGAGCGGACGTGAGACGGATGTGCCAGCGTGGGAGATCGGGCGACTGACTTTACAGGATGCGGCAAGCGGGATTCCTGTGGTCTCGCTGCGGGCCTTGTGGGGATTGCCCGCACTGCAGTTACTGAACCGCCAGCGGGAAGCGCTGTTGGTCGTTCAGGTGCATGACCAACGCGTGGCATTGCTGGTGGATGCCTGCGTGTGCGTGCTTTCCAGTCTGCCCGCGGCCGCGACGGGATTCGTCGTGCCCGCGGCATTAAAAGGCGAACGGGGGGGGGGACTTGGGGTCGCGGTGCCGTGGAGGCAATCCTTACTGGTGACCCTTGAGTTACAGGAACTGTTCCAGACCAAACGTCCCAAAAACTCGTTAACCCATGAACGCCACCCGAGCTAATCGAAAAAGCGCCGCGCCACGCGCGGCAGACCCCAAACGTCTGGCCGAACTGCGCCGCCGCGAAGAAGCCGTCGCCACGCAACCCACGGCAGAGTGCTATCTGAAGCTCGCCCATGAGTACCATGCGCTGGGTTTGAACAAGGAATCTGACCGTCTACTGCAACTGGCCGAGGCGCTGGAAAATGGCCTGTCCTCCACCACAAGGCAGGATCACAACGGACTCATGTGCGGCACGGCCGATCCCGTCATGCTGATTGAAGTGATTCAGATCCTCAGCCGCACCACGCTCACCGGCGAGCTGATCGTGGACACGCCGGAGCAGACGTTCCACGCCTTCTTTGACCAGGGCAATATCATCAACGCTTCCAGCCAATCCTTCGCCAACGGGTTGGAATCACTCCGGCGCATGCTGCAAATCTCGTTCGGCACGTACCGCTTCATCAAGAAATCCGTGGCGCACATGCCCCACCTGATTGACGACCAGACGGAAGTGGTGTTGCTCAATGTCATGCATGACGCGGACCGCGAAGCCGTCGGTCACACTCTCCCATGAAACTCACATCCGCCAAAGCGGAGCATCCACACTTGTGGTTCGAGCGGGCCGGCAACTTCTTTGCGGTCCCGATGGATAATCTCCAGGAGGTGCTGCCCGTGCCAGCGCTGCGGCCCCTGCCGGCTGCCGATCCCGCACTCACGGGCCTCATCGCCCTGCGCGACCGCGTGCTGCCCGTGTTCGACCCACTGATCCTGGCGGGCTGTTCCACCGGCCCGTCTGCACCCGCGGGTAGCATCGTCATTGTGCTGAAAGGCGACCGGCATCACGGGTTGGCGCTGCTCGCCGAAAAAGTCGGTAAGATCGTCGAACTGACGTCTCTCGATCCGCTGGCGGCTGGCGCCCGCGTCCCGATCGCCTTTGCCGGCGAATCCCGCCTAACAGACCAACGGCGGCTTCTGATTGTCGAGGTGGCAAGCTTGGCACAGGTCATGGGATTGCACGAGTGCGATGCTGCGGATGCTTCCGCCACCGCGACGGCTCAATGAACCTCTTTCTCTGAAAACCCTCAACCACACTGCCGGCGAATCACCCTCGGCCAACCGAGGCGAGGCCGGTCATTCGAACCAAACCAAATCATGAAACAGAAACGATCAGTTCGTTCCTCGACCCGAAAAACTCAACGGCCCGTATCCGCACACAGCGGCTGGTGCGGCTTGACAGCGCTTTGCGGCGTGTTGCTGGCCAACCCCGACGGGGCGGCGGCAGCTTCACCCACGGCCCAGTCGGCCACGCCGCAGAAGCCGGCCTGGCTGACGGACATTTCCTTGGGCCTCAAGGAAGGCTACGACAACAACGTGCTCCTGGTTTCTGGGGACGGGATGGGCGAAGAGTACTCCTGGATAACCACCGTGTCGCCCAAGATCGGGATCAACTTCGTCCCGCTGCTCGGCGAGCAGGACACCCTGAAGCTCCTGACGCTGAACTACGCGCCCGATTTCGTCGCTTACCACAACGCCGAAGACGAAACCTACAACGCCCATCGGCTGGCTAATACGCTGAAAGGCAAAGTGGAGGCCTTCACGTTCACCATGGATAACGCGTTGGTGTATGTGGATGGCAACAAGACCGCGCCGACTTATCCGGTGCCGGACAACGCGCGCAGTGCCTACGCCACTGCCGCCGCGCGGGAGCGGCGCGAACAATTCCAAGACCGTGCCAAGGTCACGCTGCAATACGACTGGGAGCGCTTCCTGATCCGGCCGACCGCTTCTCTGCTTTACTACGACCTGCTCACCGACCAAAGCACGGCTGTAGGTTATCAGAACTATGCCGACCGTTATGACATCAACGGCGGGGCGGATTTCGGCTACAAAGCCGCCGCGCAGACGACGCTGCTGTTGGGCTGGCGCTACGGGCATCAATATCAGGAAACCATCGTCGGGACGACGCGGAGCAGTTGCAGCGATTACCAGCGGGTGCTGGTGGGGATCGAAGGCAAACCGCTCAAGTGGTTGACGCTGTCAGTGCAAGGCGGGCCGGATTTTCGCAGCTACGACAACGACGCGCCCGTGGACGACCAAGACTGCGTGAAGCTCTACGGGGAAGCGACGGTGACCGCGGACCTCTCTGCGAAGGATGCGCTGACCTTTAAATACCGCGGCTTCCAATGGGTTTCGAGCACGGGTGTCATTCCTTATTTTGACAGCACTTACGACCTGAGTTACCGGCACAAGTTCGGCAGCAAGCTGACGGTGGAAGCCGGGGCACGCCTGCTAACCTCGGATTACAACAGTGGCAACACCCCAACTTCAAAACGAAATGACTGGATGTACACCTTCGCCGGCAGTGTGACCTATTCCGTCACCGCCAATTTTGCTCTCAACGCGGCAGTGGCGGCGGACTTGGGGCGCAACCAGCAGAAGGACATTGCCAACGAACAGTACCGCGAATTCGATCGGCAACTGGTTTCGCTGGGCATGACCGTCAAATTCTAGCCTCGGCACTCACTCCCAGCGTGAAAAAGACGCCGTGTGCGGGTCCGGGCGAGGATCTCGCCCGGACCATCAAGGCGATTGAGGAAGTTGCGCTAAAGACCCGGATGCTGGCGTTGAACGTGGCGATCAACGTCACCCGGGGCGGCGCGGCCGACCGGCGAACCGCCCTGGCGGGATTCAGCGATTTGGCGCGCAGTAATGCCGAGTTCGCGCGAGTCCTCGCTCAGAGGCTGGAGACCGCCATTCGTGGCTCAGCGTGCAATGCGGACACCCGTGACGCGGCGGCAAATCTGCTGGCAGACGTAATCATGGAGGTCCAGGAATTGCAGAACCTCGCGGCAACCCTGGACCGTGCCCTGCCCGTTGAACCGGCAGCCAAACCCAGCGGTGAGCCGGCTCAGCCACCCGATGAACAGGGCCAGCAACTCGCTCAAAAACTGGAATGAGTGCGGTATGAGGAACAATCAGTTAAAAAAACTCGACATGCCTGAGTTTTCTGTCCAGCTTAACGCCCGAAATGGCGCTCGGACCCAGTAGGGCGAGCGGCGGGTACGTGGGTGAGTTGCATACAGACGGAAACCACAGGCTGGGCCGGCCTGGGATTATTTGGATCGTTTCGACCTTCTTCGTAGGAGTCGGGTTGACGTGGGCCGCTTATACCCTAATCCAATCGCGGGAGCAGGAACGCGTCTTGGCTGGGTTCAATCGCTATGTGGATTCCAGCGCCAACCTGCTCCAAGCCCGAACCGATAATCTCGTGGAGGTGTTTCACACCTTCCGGAAGTTCTTCCGAGCCAAGCAGGAGATCACCCACGCCGATTTTCACGCACTGGCCGCGCACGAACTCAATTGCCTTCCCGGCTTGACGATATTGGCCTGGGTGCCGGCTCCGCCGGGCGCAGCGCAGACAGACTCTGAGGTTCAGACCAAAGCGGAAGGGAGCGAGGGTTTGCCCTCCGGCGAGCCGAGCTTGGCTGGACAACCGGCGACGGCCGCACCGAACACAGGGCCGCTGACCGTTCGCTACCTCAGAGGACCGAACCTGCCAGGCATGGAAGTCGGAGCTGATCTTTCACTCCTCCCGGAAACCTCGGAGTTCCTGCAGAAGGCTCGCAAGATCGAATGGATCGCCGCGAGCGCACCGTATCTCCTGCCCGGAAACACCAACGGCGCCCGCGCGGTAACTCTGGCAGCCCCTGCTTACTGGGTGGACCGTCGTCAGGGGACCAACGCCCCAAATCTCAAGCGTTTCCAAGGCTACTTCATCGGCGTTCTGAGGGTGGATCAGTTTGTGGATGCCCGCTTCGATCAGTTTCAGTCCGGCGGTTTGGATTTTCTGATGCTGGACAAGTCTGCGCCGGAGGGAAGCCAGTTTCTCCATTTCTATGACCCGACGATGGATCCTTCCATCCGTCGCAGTCTGTCAGTGGAATTCGCGCCATCCGAACGCGCCATGGGCGCCGGGATTCATCGCGAGTTGAACATCCGCCTGGGCTATCAACATTGGACCGTCCTGTTTCGACCGCGCGTAGGTTTGCTGCCTCCCTCCAAGTCAGGTCCACTAATCTGGGCTGTGGGTTTGTTCTGTACCGTGGTGGCGACGTTGCACCTTTACTACTTGGCCCGACGAGCCGAGATCGTCGAAAGGCTGGTGCGTGAACGCACGGCCACCTTGAACCAGACACAAGCCCAACTTCAGGAGGAGGTGCAAAGGCTAAACGACACTCAGACACAGTTGCGGCAGAGGGAGCGCGAACTCCACCATGCCCAAGAGATCGCGGGTTTGGCAATCACGCGGTGGGATCGGCTCGGGGAGCAACTCCATGTCTCAGACCTGGCGTGGAAGATCTGCGGCCGACCGCCCGAACCTGGCGGTTGCACCTTGGACAGGTTCATTGACTGGACGCCCCCGGAGGAACGCCCGCGCCTGCGAGCCCTTCGGGATCAGACTCGTTCCGGTATCGCGGTGCCTCCGTTCGAGTTCCGCATTTGCCGACCAGACGGATCAGAAAGACTGGTCCGCGGGGTCGCCGATTTCATGCGGGATGCCGAGGGGCAAATCACCAGCATCCTCTGCACATTCTTGGACATCACGGAAAGCAAGCAGATCGAGGCTAACTTGCGCCGCCAGCAGGAGGAGTTCGCCACTATTTTCAACCTCGTGCCAGCCGGCATCCTCTACAAGGATTCGAACCGGAGAATCGTGCGGGCCAACCAAGCTGCCGCAGAGATCATCGGGTTGCCCATTCAAAGTATTGAGGGTCGCACGATCGGCGAACTTGGACTGGCAGGCGCCGACGTTGTGGATCAGGACGATCTGGATGTGCTGTCCTCGGGACAGCCAAAATGGGGGCTCATTCAACCGCTGCAGAATGCTTCCGGTCGGCAGGTCTGGTTGGCCAAGGACAAGCTGCCCCTTCGGAATCAAGAGGGGCGGTTGGTGGGGCTCTTGGTGTTTGGTCAAGACATCACGCGCCGTTTCGAAGCAGAAGAGGCGCTCAAGAAGCGGCACGCCGAACTCTCCATTCTAAACACCATCGCGGCCGAGCTGAACAAGTCCTTGGTGACGGGACAGGTGCTGGCTGCGCTGCAGACTGGTCTGCACAGACATCTCGGTGTTAGCGGCGGAGCCATCGCCACCTATGGAGCCGACCCGCGCGGGGAACTGACGCTCAATATGGTTTGGGGAGTGGACGCTGGCAAAGTGGGCGAACTCTACCGGGATTTCCGCACCCGCGCCGCGCAGGAACCGACGCCGGCAGCCTCGGCGGGAAAAGACCCCGGGCCAAACGCCACCACCGATGGGCGGCTGTGCGTCCCGTTGCTGGCACACGGCGAGAAGATCGGCATGATTGAAATTCTTCGTCACGAGCCGGGCACTGACCCCGATTTCAGCCGAGGGTTCTTTCACGCCCTGGGCATGACAGCCGGCGTGGCGCTGCAACACGCACGGTTGTTCGAAGAAACGCTGGAAGGCCGGGAACGGCTGCGGGAGCTTTCGCGGCAGTTGGTGGCCGTGCAGGAGAGCGAGCGCCGCCACTTGGCTCGCGAGTTGCACGATCACATTGGGCAGCTGCTGAGCGCCCTCAGCCTGGCCATTGAGGCGGAACGCGCGACCGAAGCCTGCCCCCGCACGGATGCCATCCTGGCGGATCTCATCAATCGCGTGCGCAGCATGTCCCTGAACCTGCGCCCGGCCATACTGGATGATCTGGGATTGGTGCCGGCGGTGCTCTGGCTGATTGATCACTATCCAGAATCCGGACCAACGATTCACCTTGAGCATACCGGGGTGGACCGGAGGTTTCCGGCCTTGCTGGAGACGGCGGCATTCCGGGTGGTGCAGGAAGGCCTGACGAATGCCATGCGGCACGCCCAGACCAAGCGAATCACGGTGCGTATCTGGGCCGACGAGACGCAACTCGCTGTCCAGGTGGCCGATGAGGGGGTCGGGTTTGACCAGGATGCGGCCTTGCGGTCCACGCGGTCTGGAGGATTGCAGGGAATGCGCGAGCGCGTCCGCCTGGTCGGTGGCGAGCTTTTGGTGGAGTCAGTCCCTGGCCGCGGCACCCGGGTCATCGCCGAACTACCGATCCAGGAGCCGCCGCGCGAACCACGCTCTGGCGACGGGACCATTTCAGCCGGTAGCGGTTGCAGCCGATAGGACAATGAGTGAGCCGTTGGTAAGAACAGAAACCGAGCGCACGATGGCCTCCGGACCAATACGGATTCTGCTGGTGGACGATCATTCGATCGTCCGGCAGGGGTTGCGCGCCCTGCTGGATCGTGAAAAGGACCTGCAGGTTGTCGGCGAGGGGGCCAGCG
>CAZWJC010000096.1:0-22681 GCA_964634255.1 uncultured Verrucomicrobiota bacterium | reverse complement strand
CGCCATGAAATCCACCCGCCAGGGTCGTGCGACACCTGCGCGCAAAGACCCGCCTCCTCACCGTGGAGGTGCAGATGAATCTCCGCCTGTTCTCCTTGAACCGCTCCGAACCAAGCGACTGAAGCCATGAAACAAAAGCAAACTCCGCAGGGGGGTGGCGCCAGACTCCGCCGCCAAGCGGAAGAGCGATTGCAGGCGCAGCAGAAACCTGCACGCCCCACCGGCCACCGCCAGCGCACCGAGGCGGATACCGAACGGCTCCTGCACGAACTCCAGGTCTATCAGACCGAGTTGGAGATGCAGAACGAGGAACTGAAAGCGGCACGCGAAGAACTCGATCAGGCGCTGGCGGATTACACCGAACTCTACGACTTCGCCCCAGCGGGCTACTTAACACTCCAATCGGACGGGGTTATCCAACGGGCTAACCTTGCCGCGGCGACTCTTTTGGGGATAGCCCGCTCCCGGCTGCTGAAGCGGCGCTTTGCGCTGTTTGTGTCACCCGGAGGCCGGCTGGCCTTCAATGCTCTCTTGACACGGGCCTTTGAATCCAAGTCCCTGGCGGAGGCTGACGTGTTGCTCCAAGCCGGGGGCCGACCGCCGCTCACGGTCCATCTCCGCGCCGCCGTGACGGAGGAAGGACGCGAATGCCGGGTGGTACTGACGGACATCACCGAGCGCAAGGCAGCGGAGAATGCGCTCCGCGAAACGAACGCGCGGCTGGCATCTGTCTTTGAAGGCACGCGCGACGCTATCTTCATCGCCGATACAGCCACAGGGCGCATTGTGGACGCCAATCCCGAGGCGGCGCGGTTGTTGGGGCGTTCCCGGGAATCTATCCTCGGGATGCATCAATCTGAACTCCATCCCCCGCAGGAGTCGGAGCGCTACCGGCAGCAATTCAGTCGGCGGGCCGGTCAAACCGCGCCGAGCCATGCAGAAGGAGAGGTTTGGACGTCCGATGGGCGGCGCGTTCCAGTGGAAATCAGTGCCAGCACGATCACGCTGGCGGGCGGTCAGCGCGCGGTGGTCGGCGTCTTTCGCGACATCACCGAGCGCAAGCTGGCGGACAAGCGGAGACAACAGGATGCCGAGCGCACCGAATTGCTGCTGAACCTGCATCAACGCGCGCCGCACCTGACCGACCGTGAGCTTTACGATTACGTGCTGGAAAAGGCCGTGGCGTTGACCGACAGCACCATCGGCTTCTTCCATGAAGTCTCGGAGGATCAAAAGACGATCATTCTGACGACCTGGAACCAGGAGGCGCTGAAGAATTGCACGGCCAGTTTTGACAGCCACTACCCGCTGGGTGAGGCAGGTAATTGGGTAGACTGCGTGCGCCAGCAGCGTCCGATCGTTTACAACGACTTCGCCCGTTCCCCAAACCAGAAGGGGCTGCCACCGGGCCACGCGCCGGTGCGCCGGTTCATGAGCATCCCCGTCGTCGAGGCGGGCAAGGTGCGCATCATCTTCGGCGTGGGCAACAAGGCGGAAGACTACGACGAGGGGGACGTGGCCCAACTCCAGTTGGTCGCGAACGAACTGCACAAGCTCATGGCGCAACGCCGGGCGGAGGACGCGCTGCGCAAAAGCGAGGAGCGGTATCGGCGCATCGTGGAAACCGCCCGCGAAGGGGTGTGGACCATGGATCGGGAGCACCGCACGACTCTCGTCAACGACCAGATGACGCGCATGCTGGGTTACGAACCGGGCGAAATCATCGGCCGAGCGGTCGAGGAGTTCATGTTCGGCGAAGACTTGCCAGCGCATCGGGAACGCATGGCCCGCCGTCACGAGGGGCAGGGCGCGGCGTACGAACACCGGTTCCGCCGCTCTGATGGCAGCGAGCTGTGGACCATCGTTTCTGCGACCGCGCTCACCGACCCCGCAGGCCAGTTCGATGGCTCCTTCGCGATGTTCACCGACATCACCGAGCGCAAGCAGGCCGAAGAGGCCCGGCGCGAAAGCGAAGCCAATCTGCGGGCGCTGCTCGCGGCGAGTACCCAATCGGTATTGCTGCTCGATGTCCGCGGCGCCGTGATTGAGATCAACGAGATCGGCGCCCAACGGCTGGGGCGCCGCCGGGAAGAGCTTTTGGGAGCCGACGTGTACGACCATCTGCCACCCGAGATGGTCGCGCCGCGCCGCGCCCGTCTGGCCCAGGTCGTGAGCAGCGGTCAGCCACTGCGCTTTGAAGATTCCCGCTCCGGTCGTGTGCTCAATCAGCACCTGGTGCCCATCTTCAGCGAAGCCGGGCAGGTGGTCCGCGTGGCGGTCTTCGCGGAGGACATCACCGAGCGCAAGCAGATGGAGGAAGAACTGAGGCACAGCGAGCGTCTGTTCCGCCTGGCCTTCGAGGAATCCCCGGTGGGCCGTTGCTTGGTGGAAGTGGATGGCCGCATCGGTAAAACCAATCACGCTTTCTGTGCCCTGCTGGGCCGGTCGGAGCACGCACTGGGCGGCCTGAATTTCCTGGAGGTCACCCATCCCGAGGATCGCAAGGCCAGCGCGGAAGGCGTGCGGCAGTTGCTGGAGGGGACGATCAATCGCCTCGACCTTGAAAAACGGTACCTCACCTCGGAGCAACAGACGGTATGGGCCTCCGTGCGCGTGGGACTTCTCCGCGACCATGCGGGGGCACCGCGCCACTTCTCCGTGTACATTCAGGACATCTCCGAGCGCAAACAGGCCGAGGCGGCGCTGCGCGCCAGCGAGGAGAAGTACCGGTGTCTGGTTGAGAATGCCCAGGAGGCCATCTATGTGGTCCAAGACCTGAAACTCCGCTTCGTCAACCGGATGTGTTCCATCTTGAGTGGCCGCAGTGAGGAAGAACTGCGCGGCGCCACCATCCTCAACCTGGTGCCGGACGCCGAACAGGGGCGGTTGCGCGCCCACCACCAGCAGGTGCTGGCGACTGAATCAGCGCTGCCGCCTCAGGAGTTTGCCTTGGTCACGCGTTCGGGGAAGACCCGGTGGTTGCGGGTCAACGCGGTTCGCATCGAGTGGGAAGGGCAACCCGCCACGCTCAACTTCGCGAGTGACATCACGCAGCAGAAACACGCGGACGATCAGTTCCGCATCCAGCACGAGTTGGTATTGTCGTTGGCTGGCGCGGCGGACCTGGCCGCGGGCATTCGGATTTGCTTGGAGGCCGCCCTGGCGACGGCGGGCTTGGACGCGGGCGGATTCTACTTGCGGGACGACCGGTCCGGAGCGCTGGAATTTGTGGAGCCCCGCGGCTTGACGCCCGAGTTCATTCGGGTGGTCTCGCGATATGAAGCCGACTCGGATCGCGCGCGGCTGGTCCTGAGCGGTCAACCCGTTTACGCCCCCCTTGTGGCGGCCGGTTTGAGTCACTCCGTGGCGGTAGTGCAAGAAGGCTTGCGCTTCTTGGCGGTCATTCCCCTCCGCCACGAGGGGGCGGTGATCGGCTGCCTGAACGTCGCCTCGCATGCTTTGGATGACCTCGCCCCGGAGGACCGTCGCGCGTTGGAGACCATCGCGGCGACGGCCACGCAGGCGATTGTCCGATTGCGAGCAGAGGAGCGGCTGCGGGCGAGCGAAACCCTGTTGAACGAAACCCAGCGCCTGAGCCAAGTCGGCGGGTGGGAGTGGGATGTTGCCCGGCAGCGCATGCTCTGGACGGAGGAGACCTATCGCATCCACGACTTGAGCGCGCAGGACTTTGCTCCCGGCTCGGATGAACACATCCGGCGCAGCGCGGCCTGCTACGCGCCGGAGTACCAGGCGGTCATCCTAGCGGCCTTCCGCCGGTGTACTGAGCGAGGTGAGGCTTACGACCTGGAAGTGCCGTTCACGAGTGTGCAGGGGCGTTCGATGTGGGTGCGCACCACGGCCCAAGCCGTATGGGAGGACAACCGGATCGTCAGGGTGGTGGGCAACCTCATGGACATCACGGAACGCAAGCAGGCCGAGGCGGCCCTCCAAGAGAGCGAAGAACGGCTGCGGCTGGCATTGCGGGCCACCAACGACGTGATCTGGGACTGGGACGTCGTGCGTGATTTGCAGAGATGGAACGAGGCCGGGACCGCCGTCTTTGGCTGGTCCGACATCGTCGCGGCCCCGCAGCCGGCCGCGTGGTGGACGGATCGTGTGCATCCCGAGGATCACCAGCGGGTGGCCGAGGGCTTCCATACGGCCGTTCGGAATCCTGCCTGTCAACACTGGCAGGATGAGTATCGGTTCCGGAAGGCGGACGGCACCTATGCATTCGTGTTGGACCGCGGTTACATCCTGCGAAGCCAGGACGGCCACGCCCGGCGAATGATCGGGGCAATGCTGGACATTACGGATCGCAAGCAAGCCGAGGCGGCGTTGCGTGAGAGCGAGGAGTTCCGGAAAGTCATTTTCGATTCGATGGCCGCGCACATCGCGGTGGTGAGCCAAGCCGGAGTCATTCTGGCGGTCAACGCGCCGTGGGAACGATTCCGGAACGAGAACCCGCCGGCGGAAGGGAATCCTGCACGTAAGTGCGGCCTCGGTGCCGACTATGTTGAGGTCTGCCGGTGCAGTGCCAGACAGGGGGCGGAGGGGGCAATGACCGCTTGCGAGGGTATCCGATCTGTGCTCGCGGGACAGGCGGCGAGCTTTACGATGGAGTATCCGTGCCATTCCCCCACCGAGCAGCGATGGTTTTCCATGATGGTTACGCCGCTGGGTGGCGGACAACGAGGAGCCGTGGTGTCCCATACGAACATCACTGAACTGAAGAAGGCGGAGCAGTCGCTTGCCGCCAGCAAGGCCCGCTTGGAGGCGGTGTTCCGTGTTGCCCCAACCGGTGTCGGGGTTGTGGTGGACCGCGTGCTGCAGGAGGTCAACGAGCGCATTTTGGAAATGACGGGTTACCTGCGGGAGGAACTGATCGGGGTCAACTCGCGCTTGCTGTATCCGACCGAGGAAGACTTCCTCTACGTCGGGCGAGAGAAGTACCGGCAGATCACCGAGCGGGGCACGGGCACGGTGGAATCACGCTGGCGACGCAAAGACGGCGCGATCCGGGACGTATTGTTGTCGTCCACGCCGCTCGACCCGGCAAACCACTCGCGGGGCGTGGTCTTCACCGCCCTCGACATCACGGAGCGCAGGCGACTGGAGGCCGTGGCGCGGGAGAACAGCGAGCGCCTGTCGTTGGCCATTCGCGGGGCGGACTTGGGAACTTGGGACTGGGATCTCTTGAGCGACAAGGTCGTGTTCAACGCGCGCTGGGCCGAAATGCTGGGCTACACACTCGAGCAGATCCCGCCGCATGTCAGCGCATGGGAGAAATTCATCCATCCCGCAGACCAGGAAGCAATACGGCGCGAGCTTCAAGCTCACTTCGACGGCCACACGGACTTCTACGAAACGGAACACCGCCTCCGACATCGAAGTGCGGAGTGGGTCTGGGTATTGGACAAGGGCAAGGTCATCGAGCGCGATGCCAGCGGCCGGCCGGTGCGCATGTGTGGCACCCATCTGGACATCACGAACCGCAAACAGGCGGAGGAGGCGTTGCGCAAGCTCTCGCAGGCGGTGGAACAGAGCCCGGCGAGCGTGATGATCACCGATCTTGAAGGGAACACGGAATACGTCAACGGGCGGTTCTCGGAGCTTACCGGTTACAGCTCCGCGGAGATTCTCGGCCAGAACCCTCGCATCTTGCAGTCAGGCCAGACTCCAGCCGAAACCTACCGGCAATTGTGGGCCGCCATTACCCGCGGTGAGGCGTGGGACGGCGAGATGCTCAACCGGAAGAAGAACGGCGAACTCTTTTGGGAGCGTGCGTTGATCTCCCCCATCAAGGACGCGGGCGGGCGCATCACGCATTACCTTGGGATCAAGGAGGACATTACCGAGCGCAAGCGCGCCGAGGCGGAACTGCGGGCCTCGCGCGAGCAGTTGCGCGCCCTGGCCGCCAGCCTCACGCAGGCGGAACAGCGCGAGCGGCGTCGCATCGCCACGCTGCTCCACGACGACGTGATTCAGTCGCTGGCGCTCACGCGAATCAAGATAGGGGCGTTGCGGGTGCAACTTACATTGGCGGAACAGAAGACGTTACTTGACACTATTCGCACGCATCTGGAGTCCGCGATTACCAGCACGCGGTCCATGACGTTCCAGCTCAGTCCACCCATCCTGCACGAGCTGGGCTTGGAAGCGGCGCTGGGCTGGCTGGCAGAGCAATTTACCAGCGAGCATGGGGTTCAATTTGAATTCGTGGCCGACACCCCGCCGGTATCCCTCGATGAAGAAACGCGCAACCTCCTGTTCACCGCCGTGCGCGAACTGCTCCTGAATGTCGTCAAGCACGCTCGGGCCACCCGCGCCCGCGTCACCACGCAAATGGAAGGTGGATCGCTGTGCGTCGTGGTGGAGGATGATGGCGTGGGTTGGCAGCCGGACTCGACTGCCAGGCCTGACGTCAAGACTGGTGGGTTTGGCTTGTTCAGCATCCGCGAGCGCCTGAGCTATCTGGGCGGGCACTGCGAGGTGCAAGCGGCGCCGGCCCGCGGGACCCGCGTAACCCTTACGATGCCGCTAAAGCAAACTTAGCCGCGTTCCGACCGCCCCAAGAAAACCGCGAAAAGGCAACCCACCCAGAGCGCGGAGTGCGACCGTCCCCGGTCGCAGCAACTCCCGACCAGCCAAACCGCGCGAGTTCTTCCACACCGTGCTTCCGTTCACCATGCTGTGGCCGAGGACGGCCACACTCCGCCGAGGGCGGCGCGCTCCCCGGAGTGCGACCGTCCGCGGTCGCAGTAACTCCCGACCATCCAAGCCGCGCGAGTTCCTCCACGCCGTGCTTCCGTTCACCATGCTGTGGCCGAGGCCGGCCACACTCCGCGTACGGCGGTGCAATCCATCTTGGGGAATTGATACTGGTTGTGTGTCGAATGTCTGAGCAGAAGCCAGCCGGGACTCGACAACGGCAGGGTTTTCCTTTTTGATCCTCGAATGCCCACGCGCGTTATCCTGGCGGACGATCACCGCATCCTGCGGGAGGGACTGCGTGCCTTGGTGTCCAGCCTACCCGGGGTTGAAGTCATCGCCGAGGCTGAAGACGGGCGCACCACGGTGGAGTTGACCCGGAAGCTCGCCCCTGACGTCGTGGTGATGGATATCGGCATGCCGGACTTGAACGGCATTGAGGCGACCCGCCAAATTTCCGCCCAGTCGCCAAGCGTCAGAGTCATCGCGCTTTCGATGCATTCCGATGCGCGGTACGTGTCGGCGATGCTCCAGGCGGGGGCGCGCGGTTACCTGCTGAAGGACTCGGCCTTTGAAGAGTTGGCCCGGGCGCTGCAAACCGTGATGGCCAATCGCACCTATCTCAGCCCGGGCATCAGCCATACGCTGGTCGAGGATTACGTGCGCCAACTCGCCTCCGGCCCCGCGGTGGAGAAACCCGTGCTCTCGCCCCGCGAGAAGGAGGTGCTGCAGCTTCTGGCGGAGGGGAGCAGTACCAAGCAGATTGCTGATCGTTTACGTATCAGCCCTAAGACGGCTGACACGCATCGCCAGCAGATCATGAAGAAGCTGGGCCTGCGCAGTGTTGCCGAACTTACCAAGTACGCTGTCCGCGAGGGGCTCACTTCGCTGGAAACGTAGCCTGAACGTAACGGTTTTCCTGCGCAATCTGGCGGTCGCGCCTGCTCGACGATGTCGGCAGCTTCCAAAATCACCCCTGTAGTTTGAAGTCACGCTGGAGCGGTCGGTCCACGAAAGCAACCTCAGCGTATTTGAAGCGGGGAGTCAGGAATAGTCCCGATTCCAAGCTACCGGTATGTGGGCAATGATCCTACCTGAGTGAACAGGTATCGGGCTCGGCTTTTGAGCCACAACCCAGGCGTGACATGAGCATTAAAGTGTTGATCTGCGACGATCAGGAGTTGGCCCGCGCCGGCATCCGTTTCGCTCTCGAAGCGACGCCGGAAATTGAAATCGTAGGGGAGGCGGACGGCAGTCTGTCAGCCGGGAAGCTAACGGCGGATTTGCAGCCGGATGTGGTCCTGATGGATGTGGTCATGCCGGACGACACCGGAGTCGAAGCTACTCGCCGAGTGCTCCGGGGTAGTCCGCGGGCGAAGGTGTTGGCGGTCTCCATGCATACGGACTCGCTGTACGTCGCTGCCATGATGGAAGCGGGGGCATCGGGTTACGTGGACAAGAGCTGTGCTTACGAGGAACTGGCCGCAGCCATCCACGAGGTGATGGCAGGCCGGAAGTACTTGAGCCCGTCCTTGGGGACGCGCAAGCCACCCGGCTCAGTGCGGCGAATCTCCTGTCCGGCGTCTCTTGAAGCCGAAGTAGTTGTCCCCATTGCCTCAGCCAAAGCGAGTAAATGACTTCCGTGGATCATGAATCAGTACCCAAAGAGTTGCCATGATCTGGGTTGACCTGATCTACAACCTCGCGCTGTTGGTCGCGCTCAGCGTGGTTAGCGGGTTTGTGGACGCGCGCTGGAAGCCGAGCACACGGCTCGGGGCGGTGCTTCAGGGCGTGGTGTTCGGGGGCGCGGCCGTGATTGGCATGTTGCGTCCGTTCGTCTTTGCGCCTGGGCTCATCTTTGATGGCCGGTCGGTGATGATCAGTTTGGGCAGCCTGTTCTTCGGGCCATGGGCAGCAGCGGTGACGTGCCTGATGACGCTTCCGCTGCGCCTGGCGCAGGGCGGTCCCGGCGTGTGGATGGGAGTGTCGGTGATTCTGGCGTCGGCTGGCATCGGGGTTGGTTTTCATATGCGCCGACAGCAAGCGTCGCGCGAGGTGTCGGCTGCAACGCTCTTGGGATTCGGCCTCGTGGTCCATCTGGCGATGCTGGCCATGACGGTATTGCTTCCGGCCGAGATGATTCTTCCGGTGCTGGGGCGCATTGCCTGGCCGGTGATCCTGACCTATCCCCTGGCGACGGTCTTGATCGGCAAAATCCTCTCCGACCAAGCTGCACGGGCGGGCTTGGTCGAGTCACTCAAGCAAAGCGAGCGATTCCTGAATGCCTTGTTGCAGGCGATCCCCATCCCGGTTTTCTATAAGAATCGTGAAGGGCGCTACTTGGGTACGAACGACGCTTTCCGCGGTTTCTTTGGGGCGGCTCACACGGATTTGGTGGGAAAAACGGTGTTCGATGTTCACCCGCCGGAACTCGCCGCCTTGTATCAAGCCCAGGATGCAGCGTTGTTGAAGCAGGGCGGCACACAGCGATACGAGGCGCAAATCCAGAATGCATTGGGGGTCCAGCGCGATGTCCTCTTTGAGAAGGCGGTGTTTCGGGATGCTCAAGGGCAGGTGGCAGGTTTGATCGGCACGATCATTGACCTGACGGAGCGGCGGAAAGCCGAAATTGAGCGGGAGCAGCTCAACGCGGAACTTGCCGCCAAGAACCGCGAATTGCAGAACGTGTTGTATGCCGCGTCGCACGACCTCCGTTCCCCGCTGCTGAATATTGAAGGCTTCAGCCGGCGGGTGGACAAAGCCTGTGCCGAGTTGAAGGAACTGCTGGAAGACGCCACGTTGCTAGATGCGACCCGCCGGTCGGTCGCGCCGCTGGTGGGCGAGCAGATTCCGACGGCGCTCCGGTTCATCCATACCAGCGTGGAGAAGATGGATACGCTGATCGGCGGGATGCTGCGGCTCTCTCGTTTGGGGCAAGTGACCGTGTGCCGCGAGCGCTTGGACATGAACGACCTCTTGAATCAAGTTGTGGCCACCATGACCATCCAGGTTCAATCGGCCGGTGCGCAGGTTGTGCTCGGGCCGCTCCCAGCGTGTACCGGCGATCCGCTATTGCTCAACCAGACGTTCTCCAATCTGATCGACAACGCGCTCAAGTACCGGGATCCCGCGCGGGCGACGCGCATCGAGGTGACCGGACGCGTTGAAGGAGCAAGCAGTGTTTATTGCGTAGCCGATAACGGACTGGGCATCCCGCCGGAGCATTTGGAGGGGATCTGGGAATTGTTCCGGAGATTGAATCCTACCGGTCCGCCCGGCGAGGGGTTGGGACTGACCCTGGTTCGCCGCATCGTGGAGCGCCACGGTGGACGCGTATGGGTGGAATCCGTGCCGGGTGAGGGGAGCCGTTTCTTTGTCTCCATCCCGACCTGAGCTGAGCGACCTGAACCACTTTGAACACCGACAACCCAACGCCACCAACCGCACCGCGTGCAGCCGCCTCCGCGGACTCGGTTGACCGTCGTCGGCGCGGGCCGCACGGGACGATCCTGCTCGGGGTGTTCGTGGGTTTTACAGCGGCGATTGGGCTGACGGGTGTCGCTTACCTGCGCTATCAGGAGGGGGCAACCCGGAATTTGGCGGAGCAACAACTCAGCACGGTTGCGGATCTCAAGGTTAGCGAGATACACCGCTGGTATCGGGAGAACCTGGCCGATGCCGGACATATTCTGGACTCGGGTCTGGCGGCCAGGGCTGTGCGAGAGTTCTTGGCCCGGCCAGAAGATCGCGAAGCGCGAATTCAAGTGGAACGCTGGCTCGGTTCACTGCACGCGCGCTATGATTTCGCCCGCTTGGTGCTGTTGGACACAAATCTACAAGTCCGTTTGGCGTTCCCGGATGCGGAAGGATGGGTGGGGCCGCTGGCGCAGCAACGTGCGACTGAGGCGATGCAAGGGCGGCGGGTGGTCGTATCGGACCTGCATCGCAGCACGGTGAGTGGGAAGATCAACATGGACCTGCTCGTCCCATTGCTGGCGGCGGGCGGTGAACCGGTGGGGCTCGTGATGGTTGAGATTCTCCCGGAAACGTATCTGTTCCCACTCATTCGGTCCTGGCCCACGCCCAGCCGCACGGCGGAGACGCTGGTGGTGCGTCGCGAGGGCGATGAAGTGTTGTTCCTGAACGAACTCCGTCACCGGACCAACACGGCGCTGAACCTGCGGCTGCCCTTGGTCACAAACGGCACGCCTGCCGCTCGGGCGCTGCTGGGGCAAGCCGGCGTGGCCCGAGGACTCGACTATCGAGGCGTCCCCGTGCTGGCTGCGATGCGGGCTGTCCCGGAGACGCCGTGGGCCATGGTGGTCAAGGTGGATGAAGCCGAGGTTGCCGAACCGTTGCGCGATGAGGCGCGCGCCGTGATGGCAGTGGTTGGCGTACTAGTTCTGGCGGCCGGCTTGGGCGTGGCCCTGACGTGGAGGCATCTCACCACCCGGCAGTTGCGGCGCGAACTGGCTTTGGAGCGAGAGCGGCGTGTCCTGTCCGACCGGCTGGCGACCGTTATGCATCAGGCCAACGACATCATCATCTTGGCTGACGACCAGCTTCGGATTCTGGAGGTCAACCAACGCGCCGTGGAGAGCTACGGCTACACCGTGGAGGAGTTCCGGACCATGAACGTGGCCGCGCTGCGGGCCCCCGAGACGCGGGCGGACTTGGCGGGTTTTATCAACCGCTTGCAGACGGAGGAACAGGTGCTTGCCGAGACCTTGCACGTCCGCAAAGATGGCACGACCTTCCCGGCCGAGGTGAGCGCCCGTCGGATCGAACTGGGCGGGGGGATCTGCTCGCTGGCCATCACGCGCGATATCACCGAGCGCAAACGGGCGGAGGCGGCGCAGGCGCGTCTGTTGCACATCCTGGAATCGAGTCTCAACGAAATCTATGTCTTCGATGCCGAGAGCCTCCGCTTCGAGTACGTCAACCGGGGGGCGCTGCGCAACCTGGGCTACACGCTCGAAGCCATGCGGCGCATGACGCCCGTGGATTTGAAGCCCGAGCACACCGAGGCGTCTTTTCGGGAAGCCATTGCGCCGCTGCTGTGTCGCGAGCAGGAGCAGCTTCTCTTTTACACCGTCCACCGACGCGCTGATGGGAGTCTCTATCCGGTGGAGGTACATCTGCAATTGGTCGCCGTCCAGGGGCAGCGCGTGTTTCTGGCGGTGATTCTGGATATCACCGAGCGCCGGCGGGCGGAGGCGGCACTACGGATCAGCGAGGCTCGGTTGCAGCAGGCTCAACGCGTGGCGGCGCTCGGGCACTACGAGCTGAACGTCGCGTCGGGAAGCTGGATCAGTTCCGAAGGGTTGGAGGCTGTGTTTGGGATTGGTGCTGACTACAGCCGCACGATCGAGGGATGGTCGGCGCTGCTGCACCCTGACGACCGCGTCCGGATGACCGCGTATCTCTTGGATCACGTGCTCGGAAGCGGCGCGCCGTTTGACCAGGAATACCGAATTATCCGGCGGAATGATGGGTGCGTCCGCTGGGTGCATGGCTTGGGCAAACTCGAATATGATGGGAATCACCGGCCCGTGCGGATGTTCGGTACGATCCAGGACATCACCATTCGCAAAGAACACGAGCAGGAGCGCGAGCGCTTGCTGAGCGAGCTTGCCCTGAAAAACGAAGAGCTCGAGAACCTCCTCTACGCCGCTTCGCACGATCTGCGATCACCGCTCGTCAATATTGAGGGGTTCAGTCACCGTCTCGAAAAAGCCTGCCGGGAACTCGGAATCCTGGCGGTCAATCCCACGGTGCCAGAAGCGGTTCGAGCCCGTGCGACGGAGCTGTACGCCGGGCCGATTCCCAACGCCCTGCACTACATGCGATCGGGTGTGCTCGCCATGAACCGGCTGTTGAGTGGGTTATTGCAGCTTTCGCGCCTGGGCCGTGTGACGCCCGAGATAGAACGGCTGGACATGGATCAGTTAGCCCGGCAGAGTCTCGATGCCATGCGGTTTCAGATCCAGAAGACCGGCGCCACGGTGACCACCGAACCACTGCCGATTTGTTTGGGCGACGCGCGTCTGGTTAGCCAAGTAATCGCCAACCTTCTGGACAACGCCCTCAAGTACCATGATCCGGCCCGCCCGCTGGCGATTACTCTTTCTGGAGAGCTCCGAGCCGGCGAGGCGGTTTACTGTGTCGCGGACACCGGTATCGGTATCGCCCCGGAACACTTGGGCCGGATTTGGGAGTTGTTCCACCGTCTCCATCCCGAACGGGCAGTGCCCGGGGAAGGGCTGGGGCTGAACCTTGTGCGACGTGTGCTCGGTCGGTTGTCCGGGCGCGTCTGGGTGGAGTCCACACTCGGCCAAGGCAGCCGCTTTTACTTCGCTTTGCCGAGGGCTGAAACTGTTACAACAACATCTGCAAACCATGCCAAGCCTTAAAGAAGATATGCACGTGACCATCCTCATCGCCGAGGACGACGACGGCCACGCCGAGCTCATCCAGGAACTGCTGCACGACGTGGGCATCCACAACCCGACGCATCGCTTTTGCGATGGCCAGGAGGTGCTGGATTTTTTTGACGCCCGCGCTGCGCGGCCGGACCTGGCCAACGAGGCGTTCCTCTTGCTCCTGGACATTCGCATGCCGCGAGTAGACGGCGTGGAGGTGCTGCGGCGGATGAAGTCCGATCCCAAGCGCAAAGCCATCCCGGTGGTGATGCTGACCACCACGGATGACCCGCGCGAAATTCAGGGCTGTTACGAATTGGGCTGCAACTGTTACGTCACCAAGCCGGTCGAGTTCGACCAGTTTACGAACGCCCTCAAGCAGCTCGGGCTTTTCCTGCTCATCATGCAGGTGCCCTCTGTTCCGAAACCCTGAAATGCCTGGCCCTGCATGAGTGATACAGCGTGCCCGGCCCCGCCGTCGGCGAGTGCACCCAGCCATCTCCTGCTTGTCGAGGACGACGAGGGGTTGCTGGAGCTTTTTCGCCAACAGCTGGCGAATTGCGGCCTCACCCTCCACAGTAAGACCAGCGCGCGGGCGGCCTTGGAGTGGCTGGCCGCCCGGCCGGACTGCCTGATGTTGCTCGACTATTCGCTGCCGGACATGACGGCCAAGGGGTTGATCGCGGCTGCAGCCCAACAGGGAGGTGTGCCACCGTTCATCGTGATCACCGGTCACGGCGACGAGCGAATCGCGGTGGAGATGATGAAGCTGGGCGCGCGCGATTACGTGGTCAAGGATGCGACCCTGCTGGATCGCTTGCTGGCGGTGGTAGAGCGCGCCTTGCGCGAGATCGAGAATCAACGCCGTCTGGCCGCTTCCGAGCGCAAGTTCCAGGCGATCTTCGAAGGCTCGGACGACGCCCTGTTGCTGCTGGATCAGCGGGGTTTTCTGGATTGTAACGGCTGCGCCTTGTCCCTGTTTGATCTGGACCACAAGAGCCAGTTGCGTGAGTTGCACCTCGCCGACCTTTCCCCGGGCGTGCAGCCCGACGGACGGGACTCGCGCTCGGCTGCCAACGAATGGGTTGCCTCCGCCCTCCAAGGTCTGACCCGCCGCTTCGAGTGGGTGTGCCGCCGCCGGGATGGCCGGGAGTTCCCGACGGAAGTCCTGTTGTCGCCGTTCGAGCTCGACGGCCACACGGTCTTGCTGGCGACCGTGCGGGACATCACCGAGCGCCGCCGAATCGAAGAAGTCCAGGCGTTTCTGGCCCAGACCAGCAGCGGAACGACGACCGAGCCGTTCTTCAACAAACTGGCGCGGTATCTGGCTCAAAGTCTGGAGATGGATTATGTCTGCATTGACCGCCTCGAGGGGGACGGACTCACGGCGCGGACGGTGGCGGTGTGGTGTGATAGCGGGTTTAAGGAAAACGTGACCTATGCCCTGAAGGACACGCCCTGCGGCGAGGTGGTGGGCAAAGCCGTCTGCTGCTATCCCGCCAGCGTGAGACATTTCTTTCCACAGGATCAAGTGCTCCGGGATTTGCGGGCAGAAAGCTACGTCGGAGTGACTTTGTGCAGCCATGCGGGTCCGCCCATCGGATTGATCGCGGTGATCGGGCGCAAACCGCTGATGAACCGTGCGGTCGCTGTCGCCACGCTTAACTTGGTGGCGGTGCGGGCGGCGGGTGAGCTGGAACGCCAGCAGGCCGAGGAACATCTGAGAGAGAGCGAAATCCAGTTCCGCGCCATGTTCGAAACGGCGTCCATCGGCATCGCGCAGGCCGATCCGCAGACCGGCCAGTGGCTGCGCGTGAACTCGAAGATGTGTGCGATCACCGGCTACGCCGCAGAGGAACTGCTCCACGCGCGGGTCTCTGATATCACTCATCCGGAGGATCGTCAGCGGGACTGGGACGCCTTCCAGCGGTTGGTGAGCGGTGAGGCGCCGAGTTGCCAGTTGGAGAAGCGCTGCGTGCGCAAGGATGGGGCGGTGACTTGGGTGAACGTCAACATGACCGTCCTTAGAGATGCCGCCGGCCAGCCCACGCGAACCATGGCGGCGATTGAGGAGATCACCGAGCGCAAATGGGCCGAGTGCGTAATGGCACGGTTCGCGCAGTTGGGGCGGGACCTCAGTTCCGCCACCGAGGCCCAGCAGGCGGCCCGCATCATCGTTGACGCGGCGCAAGAGCTGGTGGGTGGGGACTCTGCTTTCTTGGTGTTGCGCTCGGCGGACTTGCAGCGCCTGGACCACATTCTCCACTGGGACACGATCGACGGCAAATGGTTGGAAGTGCCACCGATCACCGATGGTGACGAGCCAACCCCGATCGAGCGGCGCATCCAGGCGGACGGGGCGTTGATCATCCTGCGCGAGCCAGATGAGACACCAGCGATCCCTACCCGTCCGTTTGGCGATACCACGCGGCGTTCTGAGTCGCTGCTGTATGTGCCCGTTCGTTACCAGAACCGGTATCTCGGCATCTTTTCCATCCAAAGCTACCGGTCGCACGCTTACAGCCGCGCCAATCTGGAATTGCTCCAGGCCCTGGCCGATCATTGCGCCGGCGCCTTGGGGCGCATTCGGATCGAAGAGTCGCGGCGCGAGGGTGAAATGCGCCACCGCCTGCTCGTCGAGCATTTGAACAGCGGCGTGGTGGTGCATGCGCCCGATACGACCATCTTGTACGCCAATCCCGCGGCCTCCCGGCTGCTGGGGTTGACGCAGGACGAGTTGTTCGGAAGACAGGCGACGGATCCGGCTTGGCACTTACTTCGCGAAGACGGCTCTCGGCTGCCGGTAGAGGAGTATCCCGTGTCTCGGGTGCTGTCCACCCGCAGGCCTTTTACCGACCAGTTGGTGGGGGTGAATCGTCCGGGCGCGGCGGACCGGACTTGGACGCTGGTGTCCGGATATCCGGTCTTTCGCGAGGACCAGGGACTTGAGCAAGTGGTCATCTCCTTCGTGGACATTACCGAACGCAAGCGGGCGGAGGAATCCTCCCTCGCCGCATCTCGCAGGATGCAAGCCGCGGTGAAGGCGGGGAACATTGGGCTTTGGGAATGGGATCTGGCGTCGAACCGGGTGCATTACTCCGCCGAGTGGAAACGGCAGATCGGTTACGAAGAGCAAGAGATTGGAGAAGAGTTGGAGGAATGGCGAACGCGTGTGCATCCCGAGGATTTGGCCGCCACGCTGGTTCGAGTGCAGGAAGCGATTGCGGGATGCCAGCAGCACTACGGCGTGGAATTCCGGTTCCGCCACAAGGACGGTTCGTACCGCTGGATTCTGACGCGAGCCTCGGTCTATCCCGATGCGGCGGGAAAGCCCGTGCGCGTCCTGGGTTCGCACCTGGACATTACCGAGCGCAAGCGGGACGAGGCAATCCTGCAGGCCCGCCTCCGGCTCGCGGAGTTCTCGGCAACACACTCTCTGGAAGAACTCCTCGTGGCCACGCTGGATGAGGCCGAGATACTCACCGGGAGTCGGGTGGGTTTCTATCACTTCCTTGAACCCGACCAAAAGACCCTCTCGCTTCAGGCCTGGTCCACGCGCACCTCCGGCGAGATGTGCCACGCCGAAGGGAAGGGACGGCACTACAACGTTGCCGACGCGGGGGTATGGGTGGACTGCATTCACCAGCGTCGGCCCGTTATCCACAACGACTATGCCAGTCTGGCGCATCGGAAAGGCCTGCCCGACGGTCACGCCGCAGTGGTTCGCGAGTTGGTGGTGCCGGTGTTTCGAGGTGAGAAGATCGTAGCCATCCTGGGCATGGGCAACAAACCCGCGGACTATGCGGAGGATGATGTTGCCGCGGTGTCGCGCCTGGCCGATCTCGCGTGGGAAATTGCCGAACGCAAGCGCGCTCAGGCCGCCCGGGAGGAAAGCGAGCAGCGCTTCCGCGCGATTATCGAGGACTCCCAGGCGGGATATTTCCGTCTGGATCGGCAGGGCTGCTACGTATCTGTCAATCGTGCGTGGTTAGGCATGCATGGCTACACCACACCCGAGGAAGTGGTCGGGCAGCCGTTTAGCTTCACGCAGACGGAAGAGGGCCTTCCGGCGGTCCAATCAATCTTGGACCGACTGTTGGCGGGCGAACCGGTCCCGGTGGCGGAACTTACCCGCCGCTGCAAGAACGGTTCGGTTGGCACGCACACATTCTCGGCCCACCCCATTCGCGAGGGCAGTGCCATTGCCGGTCTGGAAGGCTTCCTGATTGACACCACCTCGCTTAAACGTGCCGAGGCGGACTACGCGATGCTCTTCGAGAAGATGCTCGACGGTTTTGCGCTGCACGAGATGATCTTTAACGCGGCGGGTCAGCCCTGCGACTACCGGTTCCTCGCGGTGAACCCCGGCTTCGAGCACATGACCGGGCTGCCCGCGAAATCGGTGCTTGGAAAGACCATCCGCGAGGTGACCCCGGGTATCGAACCTTTCTGGATTGAAACCTATGGGCGCGTGGCGACAACGGGCGAGCCGGAGTTGTTTGAGCATTTCAGCGCGGAACTCAACCGCCACTTCGAGGTGAGCGCTTTTCGCCCCGCGCCAGGGCGGTTCGCCTGCGTCATCGTGGACATCACCGAGCGCAAACTGGCCGAGGCGGAGGCGCTCCGGTACCAGGCTCAGCTTGAGGCGATCTACGACAACGCGCCGCTCATGATGTGCCTGGTGAACGAGCGGCGCGAAGTCGAGCGAATGAACCGTGCCATGGCGACTCTGTCCGGCCGGACGCTGGCGGATGCGGACGCGCGCCGGCACGGAGACATCCTGGGGTGTCTCAACGCGCTGGATGATCCGGCCGGCTGCGGCGCGGGACCGCACTGCCTCAACTGCACGCTGCGCACCGCCGTGGCCGATACGTTTAAGACCGGGTTGCCGCAGAGCGGCGTGGAAACCAGTCACTTCCTGGCCAGTCCTGGCGGGCGACGGGAGGTGCGACTGTCGGCGTCCACCGCCCTGGTACGAATTGCCGCCGAAACCAAACTGCTCTTGTGCTTGGAGGACGTAACCGTGCGCAAGCAACTGGAGCAGCAATTCCTGCAAGCGCAGAAGATGGAGGCGGTGGGCCAACTGGCCGGCGGCGTGGCGCACGACTTCAACAACATTCTCGCCGCCATCATCATGCACTTGCATCTCTTGCAGGAGGGCACGGGACTGGATGTGACGATGGCGGGAGCGCTTAAGGAAGTCCAGAGCTATGCCCAGCGGGCGGCTGAGCTAACCCGGCAACTGCTGCTCTTCAGCCGGCGCAAGACGGCACAGACCAAACGGCTGGATGTCAACGAACTTCTCGAAGGAATGCTGAAGATGCTCCGCCGGGTGTTGGGCGAGCATATCGAGACGAAATTGGAGACCGCACGCGATGGCCAGTGGGTGGATGCGGATCCCGGCATGCTCGAGCAGATCGTCATGAATCTTTGCGTGAACGCCCGCGACGCCATGCCGCAGGGTGGGCGGCTGACCCTCGCGACTGCAACGGTGGAATTCCCGGAAGGCCACAGCCACTCGCACCCTGATGGTCGCGCCGGGCGATTCGTCTGCCTGTCCGTGCAAGATGCGGGTTGCGGGATGGACGAATCCACGTTGAAGCGCATCTTCGAGCCGTTCTTCACCACGAAAGAAGTGGGCAAGGGGACCGGCCTGGGTTTGGCCACCGTTTATGGCATCGCCCGCCAGCACCAAGGTTGGGTGCAGGCGGAGAGTGCCGTCGGCCTGGGGACCACGTTCCGGGTTTACCTGCCGCGCACCGCGGCTCCGGAAACCAGCTTTACGGACAAGGACATCACCGTGATGCCCCGGGGCAGCGAGACAATTCTGCTGGTGGAGGACGAGCCCGGCCTGTTGAAGCTGGCGGCGACGATCCTCCGACGCTGTGGCTATCGCGTCCTGGAGGCGCGCAACGGCGTCGAGGCGCTCAGCGTCTGGCAGGAAACGGGCGGCGAGGCGGAACTGCTCTTCACCGACGTGGTGATGCCGGGCGGGGTCGGTGGTTTGGAGTTGATGGAACGCCTGCACGCGATTAAACCGGGGTTGAAAGTGATTCTGTCCAGCGGCTACAGTCTTGAACTGGCACGGCGAAAGGTGGGGCAGCACGAGCAAGCCCGATTGCTGGCGAAACCCTATGACCCGGTTACGCTGGCCAAAACGGTGCGCGAGGTGTTGGATAAGCATTGAAGACATGAAGGCAAGTATCCTGTTGGTGGACGATCATCGTATGTTTCGTGAGGGGCTGCGGCTACTCATAGCCCGCGAGCTGCCTGACATGGAGGTTGTGGGGGCCGTGGGGGATGCCGCGACGGCCCTGGAATCAGCCCGGGCCTTGCGCCCCGATCTGGTTGTGATGGACATTCATCTTCCCGACACGAACGGGATCGAAGTTTCCCGCCGCATCCGGGCCGAACTGCCCGCCACGAAGATCATCGTCCTCTCTGCTGAAGCCAACCTGGCGTTTGTGAAGGACGCTCTGCGCATCGGGGCGTCCGGTTATCTGCTCAAGAGCGACGCCCCTGAAGAGTTGCCGGAGGCCATCCGTGCGGTGATGGAAGGCCGGCTCTACCTCTGTCCGGAAGCCAGCCAGGTGGCGATCGAGAATTACCGGGACGTTCTGAACCGCGCCGACGCTGCCGATCGACCGGCCTTGTCACCCCGGGAACTGCAAGTCTTGCGACTGGTCGCGGAGGGCCTGCGGACGAAAGAGATTGCCGACAAACTGGGCGTGGGAGTGAAAACGGCTGAGACTTTCCGGCAGCGCCTCATGCACAAGCTGGGCTGCAACGGAACCGCCGAACTTGTCCGTTACGCCGTCCGCGAGGGCATCGTGCCGCCCTGAGCCGCGCGCAGCAATCTGGACGGAGCAGGGCACACTCCCGAGGACACGCTGTCCCCGGCGAAGTGCGGGCGTCCACGCCCGCAGCAGCGTGAAAGGAGCAACGGCGTGGCAGAAGTCGCACGGCTTGGGGGATGACGCGTTGCTGCGACCGGGACGGTCGCACTCCGGCCGCGCGCAGCAATCTGGACGGAGCAGGGCACACTCCAGCGGACACGTTGTCCCCGGCGAAGTGCGGGCGTCCGCGCCCGCAGCAGCGTGAAAGGAGCAACGGCGCGGCAGAAATCTCACGGCTTGGGGAATGACGCGTTGCTGCGACCGGGACGGTCGCACTCCGGCCGCCAGACGCGGCTTCCTGCGTTCGATGTTGCCTGTTCGGTGATCGAGGTTCGACGTTCAAGGTTTCCTTTCTTCCCCCCCCTGAAGGGCCTGTCGGGTCTGCGTTGTCCGTATTCTCCTGACACGGTGTAAGGGATGTCTTGCCTCTCCGCGGGTTATTTGACAGGCAATCACCTCTCGTTACGTCTGCGATTTCCTTCCATCAAGGAAACCGAGGTTCAACCGATACACCCGACAGTTGCCTGAAGTTGTTTTGGGACAGCCACACATGCCGACCAGAGTCGCGGGGCGCAGGATCAGGCCAAGAGCCCGCATGCGGAGCTTAGGAAGGATGGTCGGGCGGTGGTTGTCGCGGCGCTCCGGGCACTGACGAAAAAACTATGACCACTACCAACGAAAAAGGCTCGGCGACCGTGAATTCTCTCGCGGCCATGGCCGGCAAATACCTCACCTTCATCCTCGGCGGCGAATCCTACGCCATCCCGGTTCTCAAGGTCCGGGAAATCATCCGCCTCACCACCATCACGGCCGTGCCTCAGATGCCCGATTACATCCGCGGCGTCATTAACCTGCGCGGCAAGATCATCCCGGTGATGGACCTGCGGCGGCGGTTCGGATTCGCCGAGGTCGCCAGCGCCGACCAAAACTGTATCGTCGTCGTCCAAGTGCAGATGACGGCCAAGCAATCCACCGCCATGGGCTTGGTGGTGGACGCGGTCGAGGAAGTCGCGCAGTTCACCTCCGGAGACATCGAGGAGACCCCGGATTTCGGCTCGCAGATCGCCACCGATTGCCTCCTGGGCATGGCCAAGATCAAGGGCGTCGTCAAAGCCCTGCTCGACATCGACAAGGTGATCGGCGGCGACGCGGTGGCTTCGCTGGCCACCAGCGCGGCGCTCGCACGTTAAACTTAAGAACCCTACACATCCAATCATCAACCAATAGCCAAGAGAACGAACGATCCCATGAAACTCGGAACCAAGATTATCGCCGGCTTCGCCGGCCTCATCGCCATCGCCATCCTGCTGGGCAGCACGTCCATCTGGAAGATGTCCGGCGTCAAAGCCATCGCCACCATGCTCGCGGGCGACTACATGCCGGCCACGGCCGTGGCCAACAACGTCGAGCGTGAGTCGCTGCAAACCATGTACGAGATGCGCGGCTATGCCTATACCGAAGACACCAACTTCCTCGCCAAAGGCTTCGTCAACCTGGCCGATGTGAAGAAGTACCTTCAAGAGGCCAAAGACCTGGCGGCCAAGGCCGGTGACAAGGACCTCGATTTCCTGAGGCAGGCCGCCGAGAAGGCGGAGGCCAAAGCGCTCGAATATGAGGCCCTCGCCAAACAGACGGTGGCGGTCACGGAGGCGTTGGAGAAAGACCGAGACGCCATGGACATCGCCGCCCAAGGCTACATGAAACAGTGCAGTGACTACCTCGAGAGCCAAAACGCCAAACTGCAGGAAGTGCTGAAGACCACGAACACCACGGCAGGCGCCGATATCGCCGCGGTGGAAGATCGCGTTTCCAAAATCGCCGTGGCTAACGACATCATTGACTTGGGCAACGCCATCCGGATTGGCAATTTCAAGGCGCAGGCCCTGCGCGATCCCGAGTTGTTCCGGGCAGCGCAGAAGAAGTTCGACGAAGTGGGGATCAAACTTGATGCGCTCAAGGCGGTCACCAAACAAGAGCAGAACCTGAAGCAGATCGAGGCTTGCCGGGCGGCGGGCAAGGCCTACAACGATGCCATGACCAGTTTCCTGAACAACTGGCTGGCCCGGGAGGAACTGGGCAAGAAACGGGCTGTCGCCGCCGACGCGGTGCTGGCCGAGGCCAAGAACACCGCCACGGGCAGCATGGACACCTCGGCCAAGAGCGCCGCCACCGCGGCCAGTTCATTGACGAGCGCCTCGCTGACGATGATTGTGGGTCTGATCGTGGCCGCACTCCTCGGAGGTTTCCTGGCGGTGTTCATTACCCGCTCGATCACCAAGCCGATTCGGCAGGTGGCCGATCATCTCTCCGCCGGCGCGGAACAGACCGTCAGTGCGGCGGGGCAAGTGTCGGCCTCCAGCCAGTCCCTGGCTGAAGGATCGAGCGAACAAGCCGCCTCGCTGGAAGAAACCAGTTCTTCGCTGGAGGAGATGTCTTCGATGACGCTGCGCAATGCCGAGAACGCTGGCAAGGTCAAGGACCTGGGCTCGCAGGCGCGCAGCGCCGGCGATACCGCGGTGTCCGACATGGAGGCGATGGGCGTGGCGATGAACGCCATCAAGGCATCGAGCGATGACATCGCCAAGATCATCAAGACGATTGACGAGATCGCCTTCCAAACCAACATCCTCGCGCTCAATGCGGCTGTCGAAG
>CAZWJC010000095.1:0-22824 GCA_964634255.1 uncultured Verrucomicrobiota bacterium | reverse complement strand
ATTCTGGATCGCGTCGCCACGCTTTGTAAGCGAACTAATCGCTCACCACACTAGCACTTCGCCATCGCCCTTGCCGGCGGCGAGCTGTTGTTTTAGGGCTTCGGCGTCGATGCCGGAGAAGCCCAGGAATTGCTGGTCTAGAGGGCAGGCGAATTTGTATTCGCCGTTCTTTCCCGCAAGGACGGCTCGCCCTTTGTCGAGCATGCGCGCGAGGATCACGTAGCCGCCGAGCCGCACGCGCGGACTGCGGGGCGCTTGTTTCGTCAGGTCTGGGGCGTGGATGGTCATATGGGTTCAGTTTCGTTGTTTCGGTTTGGCCAGCGAACTTCGCGTGGGGCAAACCACAGCTAGGTTGCCGCAACGGCGACGGAGTTCAACTGTGTAAACGGCCAGTCAGCGGTGCTGCGGACAAGCAAACCGCCCGACCAGCGCTTGCGCCAGGTCGGGCGGTACTATGTGTAGAATTGGAATCGGCTTCCGAGAAGCCCGCTCAGTTGCCGTTGCTCGCCAGCTCTTCGTTGTTCGCCGCGTTCAGGATCTTGAACTGTTCGGCGTGCAAACCGGGATCCGCGCGGAAGGAGAGTTTCCCGAAATAGCGTTTCTCCATCTCGATGAGCAGCTTCTCGTCCTCGGTGCGGAGGCGTTCAAGCACCTTGGGATGCACGACAATCCGCAACTGAAAGTCGGATTCGTCGCGCGTGCGCTTCTTGAGGATTTCGCCCAGCTTGCGCTGGATTTCCACACTCATGCTCAAGGCACTCTTGACCCGGCCCCGGCCCTTGCAGTATGGGCAGTCATCATACACGGCGGCATGGACGCTCTCCGTGTGGCGCTGGCGCGTCATCTCCATCAGGCCGAGCTGCGAGATCGGGAGGATGTGGGTCTTGGCCCGGTCGCGTCGCAGACCTTCCTTGACCTTCTGGTAGATGGTTTGCTGGTCGCGCCGCGATTTCATGTCGATGAAGTCGAGCACGATCAAGCCGCCCATGTTCCGCAGGCGCAGTTGCCGGGTGATTTCCTCCGCGGCTTCCTGGTTGGTCTTAAGGATGGTGGATTCCTGGTCCTTGCCGCCTTTCTGGCGGCCGGTATTGACGTCAATGGCCACGAGGGCTTCGGTCTCGTCCACCACGAGGTAACCGCCACTCTTGAGATGAACGGTGCGCGAGAAGGCATTCTCGAGTTGGCGGGTGATGCCGAACCGGTCGAAGACGGGCTGCGGGTCGTTGTAGAGTTTCACCTTGCTGGCGGAGCGGCGGGAAATGCGGGAGATCGAATCGCGCATGCGCTCTTCCGCGCGCGGATCGTCCGCGACGATGCGCTCGACGTCCTCGGTGAGAAAATCGCGGACGGTGCGGTCAATAAGGTCCGGCTCCTGGAAGATGCAGGTGGCCGGGGGCTGGGCTTTACGACGCTCGTCGATGCGGCGCCATTCCTCCAGCAACCATGCCAGGTCACGGATGAAATACCGCTTCTGTTGACCTTCGCCGGCGGTGCGCATGATCACGCCCATACCGTCGGGGATGTCGAGTTCGCGCAGGATGGTTTTGAGCCGTTGCCGCTCCTGGGGATTCTCGATCTTGCGGGAAATGCCGCTCTGGTCCGCCTGCGGCAACAGGACGAGGTAGCGACCCGGCAGGACGAGGTTCGTCGTGACGCGCGGGCCTTTGGTGCCGATCGGTCCTTTGGTCACTTGCACGATGATCTCACTGCCTGGGGGATAGAGGCGCGGCACATCCTTCTGCGTGATCTTCGGCCGTTCGCGGCGGCGACTGCCCTCGCGCTCGACGATTTCGACGCCACTGTCGAATTGGTTGGGTACGATGTCCCAGTAATGGAGGAAGGCGTTCTTCTCGAATCCGATGTCCACGAACGCAGCCTTCAGGCCGTCTTCGAGATTCCGGACGCGACCCTTGAAGATGCTGCCGACGAGGCGTTCTTCCGTGGTGCGCTCGATGTTGAATTCCTCCAGCCGGCCATCCTCCAACACGGCCACGCGAGTTTCCAGCGATTCGGCGTTGATGATGATTTCCTTGTGGAGTTTGGGTGCCGGTTTGAACAGCCGTTGCACCTTCTCCACGATCTTGCTCGCCGTGGCGCGGATGGCTTCCACGATGCCTTTGGGCGGCTGGGCCGGGATGGTCACGGGCTGGTAAGATTTCTCCTCCTCGACGCGGTCGGGCGTTTCGAGGTGGGGTTGTCGGAACTCGCGTTTGCCCTCGGCGGCCTCCGCTGGCGGAGCGCCCTGCGGGGGCAATCCCGCCGCGATGTTCTCGGCCCGGTCGATCTCATTATCGTGGCGCCGTTCGAATAACTTGTCCGAACCCGAGGCCTGGCTGGTCGCGGCCGCGCGGGCCTCCTGCGCCTCTGCGGTCGGCCGCTGGGAGGCGTGGCCCAAACCGCCGGCCGGTCGAAACCGCATACCCCGACGACGACGCGAAAAATTGCGTTCGCTCATATTCAATACCCTCTTCGATACATATACACGTTTTGCAGCAAGCCCATGGCGATCAGCGAGCAGAGCACTGAGGACCCGCCGTACGATAACAGCGGCAGTGGAATGCCCGTCACGGGCATGAGACGGATGTTCATGCCGATATTGATGAAGACGTGGCTGAACCAGAGCGCAACAACGCCCGCCGCCAGCAGTCTCCCCAGGCGATCGCGTGCCTGGCCGGCGATTCTCAATCCCGTGAAGAGAATCACCCCGTAAAGCGTGAGAACAATCACGCTCCCAACGAATCCTTTCTCCTCGGCAATGACAGAGAAAATGAAGTCGTTGTGCGCCGCACTCGGCGGCAGAAAACCTAAAGCCGTTTGGTTGCCCTGCCCCCAACCCTTGCCCCAGAGGCCGCCCGAGCCCACCGTGATCAGGGCCTGGCGCACCTGATGCGACCGGTCCGCCTGCAGCCGCCGCAGCCGGGCGATCTCGGCGGGAGGCGCATCCTTCGGTGCGAAATCCACACCGAAGAACACCAGCAGCCGATGCCGCTGGTAATCTTCCAGGCGAATCTGCCAGTTGGGAGGGGCGAACAATACATCCACCAAAAACAGCGCGGCGATGATTCCAGCGCCCCCCACGAGTTGCCAGAGATAGCGTCGGGGCACGCCTGCCACGAACATCATGGCCATCCCGGTGGGCAGGAGCACAATGGCCGACCCCAAGTCCGGCTCCTTCATGATCAGTAGGAACGGTAACGCGAGCAGTCCCACCGCCTTCCAAAAGACGACTGGCGAGCGCAGTTCATCCACCGGCCGACTCAGGAAGTTCCCCAGCGTGAGAATGCACGCGATCTTGGCGAACTCGGACGGCTGCATCTGGAACGGGCCGAGAACAATCCAACGCTGGGCGCCCCAGCCCTTCGTCGAGCCGATGCCGGGAATCAGCACCAGCACCAGCAGCAGCATGGTTCCCCAGTAAGCCAGCACCGACCAACGAGCCAGCGTGCGATACTCAATGAAACAGACGGCGGCGGCGGCGGCCAAGCCGATGCCATACCAGACGATCTGCCGGAACCAGCCCTGGTCGAACAAGGCTGCGACGTTGGCGGCATCGCCGGTCATGGTGGCGCTATAGACGAACAGTGCCCCCAACAACATCAGGCCCGCGAGGGCCGCCAAGTGCAGGCGTTCCACGCGGCTGGCATGATCTTTGAAGGTCGTTTCGAACATCTAGTCTTGCCTCGCCACCAGGTTGTGTTCCGCCGTCTCCCGGAGTTGGAGAGCCTTGAAAATGTCGCGGGCTACCGGGGCGCACGTGCTGCCACCGGAACCGACGTCTTCGACCATGACGACCACCGCGTATTTCGGTTGGTCGTACGGCGCAAAGGCGATGAACCACGTGTTCTTGCCGACCTGACGGTTGTGCTCATCCGCCACGTCCGCCGTGCCCGTCTTGCCGCACACCCGCATGGCGCCGGGCGTTTGGTAATACTCGCGGAAGGGCTTGTAGGCGGTGGCTTCCGGGTCTTCGGTATCGGCCAGCATGGCGATGTGCAGTTCACGCAAGCTGCTGGTGCGTACGCCCAAACGATCCCGCACACGGCCGGCGGGGAAGCGCACGGGTTGTTGGCCCGGGCCCAAGTCTTGCGGCTCGATCCGGTCCACCAGCCGCGGCCAATAGACTGTACCGCCGTTGGCAATGGCTGAGGTCATGACGGCCATCTGGAGTGGTGTGACGGCGATGGGGCCTTGTCCGATGCAGATGTTGGCCGTGTCGCCGTCCCGCCAGTGTGCCGAGGTGACTTGCTGCAGGGTTGGCAGGATCCCGGTGGTTTCCTGTTTGGTGGGCAGATTCGCTTTTTCTCCCAGGTGGAACTTCCGGCTGAGTTCGATGATGCGCTGGATACCCGCCACGCGAATGCCGTTGGTGATGAAGTAAGAATTGCTGGACCGGAGCAGAGCGCGACGGAAATCGTAGTCACCGGGCGGCGCCAAATCGCGAAACGCCTGACGGCCAACGTGGATAATGCCCTTGGCCGGATTGGCCGGGTTCGGCTGCACGTGGTAGGTCGCGTCGGGGTTCAAGCCGTTCTCCAGACAGGCGAGAGCGACCACGGTTTTGAAGATCGAGCCCGGCGCGAAATTCTCCTGCGTGGCGCGGTTGATTTGGGGACGGAGGCGCTCGTCGTTTAGCTTGTCATATTCTCCCGGCGGAAAACCATGCACGAAATGGTTCGGGTTGGGCGTAGGCGAAGAGGCCATGGCCAGGATGTCACCGTTGCGAACATCCATCACGACCGCTGCGCCGCAGACCCGCGTGCCCGCGCGCAGCAAGGCCTGCTCGGCCGCCTGCTGCACACGCACGTCCAGCGTCAGCACCACGTTCTGCCCTGGCTGGGCCGCACTCCAAACGGTCTCGGATTGCTTGTAGCCGAGGTAATTCACCAGCACCGACTTTGCCCCCGCCCGCCCGCGCAGCAGGGTGTCGAAGCCGGCTTCGATGCCCACCACGCCGCGGAAATCCGGCAGCCGATAAGAAAACTCCGCCAGCTCACCTTCGTACGACCGGTCGCTTTCCCGGGTGAGGTAACCGACCACATGCGCCGCGGTGGCCTGGAGCGGATAAACGCGGAGCGACTGGATGTCGAGGTTCGCCCCCATTTGGCCGAGGGATTGTTCCTCGAAGGCCGCCACCTGCGCCGGATTCAAGTTGGCGAGAACTGGGTACGGGAGCGCACGTCGGGTTTCGTAATGGCGCTGAAAGTGGTTTGAGTCGAACCGCGGCGGCTGGTCGAGACCGGCGCTCAATTGGGTTACCAGATTGCTGACCACCCGGCTGCGAGACTGCCACGCCAGCGCACTCTGGTCGATGGGCTTGAGACGCATCGCCTGCGTCTTCACCGTGCTGAGCCCCAGCCAGCGTTTGTAGAACGGTGCATTGGTCACCATCTGCATGGGACGCAGCCGCCGGTACTCGGCGCGAAACTGCGGGGACAATTCTTCCAGATAAAGCCCGACGGTGAAGCTGGGGCGGTTCTCCGCCAGCACGACGCCGCGCTGATCTACGATCTTTCCCCGCACGGCGGGCACGCGTACGGTGCGGAAGGACTGCGTTTCCTGGCGGTTTTGGTAGTTGCGGAAAGAGACGACCTGCACCCACCAAAGTCCAGCCAGCAAGACCAACAGCCCGGCGAGCACCGTCAGCGACAGGGTGCGCAGCGTCGGGTCGTTTCGTTTCAGTTGGTCAAAAACCAGCATGATTCAGGTGCGCCCGCGGCGGATGTCGCGGTCGGGACGAAAGCTTGTCTGCGTTCGGCGGCGATAGTTCAAGGTGTGATCACAGGCGTCAAAGAGCAGAAACGCCAGCGGCGTGAGTGCTCCCGCCGCCAGACTCTGCACGACGAGTTGCCACACCGAACCCAAGCCCAGCAGTGGATTAAAACCCAACGTGAGCAACAGCAGGATGGTCAGCGCCGGCGACAGGGCGCCGGCGGCCGCGCCAAGTACGAACTGCGCGAACGGTTGGTCACGCAGAATGAGTTCGCGGCGGATGTACAGTGCCAATCCGACAAGGAAGAGCGGAAGGATCGTTACGCCCGCCGGGTTCGCGGACAGCGAATCGAACCAGAATCCGCCCAGCACGGCCAGCAGGGTTAGCGTCGCCAGGTTGGTCTGCAGCGCGGCATAGACCACCAGCACGGGCAGCAAATCCACCTGTACCCCCAGCACGCCACGCACGCCATCGCAGGTGGCTTGCGCGAAGACCGCAAGGAAAGCGATGGCGAGCAGCAGGAAGGTGTGCAAGGCGATCATGGCATCAGCACCCACACTTCCTCCAAGCCGTTGAGGTTGGCCGCCAGCTTCACGCGGGCTTCGAGATAAAGGCCATACTCGACAGGGCGTGTGTCCATGACCTTGCCGATGAGGATTCCCTTCGGAAAGACCTCGCCCAGGCCGCTGGTCAGGACGTTTTGGCCGGGTTTCACGGCGGCACTCGAGGGTAGGTAGTTCAGGAGGACCCAGCCGTTATCCACGGGACCGGACGGACCGATCACGCCCGTTTCACGAGCGAGGTTGTCCACGACGGCGGACACCTTGCAGTTCGGGTCGCCGACCAAGACCACTTGGGAGCGGTCGAAGCCCACAGCAGCAACCCGCCCCACCAATCCGTCTGGCGTTAGCACCGGGAGATTCGTGCGCACGCCTTCGCGACTGCCCAGGTCAATCTGGATCGAGCGCCACCAGTTGGCCGGTTCGCGGAGGACCACGCGGGCCAGTTTGAGCTTGCCGTTCCACGGCGATTGCTCCCGCCAGCCGAGCTGTTGCCGGAGGCGAGCGTTTTCCCGGGCGGTTTCAGCGGCCTGGAGGGCGACGAATTGGAGTTGTTGGCGCTCGCGGCGGAGCAGTTCGTTCTGCCGCAGCAATTCACGTCGCGGCACAACGGAATCGCCTACATGGTTGGCGAGGTTCTGGGATGTTGCGGCCAGGCCGAAGAGCGGGAGAAACAGGCTGCTGAGGGCGAGTTTGAAGCGCGCCGCTGCGTTGCTGGGCAGGTTTAACACCAGCAGCGCGATCAGCACGATTAAACTCAGCGCGACGTAATGCGGTCGCCTCAACATCAGTTCCCTCGTCCCGCCTCAGCGGGATTGCGGGCGAACGCGGCGGGAGACTACTTGGAGTTCGTGGAGACGCGCTTGAGAAATTGCAGTTCTTGCAGCACCCGGCCCGTGCCCTCGGCAACGGCGCTGAGTGGATCGTCGGCAATATGCACCGGCAGGCCCGTTTCCTCGGCCACCAACCGGTCAATGCCGCGTATGAGCGAGCCGCCGCCAGCCATTACGATCCCGCGATCCACGAGGTCGGCCGCCAGTTCTGGCGGACACCGTTCCAACGTGATGCGAATGGATTCCAGAATGCTGGAAAGCGGTTCATGCAGAGCTTCCCGAATTTCTTCCGAGCGAATGGTCAACGTTTTGGGCAAACCGCTGCTCAAATCGCGTCCCTTGACTTCCATCGTCAGTTCCTGCTCCAGCGGAAAGGCCGATCCAATCCGGATCTTGATTTCCTCCGCCGTGCGTTCGCCAATCATCAGATTGTAGGCCCGCTTCATGTGCGCGATGATCGTGTCGTCCAATTCGTCTCCGCCCACCCGCAGGCTGCGGCTGAAGACAATCCCGGCCAGGGAGATGATGGCGATCTCGCACGTGCCCCCGCCGATGTCCACGATCATGTTGCCCGCCGGCTCATGCACCGGCAATCCGACCCCGATGGCCGACGCCATCGGTTGCTCGATCAGATAGACTTCCCGCGCGCCGGCATGAGTGGCGGAATCTTTCACCGCCCGTTTCTCCACTTCCGTGATTCCGGAGGGCACAGCGACCACGACCCGTGGCGCGATGAGCTTCCGGTGATGGACCTTTTGAATGAAGTGGCGGAGCATCGCCTCCGTGATTTCAAAATCAGCAATCACGCCGTCCTTCATCGGACGAATGGCGACAATGTTGCCCGGGGTGCGGCCAAGCATCCGCTTGGCTTCTTCGCCAACCGCCAGGACATTGGTGGTGCCCGCCTCAATCGCGACCACAGAGGGCTCGCGCAGGACAATGCCTCGATCACGGACGTAAACAAGGGAATTGGCAGTCCCGAGGTCTATTCCAATGTCGTTGGAGAACAGACTTTTAACTTGCGCAAACATGAAATGTTGCCTAACGGCGGCAACAGTAAGTTCGCTCTGGCCGGGGGGTCAAGACTATTAACGGTTTTGTTTCCATCGGCCGTCTCACCGGGACCGTCACGCGCCCATGCCAAGTCCTTGATTACGACTCAGGTCGCGCTGCCCGCATCGTCGGGGGCGCGCAATTCACCCTCCCAGCGCGCCATCACCGCCGAAGCCAGGCAATTGCCAATCAGGTTGACCGTCGTTCGGGCCATGTCCATCAACTCGTCCACCCCAAGGATGAGCACCACTCCCTCCAACGGCAGGCCGAACGTCACCAGCGTGCCGGACAAAATGACCAGCGACGCCCGGGGGACGGCGGCAATGCCTTTCGTGGTGAGCATCAGGGTGAACAGGATTATCAACTGTTGTCCCAAGCTCAGATGTACTCCCGCCGCTTGGGCAACGAAAATGGAGGCGACGGCCAGATACAGCGTGCTGCCGTCCAGATTGAACGAGTAACCCGTCGGCAGCACGAACGAGACGATCCGCTTCGGCACCCCGAAGGCGACCATCTTCTTGAACGCATCCGGTAACGCCGCGTCCGATGAGGTTGTGGAGAAAGCGATCAGCGCCGGCTCTTTCACCGCCTTCATGAACCGCCGCACGGGGATTCGCGCCATCCAAGCCACCGGCAGCAGCACCGCGAGGAGGAAGACCACGAGTGCGGCGTACAGGGTTAGCACCAGCTTGCCCAGATTCATGAGCACCCCAAGCCCGGAATGGCCCACCGTTACCGCCATGGCGGCACCGATGCCGAACGGGGCAAATACCATGACCAACCCCGTGAACTTGAACATCACCTCCGAAAGGCCCTCGAAGAAGTTGATCATCGTTTCCTTGGGTTTGCCCGAAACCTGGGTGAGCGCCACCGCGAAGATGACAGTGAACACGACCACCTGCAGCACGTCGTTCGCCGCGGCGCTCTCGAAGAAGCTTCGCGGAACGGTGTGTTCAAGAATCTGCTGCCAGGTCTGTCTTTGGGGCGTGACCGGGCTCGCGCCCGCCGCTGGCGGGGGCAGTTGAACGCCGACACCCGGTTTGGCCACGTTCACCGCGATGAGCCCGATGGCCAGCGCGAGTGTGGTCACGATTTCGAAATAGACCAGCGATCGGAACGCCAGCCGGCCCACCGCCTTCAAGTCATCGCTGTGCCCGGCGATGCCCACCACCAGGGTACCCACGATGATCGGCACGATGATGCATTTGATGAGTTTGAGGAAGATGTTCGAGATGACCTTCAGATGCTGCGATTGCTCGGGGCAGAGCCAGCCGACCAACGCTCCAGCGACCATCGCGATGATGATCCACTGGGTCAGACTGATGCGTCGCAACAAGGCAATCATCGTGTATCAGAGTTGAACCGTGCGATTTGCGATGCCCCGGTCACCGGCAGGCAGCAGGGCAGGGGCAGGCTAGTGTCCGTGCGCCGGCGAAGCAACTGCTCTGTGCATTTGTCTGTTACGTTTTGGCAAAGCCGGGCTGGGATTCTCATTGAGAGCGCCACCCATCTCCGAGCCGCCCCTGTCTAGGACCACTCCCTGATGCCAGCGCAGGCTTGTCATCGTCCGCGCGGCAACGCAATCTCGCGGCAGCTATGAACGACCAACCCGTTGTTTCCCGCCGCGAATTCCTCAAGTCCTCCGCCGCGTGGGCTTCAACCGTCGCGTTGGCTGGCGCGGCGCCGTGGTCAAGTGCAGCCGCTGGCGGTTTCGCCCCACCCATCGCGCTGTTCGACAAGATTCTGCACCAGGTCAAGCTGAGCCTCGAGGATTCGGCGGCGCTTATCGACGAAGTCGGCTTGGACGGCGTGGACTGCGCGGTGCGGCCGAACGATCAGGTCGAGCCGGCGCGCGTGAAGGACGACTTGCCGCGTTACGCTCAATTGCTTCAGAAGCGGAAGCGCAAGGTGCTTTTGCTGACCACGGCGATCATGAATCCAGGTTCACCCTACGCACGCGACATTCTGGAAACCGCCCGGAAGCTCGAGGTGAGAACCTACCGTGTCGGCTTTTTGCGGCTGGCCAAGGACAGCACGCCGGCCCAACAGATCGCGGAGTTGAAACCGCGACTACGTGAGCTTGCCGCACTGAACAAGGAGCTTGGCCTCTGTGCCATCGTTCAGAACCACTCGCCTTCGGGCAGCACACGCTATCTCGGCGGTGACCTCGCCGAGATGTACGAACTCGTGAAGGATTTCGCGCCCGCTCAGATCGGTGTCGCCTTCGATCTGGGCCACGCGCTCGTCGTTCACGGCGACGATTGGAAGACGCATTTCGAACGGCTCCAGCCACACATTCGCGTGGCCTATATCAAGGACGTTCATCGCGAGCGCCACTTTGTGGCGTTCGGCGAAGGCGAGTTCGGTCAAACCGATTATTTCACGCGGCTGAAGCAAATGAACTACACCGCCCCCTTCTCGATGCATATCGAGTACGATTGGGCCAAAGGCGGCGAACAGAATCGCGCCGCGCTAGCCAAGGCGTTACGCGAAAGCTTGGGCATGCTCCGCAAATGGACCGGCGCCGCTTGAGCCAAAGCAAATGAATCCTGGCCGTCCATCCTCCGCCAGTCTGAACCGATTGCTGCAAGGCGCGCCCCACGCCTTGGAGACGCATGGCGCGGCGCACGCCATCTCATCGCCGGAGCGTCTGGAATCCCTGGATGCATTCCGGGGGTTGGTGATCGTGACCATGACCTTGGTGAACTACCTCGCTGGCATCGGTGGTCTACCGGCGTGGACGCAGCACGTGCCGCCCGACCAAGAGGGCTATACCCTCGTGGACCTTGTCTTCCCGGGTTTCCTGTTCATCGTCGGCGTGGCAATCCCCCTCTCGCTGCACAAGCGCATGGTTCGCGGGGATCCGCTGCTGATGTTGCTGGGGCGAATCACCCTGCGCACCGCCGGGTTGCTGCTGGTCGGCGTGATCATGGTTAACACCGGTGCGTTTTCTCCGGAGGCCAGCCGCCTCGGCAAGGACCTATGGTTTCTGCTGGCCATGCTTTGCGTGGTGGCGCTTTGGAATGTCTATCCGACCAACGTCTCCGGGAGTAGGAGACGGCTCTTCTTCGGACTCCGCGTTGGGGCTGGACTGCTGCTCGCCGTGCTCCTGTGTCTGTTTCGCGGGAAGAACGCCGCGGGTGAGATCGTGTGGCTGCACCACTCGTGGTGGGGAATTCTGGGGTTGATCGGTTGGGCCTACCTCGTGAGCTGCGCGGCGTATCTGGTCTTCCGCGGCAACCCGTTCGCAATGCTCGGCACGCTGGGCGTGATGATCGCACTCTACACGGGCGGACGGCATGGGGCGCTGGATTGGCTCGGGTTGCTGAACAACTTCGTCGGTGTCGGCCCAGTCTTTGGCACGACGGCGGCCGACGTGATGATCGGAATCCTGGTGGGCAGCACGTTCGTCGGCCCCGGCGCACTCGCGAGCCACGGTGCGCGCGTCCGCTTCATGCTGCTCTTCGGCCTCGGCCTCTTTATCGCCGGCTCGCTGTTTCGGCCGTTGCACGGCATCAACAAGAACGCCGCCACCGAAGCCTACGCGTTGGTCAGCGGGGCGTGGTGCGTCTTCGGCTTTCTCTTGGTGTATCTGTTGATGGACGTGTTGAACATCCGCCGCTGGGCGGCTTGGCTGCAGCCGGTCGGCCAGAACGCCCTGCTGGCCTACCTCCTGCCGGGCATCGTGGGCAACTTTCTTGGATTGCTCCATTGGCGGGGCGCGCTTTGGCATTTCAACAGCGGCCTGCCCGGCGCGCTCAACGCGGCAGCGGTCACCGCCCTCATCGTTGCGATCACCTGGGTGGTGACGAAAGCCGGCGTCCGGCTGCGCCTCTGAGCTGCCCGGCGGTTTTGTTGGCGCAATGAGAATTCCACGCGCTCCCCATTCCTGGTCGCTGACGCCGCGAGCCGCCATCGCGCTGCAAAAGGAACTCGCGTCGCGTGTCCAAGTGGTGAAGCCGCCGGGCGAACTCCGCTTCATCGCCGGACTCGACGCAGCGTTCTCCGCCGATGGCCAGCGTTGCCTCGCGGCTGTGGTGCTCTGGGATGTTCGCGCGTGTTGCGTTGTCGAGCAACACACCGCCGCGGGCAAACTGACCTTCCCTTACATCCCGGGTCTGCTTTCCTTCCGCGAAGCCCCGGCGTTGCTGGCGGTGTTGCGCAAGCTGAAGCGTGCGCCCGACGCGCTCATGTGTGACGGGCAGGGGATTGCCCATCCGCGCCGCCTCGGTATCGCGTCACACGTCGGGATCATCTGCGATCTGCCGACGATTGGTTGCGCCAAGAGCCGGCTTTGTGGTGAACACACTGAACCATCCCAAACGCGCGGCTCCAGTGTGCCGCTCATGGACGGCACTGATCAGATTGGAGAAGTCTTGCGAACGCAGGACGGGGTGAAGCCGCTTTACGTCAGCGTGGGCCATCGGTGCGATCTGGCGGGTGCTCGCCAACTCGTTCTGGCGTGCGCCGTGCGTTATCGCCTGCCCGAACCCACACGTTTGGCAGATCGGCTGGTGGCAGCCGCGAAGCGGGGCATTCTCATTTCCCAGCCCTAGTGGCCTTGGGGGGCAACTGCTCTGAGTTTGGTCTTCGACTCCCCGCTCCCGCCTCGGCGCTGCCACCACAACATCTGTTCCAGCCCAACGCGGTTTGGATAGGACCGCGGAGTCCACTCGGCCAGCAGGTCGAAATACGGCGAGAAACGCTCCCACAACTCGCGCCGCGTCACGCCGAACGGCGGCTCGTCCCTGCACGAAACTAGGTAGTTGACCGCAAGGTAATGGCCGCCGGGCTTGAGCCAGCGCAGGACGGCGCGCACGTAGGCGTCGCGATCCGTTGGAGGAATGGCGCAGAACAACGTGTGCTCGAAAACCCAGTCGAAGCGCCGCGTGGGTTTGCCGTGGAGGAAATCTTCTCGAAGAAACCGGGCGCGCAATTCTGCAGCGGCGGTTCGCTCCTTTGCCAACCGGATCGCAGACGGTGCGAAGTCGAGTCCGGTAGCATTGAAGCCCGCTTGCGCCCAGGCCCGCACGTCATGACCCGTTCCACAGCCGGGCACGAGCACCGTGCCGCGCGGCAGCTTCGGGTGCGCGGCGAGGAAATCCACCAGCCCCGGCGATGGCGCGCCCTTGTCCCAGCTTGTCTCGCCGGTTTGGTAGCGGGATTCCCACTTTTTGAAACTCATACGATGGGGATTCGTTGAATCGTTGAATCGTTGAATCGTTGAACCGGTGGGCGCTGGTTCGATCCAACGAGTCAGGGTTTTGCGCCTTCAGGAGACACCATCCCATCCACCAACTCCACCACTTTCGGCGCGCGGGCGGCGACGTGGGCGTCGTGCGTGGCGATGATGAGCGTGGCTTGGCGTTCGGCGCGGAGGCTCAGGAGCAGTTCGATGATTTCGTCGCCGGTGTGCGAATCGAGATTGCCGGTCGGTTCGTCGGCGAGGATCAACTCGGGTTCGTTGATGAGCGCCCGGGCGATGGCCACGCGCTGCTGCTCGCCGCCAGAAAGCTCATAGGGCTTGTGCTCCACGCGCTCCGCCAAGCCCACGCGCTTGAGGAGTTCGCGCCCGCGCGACTCAGCTTGGGCAGCGTCCACGCGGGCGATGCGCGCGGGCAGGCAGACGTTCTCGAGGGCGTCGAGTTCTGGCAGGAGATGATAGGCCTGAAAGATGAAACCGATGTGGCGGTTGCGGAGGCGCGTGTGTGCGGCTTCCGGAAGGCGGGCGATGTTCGCGCCGTTGAACCAAATCTCGCCCGCGTTTGGCGTGTCGAGTCCCCCAAGCAGATGCAGCAGGGTGCTCTTGCCCGCGCCGGATGCGCCGCGGAGCGCCAGGAACTCGCCGCGCGTCACGTCGAGGCTCACGCCCCGCAGGACTTCCAGGGTGCGCCGGCCCATCGGGTAGCTTTTGGTGAGCGAACGGGCGGAAAGGAAAGCATCGCTCACCACACACCTCCGGAGGGGTCGGGAACATCCAATATCCAACATCCAACATCCAACGCCCAAGCAGAATCCGCCCGCCCGCCCATTGGATGTTGAGCGTTCGATGTTCGATGTTCGATGTTCTCCACTTTACTCATGCCGCAACGCCTCCACCGGGTTGAGCCTGCTGGCGTTGCGCGCCGGGAAGGCCGCGGCCGCCAGACAGATCAGCAACGAGCCGCCACAGATGATCAGGATGTCGCCCGGGATGATGAGCGCGGGCAACTGGTTGAAACCATAAATCGAAGCCGGGAAAAGCTCGAAGCCGGTAAGCCGCCGCATCAAGGCGAGGAACTCATTGCGGTACGCGATCGCCAGCAATCCCAGGCCCGTGCCCGCAAGCACGCCGAGCACGCTGACGATCAGACTTTGGCCGAGGAAGACCCACATCACCTGCCGGTTGGTCGCGCCGAGCGCCTTCATCAACCCGATCTCGCGCGTCTTCATCACGATGAACGTGATCAGCGTGCAGGTGATGCCAAACGCCGCCACGATCACGATGAAGAACAGGATGTAGAGCATTACGTTCTTTTCAACCATCACCGCCATCATCAACGGACTGTCCTCCATCCACGTCGTGACGACGTAATCAAAGCCCAGCGCTTGCTGGATTTCGCGGGCTGCGGTTTGGGGTTGTAGTGGATCATGCAGCGCCACCATCAGGCCATGCACCGTGTCGGTTTCATCCAGGTCACAGAGCGTCTGCGCATCTACCAGCGAAGTGATGATGAACGCGGAGTTGAACTCGTAATGCCCGGCGTCGAAGATGCCGCGCACGGTGTAATCGTCGGGCACGCGCACCGAGGCCTGCTCGCGTTTCTTTTCGTAGCTCTCCTTCATCTTCCGAAGGTCTTTCCACGAATAAACCGTCACCCGGTCGCCAACGCTCAAGCCCATGTTCTCGGCGAACACGGCACCCACCACCAAGCCTCGGTTGCTAACGTCAAACTCGCCCTCGACAATCTCCCGAGGCAACGAACTGACCTTGGCCTCGGCTTCCGGTTCCACGCCGCGCACGGCGGGAACGAACACGCGTTTCTGGCCTGAAGCCGGTTGCGTTTCCACCAGCACCTGGCTGAGCACGAAGGGGGCAACCCCTTTGACGTAGCGGTTAGAGCCGATCTGGCTGGCCAGCAAGCCATAATCGCGCATGGTTTCGTCTCGCGGGACGACTTTGACGTGGGCGTTGAAGCCGAAGACTTTCTCGCGCAAGTCGTGATCGAAGCCGCTCATCACGCTTATGACGATGATGAGCACCGCCACGCCGAGCATGACGCCGAGGATGGAGATGAGCGTGATGACCGAGACGAACGTCCGCTTGGGCCGCAGGTAACGCAGCGCCAGCAGGAGTTCAAAAGGTAGTCTCGACATCCACGGCAGGCTAGACGGCGGACTCGGGGGTGTCAATGAATGGGCAGCCCCGAGCGGCAATGGCGGTGGCCACGAAACTTGGCAGATTTGAGCGCCGCCTTCCAGCAGGCTCGCGGAAACGACCGCAGCCAAATCCGGTCATGACCGGCGTTCCAGTTGGTTCGGCGGGGTTGCCATGCCCGCGTCACCGAGAATCCGTATGCGATGGCGATGGACCAGGCTCAGAGCGTCCAGCCGGCACGATACTCGCGGCGAACAAACGCATTCGCGTCGTCCAAGTTGGTGAACTTGAGATTCGCGGAGTCCCACAGCAGTTTGTAGCGTGTCAGGTCTTCGCGCAGTTGGACGCGGAGCGCCACGTTGCCCAGCAAGATGGCCTCAGCGAGCGGACCGGCGAAGTCAAAATTGCCGCCTGAAACCTTCCCGCCTTTGCACGCTTCGATCCACTCCCGGTAATGATCTGCCACCCGCGGGATGGTCTTCGGGATCGAGCCAACCTCCTTGGCGCGGGCTTCAGGATAGACGGTGTTACCGAGGATGAATCCCTTCTCGCCGATGAGCAGTCGGCCGTTGTCGCCCAGCAATTTCCCGTCGGGCAAACCGTCGGGGCGTGGCGGACGCAGGCCGCCGTCGTACCAAACGAGTTTGCACGGGGGCATGGCGACCGCCCCTGCTGCCCGGCCGGACTGACCTTTGATGTGGTAGTTGTTGACCTGAATGCTCGCGTCGCGGGCGGGGAATTGATAGGTGACCATCGAGCCGAGCGGGAAGGTCTCTTCATTCACGCGGGTTGAAGCGCCCTGCACAGAAACGGGTGCGCCGAGCTTGAGGGCTCGGAAAACCGGATCGCACGCGTGGCAGCCGATGTCGCCCAGCGCGCCGGTGCCGAAATCCCACCAACCGCGCCAGCGGAACGGCGCGTAGATCGGATGATAGGGCCGTGCTGGTGCCGGGCCGAGCCACAAATCCCACGCCATAGTGTCCGGAACGGCCGGTGTGTCCGTGGGGCGGCTCACGCCTTGCGGCCAGTATTCTTTGAAGAGCCCTTGCGATGGGCGGTCGGTCCAAATGTGGGCTTCGAGCACATTGCCGATGGCACCAGCCCAGACGGCTTCGCAAAGCTGGCGGGTTTCCTCGGAAGCCTGCCCTTGGTTACCCATCTGCGTGGCGATCTTCGCCTGGCGCGCGGCGTTCGCGAGTTGGCGCGCCTCCCAGACCGAGTGCGTGAGCGGCTTCTCGCAATAGACGTGTTTGCCGCGTTTGATCGCTTCCATTGCGGCGAACGCGTGATGGTGATCGGGCGTGGCGATGACCACGGCGTCAATGTCCTTCACCTCGTCCAGCATCTTGCGGTAATCCTTGAACGGCTTGGCTTGGGAGTACTTCTTGAAGATCCGACCAGCATAATCCCAATCAACGTCGCACAGGGCCACGATGTGCTCGCTTTCCATCTGGCTCAGGTCGTGCGCGCCTTGGCCGCCGATGCCGATGCCGGCGATGTTGAGCTTTGAATTGGGCGATGCTTCGCCGCCTCGGCCCAGCACGCGGCTGGGCACGATCATGAAGGCGGCGGCGGAGACGGCAGCGCCGCCAAGGAACTGGCGGCGTGTAATTGGCGAGGAGTCGAATTTCGTTTGCATGTCTTCAGATGCTTTCATCGAGAGTTGGCTGGGGGCTGACTCGGATCGTTGGACAGTTTCTGGTTCTGCGGAAACATACGGCGCTTAGACTTATCTGGCTGAACTTCTCTTCAATCCAGCCACAGAAAATCGCACCACGTGTGCGGAGCGTTCTGCCTTGGCTGACCGGTTTGTTCACAGCCAAAGATAGACATAAATGGCGAAAGCTACGGCCGCTGCGCCTGCCGCCGCGGCCAGTCCCCAGAGGTAATTGCGTTGCCGCGCGGCGAGCGAGAACGTGGCGATGATGACCCCCGCCTGGGCGGCGAGCATGCCGTAAAAGAACCTTCCGCTGCGCCGGTGGTGGCGTTCGGCGGACATGTTGTTCTTTCGGACTTGGAGTTCGTAAAGGTTCGCGATGGCCTGGTTCAGGCGTGCCTCGGCATCATAGCGCGCGGCCGCGTAGCGCAGGCGCGCCGCGGTGAAGTCCCGAGCCAACTCGCCCCCGGCGGAAGCGGCCAGCGCCTTTTCGATGCGATCCACGGCCTGGTTGATCGGCTTAAGGACGGTGTCGTATCCGGCGGCTCGGTCACGGGTGACGCGGAGCGCTTCGTCCAGAGTCGCGTCCTTGACTTGTGCGAGTTGCGCCCGAATCTCAGTCTCGGGTTTCATGCCCTCCACCGCCTCCAGCGCGGTTTTAATCCCTGGGTCGGCGGCGCTCGCGGCTGGGATTGTGGGCAGCTCGCCTCTGAGCAGGGCCGTCGCAGTGGCGGTATCCACCTCGCCCAACGACCGGAGCGCGGCTTCATCCAGCGGACGCACGGTCGTGGTGCTTTTCAGCAGATCGAGGGTGCTGATTTGCATGGCGCCGCGCAGTCTCTTGGCTTGAAAGAAACTCCATTGATCGCCGGCCTTGGACTGCTGCTGCGCGGCGAGCGACCGATCGTATTGGGCGCGGGTCATTTCGCTGGAAGCCAGCCCCGCGAGCAAGGTTGCCACCACGGTCATCACCACCGGCGTGGCGACGAGGATTTTGCCCCACTTCGTCTGCGGGACGTCCGCCTTCAATTCATCGGGAATCTTCGTGCTCATGTGGGCTGTTCATTTGGACATTCTGTGTTTCGGCTTCCAGACTACACGACCAAGAAGTGATTGCCAGTTTCCAATTCCTGCGACAACAGAAACGGTACGCCCTGGCCCGCGCTCTGAAACCAATTGGTCGTCGTCGTGAGACAAGACTGGTGCTGCATCATTTTCAGGCAAGCCCGCCGACGACATCGGAGTGCATGGCGCGTTGCGGCAACCACACCAGCGAAGACTTCCGAATCAGCGTTTGTCTGACACCTGACAGCGCCGTCCTCAGATTCTGCTGAGGATGAGTGAGGTCCGTGACGGAATTCCGGCTTGCAACAAAGTAGTGTGTAGGACAACGCCGTCGGTGCACAGCGAGACATCGCTGCTGGCATCTCCACTGCTCGGGTGCGGGGCGATACGCATGACACCGTGTTGGAAATGATTTGCACGACGCTGCGCCGCATCCGGCGCGGCCAGTGGACCGCGACCTTGATTGCGGTAGCGACCGTTCTTCAGACCGCCAGTGCTGTTACCTTGGAATGGGATCCCAGTCCCGATGCGTGGGTGGCTGGCTATGCGATTCACTTCGGCACGATCAGCAGCAACTACACGACTCGCGTGGACACGGGCAACGTTACTTCCACCACCATTTCCAATCTGACCGAGGGAGTCACCTACTACTTCGTGGCTACGGCTTACACCGCCGACGGTCAGGAAAGCCTGCCGTCCAACGAGGTGGCTTACACCGTGCCCTCCTCAGCAGTGAACGCCGCCCCGCTGGTTTCAGCCGGCCCGGATCAATCCGTCACTCTCCCGGCCGTCGTCACGCTGATGGGCACGGTTTCCGATGACGGTCTGCCGGCTGTGCCGGGCGCATTGGGCGTGACTTGGACGATGGTGAGCGGTGCGGGTGCGGTGACTTTTGCCAATGCAGCATCGGCTAACACGACAGCTACTTTCTCCAAGGCTGGCACGTATGTTCTGCGCTTGGCTGCCACTGACGGATTGTTGAGTGGGGCGGATGATCTGATGGTCACGATTGCGCCTGCCAACACGGCGCCTGTGGTGAACGCCGGTTCGGATCAGCTCATCACCTTGCCGGCGAGTGCCGTGCTCAATGCCAGCGTAGCGGATGACGGTCTGCCGACCTCGCCAGGTGCAGTGAGTGTAAACTGGACAATGGTCAGCGGCACGGGCACGGCGACATTCAGCAACGCCGGTTCTGCCGCGGCGACGGCCAGTTTTTCCAAGGCCGGCACTTATTTGCTGCGATTGACGGCGACGGATGGAGCGCTGAGCGCGTGTGACGAACTGGTGGTCACGGTAATTGCCGCGGAACCCGTGCCCAGTGCCCCTATCAACTTGGCGGCTTCGCCCTGGTCTGACACGGAAGTAACGGTAACTTGGACCGATTCTTCGACGAACGAGACCGGTTTCCAGGTTGAACGCTCGTTGGATGGGGTCACTTGGTCGGTCGCGGGCACGGTTTCGGCCTACGTCACTTCGGTGAGAGACGCGGGCTTGGCATCCGGCACCTCGTATTACTACCGTGTGCGTGCGTGGAATGACGCCGGCTGGTCTGCGGCCAGTTCGCCGACAAGGACGTCGCCCTTCGTTTATTCCTATGCCCAGAGCGAATCGGCCGTGACCGCAACGGTGGTCGGCGGTTGCACCAACACGTGCCAGGACGATTCGGTCTTCGAACAACTGGCCGAGAAGCAGGTCGGCGGCAAGCCCGCCACCCGCTATAGCGCCTTGGAACACACGTGGGCTTTCCAACTGACGCCTGGCCGGAGCATGCTGTTTTTCCTCCAGGCCCACCAGTCGGCGAGCAGCGATGGAGATGGTTTCATGCTGGCCTATTCGACCGACGCCCTGACCTACCAAGACATGGGATTGGTGGAAGGGACGCAGGATGAAGGCATATACCAAACGTTCACCCTGCCAGCGAACCTGACCGGAACGTTGTATGTGCGGGTTCGCGATACCGATCATACCGTGGGTAACGTGGCGTTGGACTCTCTTTTTGTGGACCGCATGCTGATCTGTACCGATGTGAGTCCAGCGACGAGTCCGCCGGCGTCGCCCGTTCTGCAATCGGCCACGGGTGACGATCAGATCGTTACCCTGACCTGGGCTGCCAGCGAAGGCGCCGCCAGCTACTCCGTTTGGCGTAGGTCCGATGCCGGGGATTTCGTTCAAGTCGCATCCGGCGTCGCCGGCTGCACATACACTGACGCTGCCGTGATAAACGGCACGGCCTACGAGTATGTGGTCACTGCGATCAACGAGCTTGGGGAAAGTGAGGCCTCCAACGCGCTCAGCGCAATGCCGCTCGCGCCGACGATCACCGCCGCGCCCATCAATCTCACCGCGACCGCGGGCAGGCGGAAGATCACGCTTAACTGGACGCAATCCACCACGCCGGGCGTGACGCAGAACGCCATCTACCGCTCCACGAGCGGGGTGGCAGGGAGCTACGTCTTGCTCAAGACCATTGCGCCCGCAACGACCTATGCCGACTCCGTGCCCACCGGCTTGAAGTGTTACTACGTTGTGACTGCCGTGAGTGCCTGCGGTGAGAGCGCGCCGTCGAACATCGCTGTCGCCACGGCGAAGTAGCCGAAAGTCGGCCTCCGAATTGTCACGAGTTTCGCCAACTCACGGCGGCAAGTCGTACCGACCGGTTTAGCTGCCCGTCAAAACTGAGCTCAAGACTGCCCTCGAAATTGCCGATAAACCGTATGGCGATGACTCGGCCATACGGCATGGTGCCGGCGGCTGGTTTCCCTTGGTGAGTTGAGTTTTATGGAAGAGGTCAGAGCGATTGGCTCGGTCAAAAGCGGTCGACAGTTGACGCTGGAAGAGCAGGCAGAAGTGGCACGCCTGGCTGCCCGCGACCGCGAGGTGCGGGTCCATGAGGCCCAGCACATGGCTGCCGCCGGAGGAATGGCTAGTGGCCTGCAGTACGATTACGAGATGGGGCCGGACGGGAAGATGTACGCCGTCGGCGGGCGGGTGCGGATCACCGTCACACCCGGCAGCACACCGGAGGAGACACTCGCCAAGGCGCGGCAACTGCGCTCCGCCGCGAATGCCACGGGCGACCCATCGGGACAGGATTTGACTGTTGCCGCGCGCGCCGGCCAAATGGAAGCCCGGGCGCTGCAGCAGATCACCCAAAAGAAGGCGCAGCAGGAACAGGCTACATCCGGTCAACAGCTGCCCGCCTCTTTGCGCGGATTCGATCGAGTGGCTTGACAGTATGCCGTTCGCGGGGGCCGGACGCTTCGTTACCCGGGCTCCAATCCGACCGACGTCTTCCGCCAAAGGAAGTAAACCGGCACTCCAGAAAGCACCAAAAGCAGGCCGGGCCAGGAGGTTTGTGTTCGATATACCGCCAGCACCAACAGGATGGTCGTTGCTACCAGCAGATACAACGCGGGCAACACCGGATAACCGAACGCTCGATACGGTCGCTCCGCGTTGGGCCGCTTTCGGCGCAGCACGAAGACGGCGGCGATCGTCAGCACGTAGAAGATCAACACTGCGAATACCACGTAATCGAGCAGTGTCCCGTAGAGGTTGCCGTATCGCTCAGTGCCCGTGGCCGCATCGCGGATGCGGGTGCGCGGCAGAACCAACAGCGCTGTCCAGAGCCCCTGAAGCACCAGCGCCGTTGCGGGGACATGCCGGGTGTTGAGCCGGCCGGTGGCTTTGAAGAACAAACCGTCCTGTGCCATGGCGTAATAGACCCGCGCGCCCGCCAGGATCAGGCCATTGTTGCACCCGAACGTCGAGACCATGATGGCGATGGCCATGATCACCGCTCCCGCATCGCCGAAGGTCACGCCCATGGCGGCGGTGGCGACGCGGTCGTCTGGAGCATGCTGGATTTGAACCAGCGGCAGCACGCACAGATACGCGAGGTTGGCGAGCAGGTAGAGCCCGATGACCAGCCCTGTGCCCAGTGCGAGTGAGAGCGGGACGATGCGCCGCGGGTTGCGTACCTCGCCCGCGGTGAACGTGACGTTGTTCCACGCATCGGAGGAGAACAGCGAACCCACCTGGGCCACGCAAATAGCGATGAGCAAGCCCACCACGCCGCTCGTAGCTGATACGCTGGCCAGAAACGGTAGATCGGAGCTTGCGGGCGAGACGCCAGCGGGCGACCACAGGTCGGTGAAGTTCGCCTGCAGGGCCGCGCTGTTGCGCCCGAGGAAGAGGCCCACGAAGATGAGCGCCAACAGGGCCAGAGTCTTGGCGGAGGTGAACACGTTCTGGATCAGCTTACCGAGTTGCAGGCCGCGCATGTTGAGGGCCGTCAACAGCGCAATGACCAGGATCGCCACGAATTGCTGGGTCGAGAGGCTGACGGTGTAACCCGCCGAGAGGTGGAGCGGCGGCACGATCCAGTGAGTTGGCGAGACGGACGGGACCAGCACTCCGAGGAATCGCGCAAAGGCCACCGCCACGGCGGCGATGGTGCCGGTTTGGATGACCAGGAACAGCGTCCAGCCGTAGAGGAAGCCCCAGAGCGGTCCGAAGGCTTCGCGGAGGTAAATATACTGGCCACCCGCTCGGGGCATCATGGCAGCCAGTTCGCCGTAGCTGAGCGC
>CAZWJC010000094.1:0-22840 GCA_964634255.1 uncultured Verrucomicrobiota bacterium | reverse complement strand
TGATGTACGACGTGCCCAGCAGCGACGACGTCGTCCACGTGAAGATCACCAAGCCCGTGGTGCTGGGCGAATGCCCGCCCTTGGTGCGCCGCAAAGCCGCCGAGCAGGCAGCGTAAGTGTCAGAAACGACGGGCGATTCCTTCAGGCCCCAGAGAGCCTGACTTTGTCGAAGCTCACACCAGTCATCTTCTGTGATCTGAACAACTTTCGGAAACGCTCTGAAGCAAACAGGCACAGCGGGAATTCCTGACATCGAAACAGGTCCAACTGCTCCACCCGGTCACTCCGTAGAACCGGCATCCTGATAGTGCAAATCTCATTGCGCAGCTCAACCACGCTGAAGTCTGCGCTGTGCCTTTCCACTACTGTCTTTGTCAGGTCCAGCGCTTGGACGTGCTCCAGGAAATGGAGGATGAAGCAGCGAGCAAGTCGTCCAGATGAAAATCTCGCCTGAACAGGCAGCCATTGGATCGGAGGCGTCCTTACCTCTTCGATGAGCTGCTTCAGACGCGGCGTTACGAGCGGCACCATCGCGTTGTTGACGACGAAATCGTCCAGGTCGCCATCCATCTCTGGCGTGGATGCGATGAAGCGAACATCCGCCGGCCATTTCTCGATGCGCTTTGCGCGAAGGAAGTCGTCGGGATCAAATGACTTCAGATCCCATTCTTCTGCGACGAATGAGTTTGCCACCAGATTGTCTCGCGGCACCAAGTCGTAGTAGTTCATTGCCATCACAGTGCCCAGCCAGCTCGGTAAGGATAGTGCAGCAGCGCGGTTGCCTCGGGTGAGTTGGTCACTTTGAGATTCGCCGCATCCCACAGCAGCTTCTCGCCCTCCATCCGAATGGCGACGCTACCCAGCAACACCGCCTCCGTCAGCGGCCCGGCGAAGGCGAAACTCGAAGCGGTCGGCGTGCCTTGCTTGCAGGCCTTCGCCCACTCGGCGTGATGACCGATCGAGCGCGGCAGCGTTTTGTCCGGGAACTTGAACTCGCGGTGTCTGGATTCCGGCAGCAACCGCGGGCTTTCGCCGCCCCAGCCGCGCACCAGAATCTTGCCTTTGTCGCCGATGAAGATGATGCCGTCCTCGGGATCGAGCGGGCGGTCTGTTTCCAGTTCCTCCGGCCGCTCCGGCAGCAGACCGCCGTCGTACCAATGCAGCTTCACCGCGGGCATGTCGCCGCGCGCGGCAAACTCGTAATGCACCATCGCCGCGACCGGCACGGTTTCCTTGAACACCGGCGTCGAACTCGCATGCACGCTCACCGGTGGGCCGAGCTTCAGCGCGTCGAACACCGGCGCGAGATTATGGATGCCCATGTCGCCGAGGCCGCCCGAGCCGAAATCCCACCAGCCTCGCCATTTGAACGGCACGTAGGCCGGATGATATGGTCGCCACGGCGCGGGCCCGAGCCAGAGATCCCAATCCAGCGTGTCGGGCACGGGAGGCGTGTCGGTGGGACGTTCGATGCCCTGCGGCCACCAGAGCGGCATCTTGCCGCGATGCGTCGGGCGATCCGACCACACGTGGACTTCGCGCACTGGACCAATGACGCCGCCCCAAATCCATTCCTTGATGAGCCGGTTGCCCTCGAACGCCATGCCTTGGTTGCCCATCTGCGTGGCGATCTTCGCCTCCGCCGCCGCCTTGGCCACCGACCGCGCCTCGAAGACCGTCCGCGTGAGCGGCTTCTCGCAATACACGTGCTTGCCGTGCTTGATCGCTGCCATCGTGGCCACCGCGTGGATGTGATCCGGCGTGCCGACAACCACGGCGTCAATGCCCTTTTCCTTGTCGAGCATCTCGCGGAAGTCCTTGTAGCGTTTGGCGTCGGGATACTTCTTGAACGTGTGCGCGGCGTAAGCCCAATCCACGTCGCAGAGGGCGACGATGTCATGGTCTTTCAGTTCCTCCAAATCCGCGCCGCCCTGTCCGCCGATGCCGATGCCCGCGATGTTCAACTTCTCGCTTGGCGGCGTTTCGCCCGCGCCACCGAGGACGTGGCGGGGGACGATGGAGAAGGCGGCGCCGGCGATGGCAGAGGCGCGAAGAAACTGGCGGCGGGTGAATATGTGCGATTGGAACTTGGGCATGGTCCTCATGGCTGGGGCTATCTTGGGCTTGGGTAAATCGTGTTCAACTGAATGGCTCACTGCTGCGATGGTGCGGCATTCGTCAAAGCGCCGGATCCAGCGTTCCCGGGTTGATTGAATTTCGAGCTGTCGGTTTTGCCCGCGTCGAAATCCGAGAGCTTCGCCGTTCCTCTGGAGTCCCACGCTGCTCGGGTCCGGGTCGCCCATCGCTCCCAGTCATATCCTGCGCCTCGATTCGGCGACTGTTGTTGAAGGCTGATTCGCCGTCCGGGTTCGGCGTCCAAGTTCCACCGCATTTCGAAGTAGGCCAAAATGCCCCCGGCCCACTCAGGAGACTTGGGCCACGTGTCCGGCAGTCTGGCGCCCATGAAGTCAGCGTAGATGAGCCAGATCGAAGCCATCCCTCGAACCTGCCCTTGGGGCATGCCGAGATGAAGCGTGAACTCGTCTGACTGTGTTGCATGCACAATGGTCTGCTTGTTCACCACGTTGGACGTGCCTACCGGATACCACTCAGCAGACACGATTGGCCGGTCCTTGGTGACCTGATCCTCTTGCTCGCCGGGCTCGACATATTTCCGGATCAGAACTGCTGCGAAATCGTTGTCCACTCCTTTTCCGGGGTCCACACCGCCGTAACGCTCCACTCGCTCAATTCCATGGAGCCTGAGCAAATACGGCAGATTCGGCCAGAGCCATTGGTTGTCCCGATCCCAAACCCGCACATACCGCATCCAATCGTATTCAGGATAGGCAAGACGTGAATTCCAGAACGCACGCCCGGCCTCATCTGAGGGGCGGCTTAACAGCAACCGCAAGTGCGCCACGAAGCCGCCGTCGGAGAGTTGTTCCGACCGAACGATCACGGACCCGCTGAGGAGCGGTCGCTCCTCGGGCCGTTGTGCTTCTGATGGGGCTTTGGGCGGCCAGTGAATTCCAAACGCAACTCTGTTGGTTTCGGTCTGGGGCGCGCTGGCAGTGGCCGTCGCGGCGAAAGTCCAATTGCAGCACCAAAGCAGAACCACCAACAGTCCCACTCTTGCGCTCAAACGCGTGCAGACGCGAAGCCGACTACTGGCGACCTTGTTGTCCATGGCTTAAGCAACGCATTCAGCGCTTTCCCCACAGGTCCCACGGCTTCGCCGCCTTCGTCTTGAACGGCAGCTTCACCTTCTTGCCCGTGCGCGCGGATTCGTAGGCGGCAAAGATGACTTCGAGCACGGCGCGGCCGTCTTCCCCAGTGACTTCTGGTTTGAAATCGAATCTCACGCAATCCACAAAGTGCGCCATCTCCTGGTGGAAGCCGTAGTTCCACGCCTCCTCGTAGATTGGGAAGCTCCAGCCCCGGGTCGAGCCGGCCTTCTCCACCGCGTAGCCATAGCCGCCGGCGCTGTATGCCGTAATGGCGTTGCCGTGCAGCAGGTCGGCATACGCCACACCTTTTGAGCCATAGACCTCGGCCCGATCATCCATGCCGCCCGGCTTGGTCCAGCTTTCCTCCGCGAGACCGATCACGCCGTTCTCGAACTCGACGAGCAGGATCGCGTTGTCCTCGCCCTTGGTCTTCGCGCCGTGGACCTGCGTGCTCATCTGCGCATAGACCGACTTGATCTTTGGCCGGCCGAGCATCCAGCGGAAGAACTCGATGGCGTGGCAGCCCATGTCCATCGTCACGCCGCCGCCCGAGCGCTCGACATCCCAGAAGTGCGCCGCGTGCGGGCCGTCGTGTTTCTCGGATTGCTTGATCAGGGTGGGCACACCCAACGCTCCGTCGTCGAGGAGCTTCTTCAGGCGAACATACTTGGGCGTAAAGCACAGTTCCTCGGCATACATCAACTTCACCTTGGCCTGCTTGCACGCGGCGATCATCTGGTCCGCCTCGGCGAGGTTGAGGCACAGCGGCTTTTCCATGACGACGTGTTTGCCGGCAGCAGCGGCGTCCAGAGCGATCTGGCAATGCACGTGGTTGGGCGCGCCCACCACGATCATGTCCAGCTCCGGCAACGCGAGCATCTTGCGGTAATCCGTAAACGCCCGCGGAATGCCGAACTTCTTCGCGAACGACTTCACATGCTTGCGCGTGGGCGACGCGACGGCAGCGATTTCACAGTGCGAGCAGCGCTGCAACGCGTCCGCGTGAATGGTGGAGATGAACTGCGAACCGACGAGACCGACTTGGACGGGTTCTTTCATGGAGGAGTGTTCGTTGGGCGGCAGTTCAAGGAAGACAGGTCGGATCGAGCAGCGCCGCAGCCGCGCGGTCACAGAAGATCGTCACCGCGGGATGCAGCCACAGGAATGAAACGGGGAAGTGCGTAGTGATCTCGCGAGTGAAGAACCGGCGCAGCGGCTCTGCCTTGTGACTGCCGCTCACGAGCAGGGCGATTTTGCGCGCTTGCAGCAAATCGGCCATGCCAAGCGTCAACCCAAACTGCGGTCGGCTTCGCGCCGACTGGAGCATCGAATGCGTGACCGAGGTTTCGGAAAGCCTCGCCACGTGCGGACCGGGTTGAAGCGTAGCGGCGGGCTCGTTCAAGCCCAGGTGGCCATTCGTGCCCACGCCCAGCACGCAGACATCAATCGGCCCGTTTGTCAGCAGCCAGTTCGCCACCCGTCGGCATTCCTCTACGGAATCCGCCGGCTGACTGTGGAACCCAAAGAAGCGTTCTTGTGCGACCCGCAAAGGTCCGATGATCTTTGAGCGGATGTATGTTTCGCACGTTCCCGGATCATCCATTGTCAGCCCGCCCCATTCATCCAGCTTCAGCCAGCGTGCCTGCTTGAGCATTGCGGGCTGTTCGATCCCCTGCGCGACCAGCAACTCGTAAGTCCGTGCCGGCGAGGCGCCAGTCGCCAAACAAAACAGCGTCTCCGGTTGATGCCGCGCTTGGGTGACTAGGAAGTCTGCAGCTGCCCGGCTCATCGCTTCGAAGTCCGGCAAGACGTTTAGGATCAGTTGGACGGCGGGCGGATTCATGATGGACCACTCAGAGCGTCAGAAACTTCAGCACCTGCACCTCGTCCTTCCACTGCAACATGAACCGATTGCCTTGGTAGCCGGTGTTGCGCGGCCAGCGTTCTTGGTAGTAATTCCACAGCTCCTTGCCGTTCTCGGGATTAAGCCGGTAAAGATTGAAGTGCGAACCCGTGCCCAGCATTCCCGATGACGAGCGCGCCGCATAAACGAACTTGCCCGACAGGATGCATTCGTCGGCGATATTTTCCACTTTCCAGAGCACCTTGCCATTGGCGGGGTCTACCTTCAGGATGACGGGCCGCACCTTCTCGTAAATGTTGATCTGTTTGGGATAATCAATCGCCTCCACCGAGGCGGTGGTGGTGTTGACGTAGAGCTGGCCCTCGCCATCGAGTTGCACGCGAGAGATGCCCACACTGGTCAAGCGCCAACGCGCCTGGCCGCTCGCGAGTTCGAAACACGTCAGCATGCCTTGGTCAAATACATACAGCGCGTCCGCCGACTCCACACAGGGGGCGAGCTTTTCGTCCCTGCGACCCAACGAAAAACCGCGGTCCAGGTTGAAAGTGTTGGTGACCTGCCAGCGTTTTTGGTTCTTCTTGTCGAGCACGATGACTTGCTTGCCGCCGCAAACGACGTCCACGGTCTTGAGCGTAAAGAAGCAGGGCGGGCCGATGACTTCCCCGCTCCATTCCGGCGCCTCCGCACCTGCCAACCGGCGAAGGGTCACTTGATAGCGGCTTACATCCTCTTCGATTTTGTCGCCGCCGGACGAGCGGGCCATGTCGTTCATCAACTCCTGGACCGCGTCGAGACTCTGCCCTGCGGAGAGCCGCCCGCTGTCCACAATGGACTTCTCCGGCTTGGGTTTCATGGCTTGCCGCCACACGGTCTGGTGTTCGATCAATCGCGTTCGGTAGTGGACCATGCCGGAACCAGACACCAGGAAATCGTCCCGCAGGCGAAGCGGTCCAGAATCCGGTAAATCCTCTTCATTGACAGCCAACGCCACCGCAGTCGCCCGGGCGTCCGCGCCGCTGCGGGGGAGTGTGAGGCTCGTGTTCTGGGCGGGCGCAACCTGTTCCGACCTCACCGTGCCCGCCGGAAGGTTGACGAAGGTGACGGTGCGGAAACCGCGCTCCTCGCCCGAGACAGCCACGATGCCTGACTCGCTGTGCGTCAAGTCGGACACCGGCTGCGTCAACGGCACTTCCTGTTTACGGGTGCCGGTCTGGAGATCGTAGGCCACCAGCCGATCGGGGAATTGCAGCCAGGCGTTGCCACCGCTGATACACACCAATGTGGGTGCTTCGTGCGATCGCAGGTCCCAATCATCCTCCTCGTCTTCCGTGTCCGACGTCTCGGGCTTGGCTTGGCCGGAAGCAGTGCGGGCAGCTTCGGCCGCCAACTTGCCCGCCGCTACTTCGGCCGTCGGCCCGGCGGATGGCTTGGGCGTTTCCTTCTTCTTCGCGGCCGCCGGCGCGGAAACCGGCGTCCCGTTGCCTTTCGCAGCTACCAAAGTGGTTGTCCACACTTCCTTGCCCTGTGTGATGTCTAGCAAGGCAAGCTGCTGCTCTTTGAGCACCAGAATCCCTGTGGGACTAAGCATCTCGTAGATGACGCCCCGGTCGGTCTTGGGAATCTTGAGCGAGTAAACGACGCGGGGACGCGTCCCGAAGAACGTCCACCAAACCCAAACCGCCAACAGCAGCGCCACCAGGGCCGCCACACCCGTCATCGCCATCCGCACCTTCGCTCTGGCGGCTTCGGCGATCACGCTGCGTTGCTGGGCGTAACGCGGCAGTTCCATTTTCTCACGCTCTGCCTTGCTGCGGCAATACACGGAGCAGACGTAGCCGAAGAGCTCCATGCATTGCGGGCAGATCGGCTTGCCGCAAACCCGGCAATACTCGGTGGCGCGATCGGTGGGATGATGCGAGCAGAATACGACCTGCCCTTCCGCCGTGTCAGAGGTGGCTTCGCCTTCGGCTGTCCCCGCTAATCGGACGCGTGGCTGGCTGGAATCCTCGCCAGAAGTTGGTGGGGTTGGCGGCGGGGTCGCCGCCGCCGCCTCGGCTGGTTTGGACATGACGGCCCGCACGCGGACCTTCGGCGGCGCGGACGGCTGCGGCGCTGGCGCCGGCGGGCTGCCGCCGGCTGGGGTGAGTTGCTCGGCGATGGCGGCATTGGCGAGTTCCGTGGCGTCATTGCCGCATTCGGGACATGGCACCCGCACCGGCATGCGACCGTTGGTGGGTTCAACCTCGAACGCGAACTTCGTTCCGCACGGACACAGAATCTTGATCTGCATGGTCAGGGTTTAGGATTGAGGAGAAAGACATTGGTAGGCGGAATCAGGTTGAACTTGGATTCCGTTGGGCTGGTTTGGATGGCCCCGTCGCAGAACAGAAAGACTCCACCGTATTGGTGATGGTTGTTGCCGGGCTTCTTCCCATCCAGCGAGAAAACGAGCTGTCCCGCCTGCTTCGGCTGCGTGTTCACCTGCTCGTCGGAGAGCAACGGGTGGCCCGCTCCGTCGCTCAACTTCCAGCCCATGTAATAGGCATAGCTGATCTTGCGGTCGGCGAACGGCGTGGCATCGGGCAAGGCCTTGTCGCCGCTGCCGGGACAGATGAAGAACTGCGAGCCCGTGGTATACCGGGGAATCAGCAAACTGAGTGGCGCTTCGCTGGTGGTGGCGTTCGTCGCCACCGGCAGGGCGCTGGCATGATCTTGGGCGTAGGTTTGCAGCGCGGTGTAGATGTTGCGGAGATTGCGACCGCACTGCTCCTTCATCCGCCGTTGATGCGACCGCGAACTCGGCGAATACAGCATGACGTAAAAGATCACGATCAGCGCCATGACGATCAGCAGTTCGACGAGGGAGAAACCAGCCCGGAGCCCGGGCCGGAGGGAAGGCAGCGGGCGGGATGCGCGCGGTCGTTGCAGCTTCCCGGACACGCGGCGGGTTTAGCAGAGCGTTCCGGAACTGGCAACAACCTCTTTGCCCAACCGGGCGATGGCGCGCATCAATCCGGGCTGGGTGGTTGCCCGGCGCGCAGGAGCGGGCTACTGTTGTTCCGTTGATTCAAACTGCTATGAAGAACACTGTCGTCGTGGTGACGGACCTGGCCTGTCTCAAGGCGTATCGCATTGATCCCAATCCGCAGCACAGCGCGCCCCGGCTGGAATTGCTGGAGGAGTTTCACTGCAACGGCGCGCATGAGCGGCTGGTGGACAAAGTCTCCGATCAGTCCGGACGGTTTCCGCGCGGCGGCGGGCCACCCAACGGCGCGACAGCCATGTCGGCGGGCGAGCGTCACAACATTGCGCTGGAGAATCGCAAACGGCTGGTCCGGCAACTGGCCGGGCGGCTCAACACGGTTGTCAGCCGGCCGGGCGTGGAGCATTGCCTGCTCGCTGCCAGCAAGGAAATCAATCACCAGTTGATCGAGGAACTCCCGGCCTCAGCGCGGGGCAAGATCCAGAAGAACCTCTCCGCGGACCTGACCAAACTCGACAAGTCTGAGTTGCTGGCGCATTTCACCGCCTGAGGCCAGGCACGGTGGGAAAGGTGCCCTCCGAATTCAGCTCGTCGGCGCGTCCACTTCGCAGCCCGCCTCGCGCAGGCGCTGGAGTTTGTAAACGAGCGTCCGGCGGCTGATGCCCAGGGCCTTCGCTGTTTCCGTACGATTGAACTGATTCCGGCGTAGCGTTTGTAGAATCGTGTGGCGCTCAATTTCCTCCAGCCGGGCAGTGTCGTTACTGCCGTTGGCGGAAGGAACGACACCGCCGCTCAGCCGTGCCGGCAGGTGTTCGGGCAGCACCATTTCGCCCCGGCACAGGAGCGACGCTCGTTCCATCACATTGCGCAGTTCGCGCACGTTGCCTGGCCAGGCGTAGGCCGTGAGGCATTCCGCCACCGCGGCGGAAAACCGCGCCCGACCCTGCGTGAAGCCCGCGATGAAGGCGCTCGCCAGCGGCAGGATGTCGTCGCGCCGTTCGCGCAGCGGCGGGATGTTCAACTCCACGACATTCAAGCGGTAGAACAAGTCCTCGCGGAAGCCGCCGGTCTTCACCGCCTCCTCCAGGTTGCGGTTCGTGGAGGCCACGATGCGGGCGTTGGTGTGAATCTCGGCATTCGAGCCCACGCGCTGGAAGCGGCCATCCTGCGTCACGCGCAGCAACTTCGCCTGCAACGCCGGCGACATCTCACCGATTTCGTCGAGAAAGATCGTGCCGTTCTTCGCCTGCTCGAAACGTCCGATGCGCTGGCTCACCGCGCCGGTGAATGCGCCCTTTTCATGACCGAACAGCTCGGCTTCCAGCAGCGTCTCCGGGATCGCAGCGCAGTTCACTTTCACCAACGGACCGGCCATACGCGTGCTCCAGGCGTGGATCACGTCCGCCAAGACTTCCTTGCCCACGCCGCTTTCACCAGTGATCAACACCCGCGTCTCCGAGGCCGCGATCAGCGACGCATCGCGGAACAACGCCTGCATCTGCGGGCTGTGGGCCACCACGGTGGCAGGCAGTTCGCGATCCTCCGCCAGCTTCAGCGAAGCACGGCCACTCACGCCGGTCACTTGGCGGACGGTGCTCAGCAGTTCATCCAGGTCGATGGGCTTGGTGAGGTAATTGAGCGCACCATCGCGCATGGCGCCGACCGCTTCTTTGACGTCGGCGTAGGCGGTGACCAGCAGCACCGGCAGCGTGGCGAATTCCTTGCGGGCCTGCCGCAGCGTTTCCAGGCCCGACATGCCCGGCATGCGAACATCGGAGATCATCATGTTGACCACTTGCGTTCGGAGCGCGGCGAGCGCCTTGGGGCCGGACTCGACCACCACCGTCTCAAACCCCTGCCCGCGCAGGAATGAATCCAACAAGCTGCGCTGGCCGGCGTCGTCGTCAACAATGAGAATGCGAGGCGCGTTTGCCATCAATGCCGGGCCATGCTAGCCCAAGCCGGCGGGCGGACAAGGTTTTCGTCCGCGCGGAAAGGTCGAACATCAGTCCCGACATGAGCAGGCAAAGTCGTTGACACAATCGGTCCTTCGAATCTCACGCCCCCTCAACGGCGCTGCCCGGTGACGGGCGACTTCTTCCGGGTGAAGTCGCCAGACAAAATATCCGGGCGGCAGCGTCTTGAGTTGTGAAGGAACAAGAATCATGAACACGACGAAGACGAAGACCGCAGTGGCCATCGGGACGATACTCGTTCTGATCGCCGGTTTACTTGTGATTGTCGGATGGAAGCGTCTGCGCTCCGCCATGCGGGAACCAGATCCGGCGGCAAGAATCGCTGCCACAGTTGACCGCATCCAAGAGGCGAGCGCCGGCCTTCCCGACCTGCAGATACAGGCCAAGACACTCATCTTCACGGCGATGATTCAGAAACAGATTCCTCCGGCCTCGAAGTGGTGCGAGACTCTGAATGTCGGCGGCAAGCTTTGGCCGGTGACTCCCACTAACACAGTATTCGCCCTTAACGCGCAAATTGCCGGACACGCCTATTCGAGGGCTAACATGCCCCCTAGCGATCTAGTGGTCTTCTTCGAGACCGCAACTCCCGGCTGGAACTTGGCGGGCGGTCCGGAGTTGCTGGCCAAGAGGCCGGGCGGCGTGGCAGTCGCGATGGCCGATGGCCGCGCCATGGTTGTGACGCCAGACGAAGCTGCCACGTTGCGCTGGAAACCTTGATCCTCGGTTCCACCACCGCGGCGCGGGACTCCCGTTGCTCACAAAACCCGCTGGCCAGGCGTTCACGGTTGTCATGCACACAGGCCCGTTCCAAGCGTCGGCGCGGCGCGGGTTCGGATTCCGGCGCATCCAATCCAGACTTGGCAGGCCTGCGCTTTCGCCCTACCGTCCCATCCGTGATCGGCTTTCTGCGATTCGTGGGTTTGCTCAACGCCGCCGTCTGGATCGGCGCGGCGGTGTTCTTCACGTTCGGCGCCGGTCCGGCAGTGTTCTCGGAGGACATGAAGACGTTGCTCGGTCCGAGGAACTATCCTTACTTCTCCGGTGCGATTGCCCAGGTTTTGATTGCCCGACTCTTCGCGCTCCAGCTCATCTGCGGCGCGATCGCGGCGCTGCATCTGTTCGCAGAATGGCTCTACCTGGGCCGGCCCATGCGCGGCTTTACGGGGTATCTGCTGGTAGGGTTGCTGGTCCTGGGCCTGGTCGGCGATCTGGGAATGCAGCCCAAGATCAAACGCCTACACACCACCAAGTACGCCGTGAACGCCGCGCCACAAACTCGCGCCGCCGCCGCGCGGTCGCTGGCGATCTGGCACGGTGTGGCACAGGGGATCAACCTGATCATGCTGGGCGGACTGGTGGTCTATCTGTGGCGCGTGGCGAATCCGTCCGACGCCCCGCGCTTCGTCTCGGGTTTTTCGAGTTCCGGCTCAGGCAGGAAATTCTGAGGTGCCGTTCGCGGTCAGGCCCTGGGCTGACGGCAGGGCGTTTTGACCTGCCCACTCCTTAAGCGCAGCAAGTCCAACGCGTGATGCGCGAAAGCAGGCAAGCGCGCACATGCCACTTGCGTCAACCTTCCACCCGGTTACCGTTTCGGCATGAACCTCGAAGATCATCTGGGCGACATCCTCCGCAAGGCGCGCGCGATGTCGGGCGTGTCCGGCGCGCAGGCGGCCCGGGCAGGAGGACTCAGCGAGGCCGAGCTTGCCGCCCTGGAAGCGTCCGGCCTCATCGGTCGGCGTCCGGACCTGGGCGCGCTGGCGGGCGTGCTTGGCCTGAATGTCACGAAGCTGGAAGGCATTGCCAACGGCTGGTTGCCGTTGCCCAAGGACCTGACGGCATGGCGGGAGTTCCGGATGTTCACCACCAACGACGGTGGAATGGCGGTGAATGCGTTTCTGATCTGGGACGAGGTGACGCGAGACGCCGCGTTGTTTGACACCGGCTGGAACGTCCACGCTGCGCTCGCCGAGATTGAGGCTCACCAACTCCTGTTGCGGCATCTCTTCATCACCCACGCACATCACGACCACGTCGCTGCGGTGGACGCAGTGCGAGTGGCGTTTCCGAAGGTTAGACTGCACTCAAACTCGAAGAACGCGCCGCCAAACCAGCGAAACCAACCGAACGAATGCGTCCCGCTCGGAAGCTTGCGCATCACGCATTGCGAGACGCCGGGCCACGCCGAAGACGGCGTGACCTACGTCGTCGGCAACTGGCCCGAGGACGCACCGATTGTCTCCATCGTGGGCGACGCCTTGTTCGCAGGCTCGATCGGACGTGGCAATCAATCTTGGGACCTGGCGCGACAGAAAGTGCGGGAACACATCCTCTCGCTGCCGGCCGACACACTGTTGTGTCCCGGCCACGGCCCCTTGACGACGGTGGCCGAGGAGCAGGCGCACAACCCGTTCTTCTGAATGCCAAGTTGCTGCGCCCGACCCAATTCAAGACGACGGGACGGCCAAAACTCTCATCGTCACTCCGTCTGCGGAGAATCGGTTCTTCCGGCTGTTCAATCCGTGAGGTTGATGCGAAGCGGCTCGTAGCAGCGGACGCAAGTTCGCTCCGTCTAAAGGAGAGCAGTCAGAGCCGACTCGCCTCGGCTGCTACGCCGTTTCCCCAAACGACTCCGCCAGTGCCACCGCCTTGAGCATCGCCTTGGCCTTGTTCACGGTCTCTTGAAACTCACCTTCCGGCGTGGAGTCGTTCACCCAGCCGCCGCCGGCCTGCACGTAAGCCTTCCCGTCCTTCAGCAGTGCGGTGCGGATGGTGATGCAGGTGTCGAGGTTGCCGTTGAAACTGAAGTAGCCCACGCAGCCGGCATACGGCCCGCGCGTCGTGCCTTCCAACTCGGAAATGATCTGCATGGCGCGAATTTTCGGCGCACCACTGACCGTGCCCGCCGGGAACGTGGCGCGCATCAGGTCGTAGGGTGATTTGTCCACCGCCAGCCGGCCTTCCACGCTCGACACGATGTGCATGACGTGGCTGTAACGCTCGATGATCATCAGGTCCTTCACCTGCACCGTCCCGTAGTCGCAGACACGGCCGAGGTCGTTGCGGGCAAGGTCCACGAGCATGACGTGCTCGGCGCGTTCCTTCGGGTCGGCGAGGAGTTCCTTCTCAAGCGCGGCGTCTTCCGCGGCGTTCTTGCTGCGGCGGCGCGTGCCGGCGATGGGGCGAATCTCCACCTTTCGCTCCTCGCAGCGGACATGGATTTCCGGCGACGCGCCCACGAGCGAAAAGCCGTCCAGTTCCAGCAGGAACAGATACGGCGACGGGTTTACCGAACGGACGGCGCGGTATACGTCGAGCGGCGAGGCCTTCACCGGTGTGGAGAAGCGTTGCGAGCCGACGACTTGGATGATGTCGCCCGCGGTGATGTATTCCTTCGACTTCGCGACGTTGGCGAGGAACTTCTCCTTGGCGACGTTGGACTCAAATGGCGCCGGCGGCACTTCGGCCGGCAAGGCAGCGGGCCGGTGCTCGGTGGGCTGTTCGAGCAGCGAGAGCAGGCGTTCGATCTCGCTGACGGCGTTCTCGTAAGCCTCGGTAGGCGATGCGGCTTCGTCGAGCGCGGCGTTGACCAACACCGTGATCGTCTGGGCCACGCGATCAAAGATAAGCAATTGGTCGGCGACGAAAAAATAGAGCGTCGGCGTGCCGAGTTCGTCTTGGGGCGGGCGTGGGACGACGGGTTCGACGTCGTGGATGAACTCGTAGCCGATGAAGCCCACGGCGCCACCGGTGAAACGCGGCAGGCCGGGCACGTCCACGGGCCGAAAACGCTTCATCACGCGCTCGACGACTTCGAGGCCGTCGCGGACTTGGAGCGCGGGTGTCCCAGCCGCAGCACTCCCACCGGCTGAGGGGCTGGATGATTCGTGCGCTGCTCCCGATTGCGGACCTACTGCGGCTCGGAGAGCCGCGCTCCGTTCAACCACAAACGTCTCCACGATCTTCCCGTTCTCCAGCACCTCCACGCGGCTGCCGGTCTGCTTGATGACGGCGCGCGGCGTGCAGCCCACAAACGAGTAGCGGCCCAAGTGTTCGCCACCTTCCACCGATTCGAGGAGGAACGATTCGCCCTGCCCGCGAATCTTGCGATAGGCCGAGAGTGGCGTTTCGATGTCGGCCAGAATGCGGCAGGTCACCGGAATCAAGTTTCCCTGCGCCGCGAGCTGCAGAAATTCTTCCTGGTTTGGCGAATACATAGCGTTCAAGCGCCAAGTCTAGTAGGAGGCTCGGCCAGTAGGCCAGAGGGAAAGCGGTTGGCCGGGCGACCCTTTCCGCCCACCGCATTTCGCGATTGGCTTTTGGGGTGCGGGCATGGTATTAACTACGCCCGCTTCCGATACCGGACGGGTTGCCCTTACGGCAAAAGCACAACAAAACGATTTTATGTCACAGCATCGCAGTCTGCGCGCGGCGTCCACCCTCGGTGGCAAGCGCAATGTCCTGAAGCGCTTTGAGCGCGTCGAAATCCTCAAGAAACGCGGCGAGTGGAAGGAAGGCGGCCGGATTACCGGTCTGCGCAAGACCAAGGCGGCCGTCGCCTAATACCGTTCAATCGTAGAGACGTTGAACCGTTGGATCGGTACGCCGATTCAACGTTTCATGCTTTGACGCTTTGACGGTTTAACGCCGTGAGCACTCGCCTCCAGAAATTCCTCGCGGAAGCCGGCGTGGCCTCGCGCCGTGCCTGTGAGGAGATCATTGAGTCCGGGCGCGTGTGCGTCAATGGCCAGCCGGTCCGGCTGCTGGGGTCGAAGGTCGACCCCGCGCACGACCAGGTCACGCTTGACGGCAAGCCAGTGCGAATCCGGCGCAAGGCCTACATCGTCCTCCACAAGCCCGCGGCCTGTGTCTGTTCCCGCAAGGACGAGGCGGGGCGGGCGACGGTGTATGACTTATTGCCCAAGGAGTGGGACAACCTGTATTCGGTAGGCCGGCTGGACTACGGCACGGAAGGATTGCTTTTCCTGACGAACGATGGAGAATTCGCCCTGCGCCTGACCCACCCGCGCTACGGAGTTCGCAAGCGTTACGTCGTCACCGCGGAAGGCCGTGTGGACGCCACGATGCTGAAACAGTTCACGGCGGGTGTCTGGCATAAAGGCGAGCGCCTCAAAGCGGAGCGCGTGTGGCTGCTTTCAGCCAGTAATTCCCGCAGTGTGGTGGACCTGGAACTGGCCGAAGGCAAGAACCGTGAGGTGCGCCGGCTGTTCGAGTCGCAAGGTTTGAACGTGTTGCGCCTCGTGCGCACGCAGATCGGTCGGATCAAGCTGGGCGAATTGCCGCCCGGCAAATGGCGGACATTGACAGAACCTGAGATTAAAACTCTACTGAACCCGTTATGAAAACGCGTTTGATGTTGGCTTTCACAGCCTTGGTTTCCAGCAGCGTGTTGGCCCAAACCGTCACGAACGTGCCGGCGCCGGCACCCGCTGCCTCCGCGCCTGCACCGGCCACCGTTGCCGCTCCGGCTAAACCGGAGAAGAAGCCCGCTGCAGCGCCCACCCAGCCGGCGCCCGCCCAGAAGAAGACCGTCGCCCAGAAGAAGGCCGCGCCCAAGCCCGCCGCTGCAGCCCCGAAGAAGCCGGCTGCGCCCGCCGTGCCGCTCGTGCCCGGGCCCGCCACGGTCAACACCGACAATGTCAACATGCGTGGCCAGGCGAAGTTGAGCAGCGAGCGCGTCGCCCAGTTGAAGGCGGGCGACACCGTGACTGTGCTGGAAGAGATCATCCTCGACAAGCCGGCGGCCGATGAACCCGCGCGTTGGGCGCGCATCAGCCTGCCCGCGGGGACGAAGGTGTGGGTGAACACGATGTTCGTGGATACCAAAAACAAGACCGTGACGTCCCGGCGGCTCAACCTCCGCTCCGGTCCGGGCGAGAATTTCAGCATTGTCGGCCTGATCGAGAAAGGTGACGAGGTGGCCGAGGCTGGGGCAGTCAAGGGCGACTGGATGCAGATCGAAGCGCCAAAGACCGCCTACGCGTTTGTCGCCTCACAGTACTTGAAGCAGGAACCGCCGGCCGCGACGTTGGTGGCCGCCACTCCCTCGCCACAGCCGGCCGCCACGGTCGTGCCGCCGCCGCAACCCGCGCCGGCGGTAACCACGCCAGCCCCGCAACCTGCGCCCGTTACGCCCGAACCGGCACCCGCAACCCCGCCCCCGACCGAGACTGCCCCCGTAAAGGAGCCGCCGATCGTTGCCGCAACGTTGGAACCGGCCCTGTTCAAGGACGTGCCCGCCACGCCGGCCCCGCAGCCCGACTCCGAAGCCGTTGCCAAGTCGCGCGAGGCGTTGCGCGAGACGATGGCGGACATGGCGGCCCGCAAGGTGCCGACCGATCGCGCGAAGGCCGACGAACCGCTGCCGCCGCGGATTGTGTCCCACGAAGGCGTGGTCCGCAGTTCGTGGAGCGTGCAGGCGCCGACGCCGTTCATCCTCGTCAATCCGGCCACCGGTCGGACGGTCAATTATCTCTATACGACCTCGACCAATCTCAATTTGGCCAACTACAAGGGCCTGCGGATCGTGGTCACAGGTGAGGAAGCGTTGGACTCGCGCTGGAAGAGCACGCCCGTGCTGACGATTCAACGGATTCAAGTCATCGAATGATGGCCGCGACCAACCTCATTGACGGTCGCGCCATTGCCGCCCAAATCCAGGGTGAACTGACCCAGCGCATCGCCGCGCTGAAAGCGCGGGGCATTCAGCCTGGCTTGGCATTCGTACGTGTCGGCGAAGACCCGGCCTCCAAGGTCTATGTCGGGCGGAAGGAGAAGACCTCGACAGAGCTGGGCATCGCCTCTGAAACGCATGTGCTCCCCGAAGCCACGAGCGAGCCGGAACTGCTCGCCTTGCTGGCCAAGCTCAACGCCGACCCGCGCCTGCACGGCATTCTCGTCCAAGCGCCGTTACCCAAGCACATCCGGCAGGAGGTTGTTTACGCGACGGTGCGGCCGGAGAAGGACGTGGACGGTTTCAACCCGGTGAACGTCGGCAAGCTCATGCTTGGCGACCCGACCGGCTTCAAGCCCTGCACCCCGGCGGGCATTCAGGAACTGCTTGCGCGCTCGAACGTGAAGACCGACGGCGCGGAAGTCGTGGTGCTCGGGCGCGGCAACATCGTCGGCAAACCGATGGCGGCGATGCTTTGCCAGAAGGACCGGCACGCCAATGCCACCGTCACGATTTGCCACTCCGCCACGCGCGACATCCAAGCGCATTGCCGCCGGGCGGACATTCTCATCGCCGCGCTGGGCGTGGCGGAGTTTGTCAAGGCCGACATGGTGAAGCCCGGTGCCGTGGTGATTGACGTGGGGGTCAACCGCGTGCCCGATGCAAAAGCCAAGACGGGCTCACGGCTCGTAGGCGACGTGGCGTTTGCCGAAGTTCAGCCCGTCGCCGGCCAGATCACGCCCAACCCCGGCGGCGTCGGCCCGATGACCATTGCCATGCTCATGCAGAACACCGTGCGGGCGGCGGAGAATTCGTTGAAACGTTGAAGCGTAGAAACGCAATTTCGGAAACAAGCTCAACACCGCTCACATTCCAGGCCGATTCAACGATTCCAAGGGCCAACGATTTTACTAACCATGAACCCAACCCGCATTCTCCCCGACCTCCAATGCTCGCTCATGTGCGAGGACATCCGCCAGGAAGCCACCGGCAACTTCATCCTGGTGGGCGTCATCAATTTCATCCGCGTGCCGCAACTGCCCGTGGTCGCCTTCAAGCTGAACATCTTCAACCGCTGGACCGCGGGGGTGGGCCAGTTCACGGAGAGCACCCGCCTCATCGCGCCGGACCAGACCACCGTGCTGCGTAAGGGCGAGGTGCGGTTCGCGCTCCAGGACGCCGCCTTGCACGCCACGAACGTGAGCGTGTTCGGCCAGGTCGAGTTCAAAGTCCCTGGCACGTGCTTCGTCGAGGTGCTGGTGGACGACGTGATGAAGCTGCGCTATCCGATCCCGGTCATCGTTGCGCCGCCGCAACACCAGCAGCAACCACCGCAAGGGCAGAAGCCTCCGGAAACGCCGCCGCCGGCCTGACCAGCGGCAGTTTCTCCATTCTCTCTGGATCAATCGTCCCGCCCATGCGTGCCAGTTGGCACGCGGTGATGCCGGTTCGGATGAATCGGTGTCCGGCACCTACTTGGGTGGCGGGCTCGGATTGCCCATGTCCAACACAAAGCGCCACGTGCCGTCACGTTGACGCTTCCAGACGGTGAGGTATTTGCCATGGCGCACGATGGGTTTCCCGTCCTCGCCGGTGCGCCGGACGATAGATTCCCCCCACGTGTAGCCCAGATCTCCGCTCTTCGCCACGTCGGCGGCTTCGGGCGCCCATTCAAGTTCGTATTTCGGGCCCTCGGCCATCGTGGCAAAGATCGCGTCGCGGCCTTTCACCGGGTGCTCGCCCAGCGGCAGCAGCATCCCGTCTTCCGCCGCGAAGGTGCGAAACGCCTCGGCGACGCCGCGTTCCCGCGCCATCGCGCAGAAATCCTTCTCGGTCTGGAGCAGACTCCGAATCGCGGCTTTCCGGCTTTGGCTGGCACCGCCCGGGCACGTCTGACACCCAGTTAATCCCAACGTGACTGCAGCCGCCAGGCAACCCCACACCACCGCACGGAATCTGCGAGAGAAAGCCATACCCGGCGCAGCTATGGTTTTGCCGTAGCGGGCGAGTTTCTCCGGTGATTGAGCAACCAGGTGTAGAATTCCGGGTTGTTGTACGTTTCCGTCCAGGAATTGTGGTCCGCGTTGGGATAGACGGTAAGCTTCACTTCCTTGATGCCCGCCTTCTTGAAGGCGTCCACCATGCGCTCGGATTCGTCGAGCGGCACGACGGAATCCTTCGCGCCGTGGAATGCCCAAACCCCCAGATCCTTCAGAGCCGCCGCGCGCGGGCCGCTGGCGAGCAGCACATCAATGCGGCTGCCCCCGCCGCAGATCGGCGCGATGGCCGCGAACTTCTCCGGTTGCGCCAGGGCCAACGCCCAGGTCCCGTAACCACCCATGCTCAAACCGGTCAGATAGACGCGTGAGGCGTCCACCGCGTGCTGCTTCATGACGTGGTCCAGCAATCGGAGCAAGCTGTCGTTTTCCCAGCGCTGGCCTTCGGGGCATTGGGGGGCCACCACGATGAACGGGAAGTTGGTGCCGTTCTTGGCCAGCATGGGTGGTCCATGGACGGCCACCAAATTGAGGTTGGCCCCACGTTCACCCGCACCGTGCAGGAACAGCATCAGCGGCCAGGTCTTGCCGCTCTTGGCGTCGTAATCCTTCGGCAGGTAAAGCAGATAGCGGATTTCTTCGGTGCGCTTGATTTCGTAGCTGAGCTTCTCTTGGCTGAGCGGGGATTTGGTGGATTGCGCTTTGGCTTTCATCGGAATCAACACAGCCAATAGGCTGAAGGCGGTTAAGAGGCAGATGGTGGATTTCATGGTTAATGGCTTCTGGTGCAGGCAAGCAGTCTCTTCGTTATTCGTGGAGGTTTGCGGAATTCATAATGCCGAGAAGTCGGGTCAGAGCTTCAGCTTTTCACGGTGCGGCTGATGGTCGCGGTTCCAACGAACCAGCGTTGCATCGCTCTCCTCTTCAAAGAGGAACTTCAACGTCGGTGCTTCCACGTGCCCATCACAGAAGACGACGTTCGCCTTGCCCTGATGCCGGGCGTAACTCCGGCGCGTCTTTTCGGGATCCTCCGAAGCGTCAGCGGCTCGCCAGAGATCTGGTAAACCATCCAGCACAGACGCTTTGCAGCCCGTGAAGCCGTCGCCGATGGCCATCATGTCGCTTGGGGAAACTACTTCCGATTCTTTCACAAGTGGAGCAGTCCGCATGCGCTTCATCCAAACAAGCTGCCCACCAAGCCCCAATGAGTTTGTCTCGGTCTGCCAGCTCAGCCCTGAGTGATTGTATCCGTAGAACTCGTAACGCTTGCCGACCGCAAGCAACTGAGCCGATCGAGCGGAAGGACAAACGAGGACGCTCGATCTTTTGGCCTTCGTGTTCACCGGGTCGAGTCCGGCCCGCCGCAAGGTCGTTAGCCACCACTCTCCATGTTCGGGATATGCGGCACCCCCACCCCCCGAGGCCAGTGGGTAAACGTGGTTGTCTGTCACGAATCCACACAACGCCACGCCGAACTGGCGGACGTTGCTCGCACACCGGGCCTGGTGCGCCTTCGCTTTGCCTCGGTTCAGCGCAATCAGTATCAGCGAGGCCAAGATGCCAATGATGGCGATGACCACCATCAGCTCAACCAGCGAAAAGGCTGGTTTCCAAGTTGGTACGGTGGCATGCATGGAATCCCTGGCCGCGCTCTCACGAGCGCGGCTACATGATTTTCAGTTTCGGCAGGTCTTGCGAATCCACCAACCCGACCGGTTCGTGTTTCGCGTTGACCACGATCAAATCGTCAATGTTCCGCTCGTTGAACACCTTCAGCGCCTCGGCGGCTAGCGCATCTTCGCGGATGCAAATCGGGTTGCATGTCATGACTTCCCTCAATGCCCGTGCCAGGAGCTGTTCGTCCGTGGACATGCGGCGGCGGAAGTCCCCGTCCGTGAAAACGCCCACCAGCTTGCCGCGGCCGTTGACCACACTCAGGCTGCCGGACTTCGCCTGCGTCATCACCAGCAGGCTTTCCTTGACCGTGAGCGTCTCGGGCGCCACGGCGTTGCGGTCGCCCGAGCGCATGATGTCACCCACACGCAGGAGCAGGGCACGGCCGATCGCCCCGGAGGGATGCCGCTTGGCGAAATCGGCTTCCTTGAACCCCCGCGCCTGCAACACCGCCATGGCCAGGGCATCGCCCATGACGAGCATCGCCGTGGTGCTGGAGGTGGGGGCGAGGTTGAAGGGACAGGCTTCCTTCGGCACGCGCACGTTCAACACCACATCGCTGTGCTTGGCGAGTGACGATTTCAATCCGCCGGTCAGGGAAATGACCTTGACGGAGAACCGTTTCAGCGCCGGAAGCAGGTTCAGCAATTCCTCCGATTCCCCGGAGTAGCTGAGGGCAAGGATGAGGTCGCCGTCGTTCACGATGCCCACGTCGCCGTGCAACGCGTCCACGCTGTTGAGCACCACACTGGTCGAGCCGGTGCTGGTCATGGTGGCAGCGATCTTCGCGCCGATGTTGCCGGACTTGCCGATGCCCACGATGACGATCTTGCCGCGGCGGGCGAGCGTCTCGACGACTGTCTCCACGGCCCGGTCGAACGCCGCGTCCAGTTGGGCGCGGACGGCCCGAACGGCGGCCAGTTCGAGATCGAACACTTTGCGCGCTTGCGCGATATGACTCACGCGATCAGCTTGCCAACCGGGCCGGCCCCTGGCAACGGAATCCTAGCTGGTAAGGTTAGGGTGCGACTGGAAGTGGCCGTCAGGCTGGGGCGGCGCGCAGGTGTCTCACCCGCAGCCATGTGGCCAGCGAGAGGCGCAAGGGCAATGCTATCCCCTGATCCCCTGACATGCTGCTGCGGCTGGGACAGCCGCGCTCCCGAGGGGAGGCGACCGCCACTCCCTTTCCCAAGCGTCCGCTTGCGTGCGAACGAAAGTGGCGGTCAGGAGGAGCGCGCCCGGTCCCCGGGCGCAGCGGCCAAACCTGCCAATCCCTGCGAGACCTGCACCCCATCAAATGGTTTCCCCGCGCTGCGGACAGGGACTGTCCGCGGTCCGATGTCTCAGATGTGTGTGGATTTCGTTCGCCGTGACCGCCATTTCCTTTCGCACCCCGTCCGCTTGGCGTCACTTGCATTCGCTCCGCAAGGACCTAGAATCACGACCTGAATGAGCTTCTACGACAAACTGAGATTCGATGCGAACGGCCTGATCCCTGCCATTATCCAGGAACAGAAAACCGGTCGCGTACTGATGATGGCCTGGATGAACCGCGCCTCGCTGGAATCCACCATCGCCACCGGCAAGACGCATTTCTGGAGCCGCTCGCGCAAAAAGTTCTGGATGAAGGGCGAATCCAGCGGCCACACTCAAACGGTCAAGGACATCGCCTTCGACTGCGACGGCGACACGCTGTTGATCCAGGTGGACCAGATCGGCGCCGCCTGCCATGAAGGCTACCAATCCTGCTTTTTCCGTTCCATCGAAGGCCAGGGTGAGACGTTCAAGGTCACTGAACCGCAGCTCGAGACGCCGGAGCAGATGTACGGGAAGAAACCGTAGATGGACGAGGCCGTCCCATTCGCCAGCCGCTGGTACGTCGCGATGCTCGTCCTGCTGGGGTTCGCCCGCGGGGCGGATTTCTTCAGCACCTGGGTGGCGACGCCTCACTTGGTGTTGGAGGGCAATCCCATCGCCAAATGGCTCGGTTGGAAGTGGGGCGCGCTCGTAAACGTCGCCATCTGCGTGGCCCTCGCCTTCTGGCCACTGTCCGCCATCATCGTCGCCACGGCGAGCGTGCTGGTGGCGGCACGGAATTTTCAGTCTGCCTGGCTCATGCGCACCATGGGCGAGCACGATTATCGCGACTGGTATGTGCGCCGTATGGCCGAATCAAGGTTGGGGTTGTACCTCGTCTGCCTCGCGGGGAACACCCTGCTAACGGCGGGCGTGGGTGTGGCGCTGGTTTTGTTCGCAGGAGAATGGCTGATCCCCCAGGCAATCGGCATGGGCATCGTGGCTTACGCCGTGGCGGTGGTGCTTTTCACCTTACTCGCTGTCTGGCGTTCACGGCGACGGGTGGTCTAGATAGTCGGTCCTGAACAACGCCGTCAGGGTGTTCCCTGTGTAGGTTTGGAGTGGC
>CAZWJC010000093.1:0-22866 GCA_964634255.1 uncultured Verrucomicrobiota bacterium | reverse complement strand
GTGGCGATGACGCGAACATCCACCTTGATGGTGCGGTTGCCGCCCACCCGTTCGAGCTCGCGTTCCTGGAGCACGCGCAGCAGCTTCGCCTGCACCTGCGGCGAAATCTCGCTGATTTCATCAAGCAGCAGCGTGCCGCCGTGGGCGAGCTCGAAGCGACCCTCGCGCTTGTTGAGCGCGCCGGTAAACGCACCTTTCTCGTGGCCAAAAAACTCGCTTTCGATGAGGTTCTCCGGCACCGCCGCGCAGTTGATTTTGATGAACGGCGCGCTGGCTCGGGTGCTCTCCTTGTAGATCATGCGGGCGACCAGCTCCTTGCCGGTGCCGCTTTCGCCCTGGATGAGCACCGTGGCCTGGGTGCGGGCGACCTTGCGGATCAACTGCCGCAACTGGTCCATCGCCGGGCTTTGGCCGAGCAGTTCCTGGCCGCTGTCCTCGCCTTCCTGGCTGAGGAACTGGTTCACGCGCAGCAACTGGGTGAATTCCTCGGCCTTCTTGAGCGTGACCTCGATCTGTTCCGCGGAGAACGGCTTGATGATGTAATCGAACGCGCCGTTCTTCATGCACTCGACGGCGGATTCGACCGTGCCAAAGCCCGTAGTGATGACCACCAGCGGTTTCTGCGGCCGAAGCTGGATGGCTTTCAGCAGGTCGGTGCCGTCGCCATCGGGGAGGCGGACATCCAGGAAGACGAGATCAAAGTTGTCCTTGCCGAGGTACTCCTGGGCGCTGGCGATGGTGGAGCAGGAAGCGACATCGTACCGGCGCTGCCGGAGCTGGTGCTCCAAATTCTTGCGGACGATCAGGTCGTCCTCGAGCACGATGATCTTCTCAATGGGCATGGTTCAGGCCACCGTGTGACGTCGGTAAAGCTGGGCCACGTACCCGGGCTGCTGGCTGGCGGCGGACGGGAGGTGCTGCGCCGGACACAAACCGCGCCGGAGCAACGCCTGTTGATTTTCCCGTTCGAGCATAAGAATCCGCACCACCGCATCCTGACCCGCCTGAAGCAACCGCTTGACCTCGGAGCATTGTTCCCGCTCTTCGGCGCTCAGCCGCTGCCAGGCTTGACGCCACTTCCGCAGCAAGGGAATAGCGGTGTCGAGGCGCGGGAGCAAGTTTTTCCTGTCCTGATAGAATTCAAAAGGCTGGTATTCGCCGGCGGCGGTCAGAGCGCGGCTCTCGCGCCCGGTCAGCGCCAACGTCTCTTCGCAGAGCACCAAGAACGCGTGCAGATCGCGTTGCAGCTCGGTGATAAAGGCGGGCGGGTTCATGGAATGGCTGGCGTGGGATTGGGGGTGCTGGCCAGCGGTTGCGCCGGAGCCGCGGGCGGCGGCGTGCGCAGCTCGCGGTTCAATGCGTCGGCTTTCTCCTGCCATTCGATGAAGCCGACGCGCCAACGCGCCATGTCGAACACGGCCTTCAGGCTGGGCGGCATGTTGGTGGCGAATTCGCCCTCGCGTTTGAGGATGCCCGCGTACGTCTCGGTGGCCTTCTGCGGCTGCATCAGCCGTTCATAGGTCATCCCAATCTGATACTGCACCGGCAACTGCCACTGCGGCGTGGGATCGAGTTGGGCGAGACTGGTATAGATGTCCAGCGCCTTCGGGTAATCGCCCTCGCGATAAAGCTGGTTGGCGATGACGTTGCCAGTGCGTTGTTGCCAGTAGGCCCACATCGCGGGACGCGAATTGGCATTTGCCCGCTGCTCGCTTAACAAGGCGAGCACCTGTTGGAGCGCCTCGTTGTCCCGGCCCAACTGCTTGAGCGCGGTGGCCAGGTTGAATTGCACCTCCGGGCGTTCCGTGCCGTTCACGTATCGTTGCAGATAGTCCTGACCCGACGCGACCGTTTCCTCGAAGAGACCCATCGCCAGTTGGCAGCGGTTCAGCTTGTACAGGACGCCCGACTTATCCTGTGTGCCGGTGTCCTGTTTGAGCAAGCGCGTGAGAAACTCGATCGCCTCACCGTATTTCCCGAGCTGGTAATGTGTCTCCGCAATCTCGGTCTGAGCTCGCAATACCAGGTTGGCGTAATAATCGAACTGGTCACTCTTGAGCACCAGCGCACTGGTCATCACGGCATAAAACTTCGTCAGCGCCATGTTGTTCAGGCCCATCTGGCGGAACACCTGTCCCTGCCGTAAGAGGACTTCCGGGATGCGCAGATCGTTGGGCCATTTGCCCATGAATTGCGCATACACCTGCTGGGCGCGGGAGAGGTTGTTCTGGTCCTGGGCCAGGGCCGCCAACTCCAGCAGGGCGAACTGCCTGATGGCTTCCGGCATTTCGTCCGCCAGCAACTCCACCAAGAGGACCTCGGCCTCCTCAAACAGGCGAATCGTGCGCTTGTGCCGGGCAAGTTCCAGACGCTCGCGCGGGGTCATGTTGTCCGCCCCGAGTGACTTTGCTTGGTCGGCTTGGGGTGGGGCGGTATGGGCCGCCGCTTTGTCTTCCAACGGAAGGTCCGCGTTCGCCGTGGCAACTACGCCTGTATTGACGACGGGCACAGAGGTCGCCGGCGTAAAAGGAATTGCCTGAGTCACGGCAGGCGTGGCAGGTGGAACGGGGTGGTCTGCACCCGGCGCGGTGGGCGTCAGGTTGACGTTCTGGTTAGCCGGCGCGGGTGATGAAGCCCAAGCCGACCGGGCGCCCGGCAGAATCAGCCCGCCGAGGCAGCAAAAAAGTCCCACCACCAGGATCGCCCCGGGGCGGATTCCGACGCAGGCAAGGGCGCAGCGGTTTTGACTCATTGTACCCGGTAAGTGGCTTGGCTGGCTGGCGCAGTGCCGGATGTGGGCGGCGCGAAACCTACCGGCACAAAGGCGGACACACCTGCCGCCTGTGGCGTCCCCGCAGCCTGCGGTTTGAAATACTCAATCAACATCTGTGGAGTAACGACAAGCATCTCGCTTGCCGTCGTTGCTTGGGTCGCGGGTGAGGGCGTCGGTTCCGGCAGGGCGGCTGGATTCGACTTTGCGCCGCCAAAGAGTTGGTCGAGGGTTGCCGCCGAAGCATCGGTCGGGGGAGTCTCGGGCGTGGCCACTATGGAATTCGTTTCCCCGGCGGACGGAGGCGTCGGCAGCGGGGCCGGCCCTAGATTCTCAGGCGGAGGCGTGACGGCGGCGCTCTCCACTACGGGTGCGGGAGGCGCATCTTCCATGAGCAGGGGTGGCAGCACCAAGGGTGGAGGCGGTGTCGCTTCCGACTCGAAGCGCAGTGGCACGGGCCCCGTGCGCGGCAGATAGCCGGACGCCGTGGCGCCCGGCACAAACAGGCCGTGGCAAACGACGGCGCACAGCACGCCGGCGAGCTGGCCAGCCTTGAAAGACGGTTTGCCCATGTGATGATTCAACGAGTCTGCCGATCGCATGGGGTCGGGTCCGCGGCCTGCAATCCACCACCCGCGCCGGACCTCATGCCAGTTCATCGTTTTATCGGCAGTCCGAGCGACGGCTTGAGAGTAAAATGCGCACTGTTGGTTGTTTGTATTCAAGTTCTTGCCTGAAACGCCGATGATGCGGTGGACTATCGAGTCGAACTATGATTGAAGTGCTCACGCCCAATAGTGCGGGCCGGCTGAGCCGCAAGGAGATCAACCTGCGGCTGGTCACTTGCCCCTATCTGCCTTCGTTGGGCAGCATCAACAAGGCGCTCCAGGGCCTCTTGATGGCGGAGCAACGCTACTCGGCCCAGATATCCGAGATCGTCCGCCGCGACCCCAGCCTCACCGCACGTCTCCTGCGCTTGGTCAACTCCGTCTATTACGGCCTCACCACCCCGGTCAACAGCATTGAGGAAGCAGTCTTCTACCTGGGCGTGCGCCAGATTCGGCAACTCACGATGGTTACCCCAATCATCGAGGATTTTCAGCGCTTGACCCGCCAATGCGCCTTCCCGTGGCGTGAGTTCTGGCAACACTGCATCGGCACCGCCATCCTCACCCGTGAAGTCGTCAGCGCCGTCCAATCGCCCGCCGACGAATCCGATTACGTCGCCGGCCTCGTCCATGACATGGGCAAAATCGTGATGGCTTGGACCGCACCAGAACATTTCACCGAAATCCACCGGCTGGCCTCGCAAGGCACCCAGGACCTGATCGCCATCGAAACCGAAGTGTTCGGCATGGATCACTGCGAGCTGGGGGCACTTTACTTGGAGCGACATCGCCTTCCCGACTTAATGATCAAGGCCGCCCTCTTCCATCACACGCCGGAGAAGGCGGAGGCCCATCAAGCCATCATCTCCTCCGTGCAGATCGCCGACCTCCTCATGCGCAACGCCGAGATCGGTTGCAGCGGCAACTTCGTCCCTGTTTCGCGCGAGCAATACATGGCCGCTTCGGGCTGGAACGTCCTGTTCCCAAACCACGCCGACGCCGAGAACGCCATCGCCCGCGCCTCGCTGCACCGCAGCCTCGAGCGCCTTCCCCACGTCCTCGAAGGCTTGGTGTAAACCGCGAGCCGTCGGGATTCTGTATCTGCTTTGGCGTCGCATTCCCCGGCCGGAAATACGCCCGCCGTGGCGCGGGTACGACAACGCGCATTTCACGCGCTTGCACGTCCTATTCACCGAGCTGTGTTTTGCGCAGTGAGTGTTCTCGGGGAAGGCTGAATCCTCAAAGCGGCAGCGCGATGCTGACTACGGTGCCGCGGCCCCGGCGGGATTTGATCTCAATCTGGCCGCGATGGGCCTCCACCACGCGCTGAACGATGGCGAGACCCAAGCCAGTTCCCTTGCGCTTGGTCGTCTTCAGCACTGAGGCAAACGCCTGGCGCCGCTGCGTCTCGGTCATGCCACCACCGGTGTCGGCAAACTCCACGAGAACCTGCCGGGCGGGCGTGTCGCGCCGGCGCGTGGCAATGGTCAGCGTGCCGCCCTGGGGCATGGCTTCGACGGCGTTCAGAGTGAGGTTCAGGAAAGCCTGTTCCAGTTGCGTGGCGTCCCCAGGGACGGAAGGCAGCGCCGGGTCGAGCTTGCGGACGAGCTCGACATTTTGCTGTTTGAGTTTGTGCCGAACGAGCAGGCCGAGTTCGTCGAGGAGCTGGTTCACGTTTACCGGCTCGGACTTCGGTTCGCCGGTGCGGGCAAGCACGAGGATGCGCTCCACGATACGATTTAGATGCTCGATCTTCTGCCCGAGGATTTCAGCGTCTTTTGCGCGCGGGTCGCCCGCCGGAAATCGCAGGTCCAGCGAGTGATAGAGCATCTTCATCACCGTGAGGGGATTCCGGATTTCATGCGCGACCTCGGCCGCGAGCAAGCCCAGCGCGGACAGCTTCTCGTTCTGCCGCAACTGTTCCTCGACATCCACCACCCGCTCGTAAAGTTGAGCCCGGCCGATGGCCAAAGCGGAGAGTTCGGCGAATGCGGACAAGATATGCACCTCCTCGTTGGAGAACACGTAAGGTTCGCCCTTGTAAACGCTGAGGGCGCCAACCGCTTGGTCAGCAAACACGAGGGGCACGCTCAACAGGGCGACCAAGCCTTCCTGCCGCGCAACGCCGACGTTCTGGTAGCGACCGGAGGTTTGGACATTGGCAATCTGGAGTGGCTTGCGGCGGCGCACCACCACGCCCAGCAGGCTTTCGTCCGCACTCAAGCGTGGTTTGCCGACGTAAGCCGGCCCCGCGCCGTCACTCGCCCGCAAGTCCAGCCACTCGCGCGTCTCGTCCAGCAACATCAGCGAGCACATCTTGGCCTGCATCAACCCCCGGGCCTCGCGAGTGATGACCCGCAAGGCATCGTCCAAGTTGAGCGTGGAATGAATCGCCTGGCTGACGGAAGCGAGCGTTTCAAACAACCGGGCCTTCAGACGCAACTGCTCAAAACTCCAGGATCTCCGGATCAACCGTGCGGCCTCTTCGGCCAGCGCGGACAACCACTCTTCGTCCGCGGCGGAAAAAGCGTCTGACCGATCGGCCAGCAGGCACAGGACACCGCGGGCCTGGTCGCCGACGTCCAACGGCACGGTGAGTTCCGCGAGCGTGGACGGACGGAGCGCATGGTACCGCGGGTCTTTACGGATATCGTCCACGCGCGCCGGGCGACCACTGCGGGTCACCCAACCGGCGACGCCCTCGCTCACGCGCAGCCGCAGGCGCTCGCGCGAATCCGGCAAGCCGATCGCGGCTTCGATTTCCAGGAAGCCAGTCGTCGGATTCATGAGCGCGAGAAAGCCGGCGTCGGCGCGCAACGATTCCAACGCCGCGCGCAGCAGAACGTCCAGCGCCTGCGGCGTGTCGGCGGCAGCCTCCGCGTTGTGGCTGACCGTGCGGAGCAAGGCGAGTCGCTCGCAGCGCTGTCTCAGCTCGGCCGATTCGTTGCTCATATTCGCATACCCCCGGACGACGCCGGGGCGGTTACCGCACGCGGGCCGTCAGCCACACCCCCGTCGTTCCAAAAAGGAGATTCGCTCCCCACGCACCCAGCCACGGCGGCACGTGACCTCCCATCCCCAGCGTGAGGCCCAGTTGTTGTACGAAGATGTAGGCGAAGCAGAGAAAGACGCTGCCCGCCACACCAAAAAACACGTTGCGCCGACCCGAGGCCGCACCAAACGGGATGGCGATCAGCACGACGACCAAGCAGGTCCAGGGGGCAGCAAGCCGTCCGTGGAGCTTGGTGCACAGTCGGTCGTACTCCACTTGCGGCGGTCGGGGATTCCAGTGGAGGTAGTCCAGAATCTGCCGCAACGGGAGGTCGGCCTTGCCGACTCCCAGCAGCCCTTGCCCACTGCTGATGTTGATCACGCTCCGGATTTGCCCCGGCGATTCAGTGAATTGTGGCATGGGCAGGAGATTGGTGGCCAGGGTGGGCATCAGCCCGGGATTTACGCGTGGATCATCGTTGTACTCCCGGACGCCGTAGAAGACCCAAACGCCATTGGTGTACTGGGCGCGTGTCGCCGTCAGCCAAGAGACGGAGCCGTCGGGCAGCCGATAATCCACTTGGGGGCCGAGCATCTCATGGGTGTTGAGGTTGTAACTGTGCCAGAACCAAAGGCGGCCCGCCGGAGCGTTCGTGAACCCCAGGTTCAGCGACACATCGTGCGCGTCCGACTGCTGCGCGCGGGAATCATGCCGGCGCTTGATGCGTTCGCCCCGATCCTTGCTGTCAGGCACGCCGAACTCGTTGAGTAGGAATAAGGCTACAGTGCCCGCCAACCCCACCACAAAGTAAGGCAATGACAGCCGCCACAAGCTGACGCCCGCCGCCCGGATGGCGGAGATTTCGTGATGCCGGGCGTGATTGGTGAGCGCGTAGAGCAATGCCAACAAGAGCGCCATCGGCAAAACGATCACCAGGAAGTCCGGGCTGGTGACCACGTAGTATTCGACCACCTCCCAAGCCCGCAGTTTCGCCGACTGGAATTCGTCCAGTTCCCGCAACAGGTCCGAGGTGATCCAAAGCAGCAGGAAGCCCCCGAGGCAGGCGCTCAGCGGGGTGAGCAACTCGCGCAATAGATAGCGGTCGAGCAGACGCATTCAGGCGCAGGCTAGCGGTCGTCCGGTAACATCCGCAAGCTTTCGCGCAGGCCCGGCAGCCTGTGAATAACACAGCCCGGCCCACAGTTGCCGTTCTGAGTAATTCCTGTATCTTCGGCGCATCACATTCGTCTGTTGATTTACGCATGACCCCGAATGAACGCGTCTCGACCGGAACTGAGCGGTTTCAGCGCATTCGCGTGCTGGTGGCGGATGATTCTCCAGCCGTAATTAAATCGCTCTGTGCCTGGATCGAAACCCAGACACGCCTCAAGGTGATCGGGGTGGCCCACGACGGGCAGGCCGCGCTTGAGGCGGCTCGTGCCACACCGCCGGATCTAGTGTTGATGGATCTCGAGATGCCCATCCTGAGCGGATTACACGCGACCGAAACGCTCAAGCGCGAACTCCCGGACGTCAAGGTGGTCATCATCTCCACGCACGCGAGTGAAATGTGGAGTCAGACCAGTCTGAAATGCGGCGCCGTCGCGTTCCTTTCGAAGCAACGGATTCCCCAAGACTTGCCGCCGCTGCTGGCACAGCTCTTTCCCCCCAGGTAATCTCCTGTGGCCCGCCACGACGACAACGCCCGACCTGCAAAACCCGGCCCGGCCGGGACAGAGCCACCCCCGGGCCTGCAGCCCAGAGCGGGCATGGTTGCATCCGACGTGCTCTCGCGCGCCATCGAGCACGCGCCGGAGGCGATTATCATCACGGATCCCGAGGCGCGGATCCAATATGTGAACCCTGCCTTCGAGCGGGTTTCCGGTTATCCCCGGGCGGAAGTCCTTGGCAAGAACCCGCGTTTGCTTCAGAGCGGCCGCCACGATGAATGCTTCTACCGGCATCTGTGGAAAACCCTCTCCGCTGGCGACGTGTGGAACGGCGAATTCATCAACAAACGGAAGGACGGGCGACTCTATTTCGAGGAAGCGACCATCTCCCCGGTTCGCGATGCCGAGGGCCGGACCGTCAGCTACATCGCGGTGAAACGCGACGTGACCGGACGACGCCGACTGGAGGCAGAGCTAGAACGGAGCGAGCAACGGTACCGCGCCCTGTTCGACGCGACACCGCACGCCATGTGGGTCTTCGATTTGGAATCGCAGCGATTCCTGGAGGCGAACGAAGCTGCCGTTCAACTCTACGGTTGGACCCGCGAGGAGTTCCTCGGTATGACCCTGCACGATCTCCGTCCCCCGGCGGATGTGCCTGATCTGGTCTTGCGGGCGGTGCGTCCCGCGGCCGACACACCCCAAACGGGCGTCTGGCGGCATCGGCAAAAGAGCGGCGCCATCATTCTGGTCCGGATGACGTCCCGCGCCATTCTGTTCGAGGGGCGTCGCGCGGGGCTCGTGTTGGCGGAGGACATCACCGACCGACAGCGCGTGGAAGATGCGTTGATCGAAAGTGAAGGCCGCTTCCGCCAACTGACGGACAACCTGCGCGAGGTGTTTTGGCTCGTGGACCCCCAGCTGCACCGCACGATCTACATCAGCCCGTCCTTCGAGAAAACCTGGGGTATGCCGTGCAGCGAGATGTACCGCAACCCCGATGCCTGGCTCGCCGCCGTGCATCCGGACGACCGCGACCGCGTCTTACGCCTGCTCGGCTCGCTGCCACCCGCCGGCGAATACGACGCCCATTACCGCATCGTGCGACCCGACGGTTCGATACGTTGGATTCACGACCAATCCTTCCCGTTGCGTGATGAATCCGGGCAGGTCTATCGAATCGCGGGCGTCGCGGAAGACGTGACCGACCAGCGCGAACTGGAGTCGCAGTTGCGCCAAATGCAGCGGCTGGAGGCGGTCGGCCAGTTGACCGCGGGCGTGGCACACGATTTCAACAACGTGCTGGCGGTGGTGCAAGGCCATGCAGATTTGCTGTTGCTGGATGCCGAACCTGGATCGGCCTTGGAGGAATCGCTCCGCCAGATTTCCCAGGCCGCCCGCCGCGCCGCCAACCTGACGCGGCAGTTGCTCGCCTTCAGCCGGAAGCAGGTGCTGCAGCCTCGGGACGTGGACCTCAATGAAGTAATCGCCAACATGGTCAAGATGCTGCGGCGCGCCGTGGGTGAGGCGGTGACGGTGGACCTGGCCTGTGCCGATCAACCCATGCCGGTGCATGCCGACGTCAACATGCTGGAGCAGGTGATCCTCAACCTCGCCGTCAACGCGCGCGATGCCATGCCCAAGGGCGGACGGTTGCGGCTGACGACCCGGCATCTGGATTTGGATGGCAACGCCAGCCACGGCCAGCCCAGCGGCGGCGTCGGAGTACACGTTTGCCTCAGTGTGTCGGATACCGGCTGCGGGATTCCGCCGGAAGTCATGCCGCATATCTTCGAGCCGTTTTTCACGACGAAGGACATTGGTAAAGGGACCGGCCTTGGCCTGGCCACGGTTTACGGTGTGGTCAAGCAGCATCGCGGCTGGATTCACGTAGACAGTAAGGTCGGGCAAGGGACGACTTTCGAAATTTACCTGCCAGCGGCTGGAGGCGGCGACGGCATGACAGACGATGCACACGTCTTGCCGCCTGTGCAGGCCGGCGTCGCCGCGGCAACGGTCTTGCTAGTCGAGGATGAAACCGGCCTCCGCGATGTGGCCACCCGGGTGTTGCGGCGGGCCGGCTATGAGGTCATCGAGGCGGGCTCCGGCCCGAAAGCGCTGGAAGCTCTGCGCCAGCGCGGGCGCAAGGTGGACTTGCTGTTGACGGACATGGTGATGCCCGACGGGATGACCGGCAGCGAATTGGCCGAACAAATCATGGCGCTGCACCCCGGCACGAAAGTCATCCTGACCAGCGGCTACAGCAACCAGCTCGAAGACACCTCTTTTCTACTTGAGAACGGCATCCTCTTCCTCCCCAAGCCCTACTCGCCACAGACGCTTTGCGAAGCGGTCCGCAAGAGCCTGGACGGCCAAGGCGCTGCGCGCGGTCCGAATGCGCCGCACGCAAACGCTTGAACTGGCGTGAGAGTCAATTAATGTGCTCGCTGTGAAACGCGTCTGCCAAGCCATCGCAGTGATCCTGTTGGCGATCTGGGTGCCCGCCACCCTGCATTGTCAGCTCGAAAACTTGCCGGCCTTGGGTTCGTTTCTCTCCTGTTGTCAACACGACGAAGCTCCCTCTCCCGCGCATCATCAGGAAGAATGTGCAATGGACAGTTGCGCGAATTTGGAATCCGGTCTCTACAAACTCCCGGATCACCCCGCGGCAATTGCCGCGCTGCCGGCCCCAGTGCTGGTCAGTTTGGACTTCACGCCCACCCATGATCGCGAAGACGCATGCGAGGCGAGGCCCGCTCCGCCTCCACGGCTTTCACCCGCAAGCTGGCAGTTTGTGATGCGCACTGCTCCCGCCGCGCGCGCCCCTTCGTTCGCTTCCTAACCCGTCCCCTCGGGGACTCCCTGGTCGGTCGCGGTGTGCCTTCACACCGCTGGTTCTCGTCTGCCGCGGTTTCATCTGGATCGAGTTATGAAGCGAAGTGTCATTGCTGGTATTTGTGGTCTCACCGTCCTGGCGTTGCCAATTGCCGGGGCAACTCTCACCAACGCCCTCACGCTGGCGGAATCTATCCGTCTGGCGTTGGAGAATAATCCGGAATTGCGCGCTAGCGTCGCTCGCGTGGAAGCCGCTGCCGGACGCGCGGTCCAAGCTGGGAAATGGTCGAATCCAGCGCTGGAGCTGAGCGCGGAAGAATGGCCTCTCGAAAGCGGCCGGGGGTTTTCCGACGCCAAACAAACCCTCGGCATCGCGCAGACCCTGCCGTTCCCCGGCAAGAAATCGCTCGACCGCCAGATTGGCGGCACGGGCGTCAAACTCTCGGAAGCAGAACTGGCGTTGCGGCGAACGGAACTGGTTCGCGACGTAAAGGCGGCGTTCTTCCGCGTGCTGGCGTCAGAGCAGTCGGTCGCTGTGGCGGGCGAGCTCGTTCAAGTGGCAGAATCCGCAGCGAGCACGGCCGCCAAAAAGGTGGAAGCCGGGGCCACCGCTTACCAGGAGCAACTCCGGGCCGAAATCCAACTGGAACAGGCCCGCACGACCTTCCGAGGATTCCAGCTTGACCGCACCACGGCGCGCCAAGTCTTCGCGACCCTGTTAGGGCAACCGGGTTTGAACGACGCGCCGTTGGCTGGAGACTTGACGCACGCACCGGACACCGTGCTGCCGGAAGCTGGCGCGACCAACGCGCTGGAGCGACATCCGAGCCTTGGCATTGCCCAGGCCAACGTGCAGCGCGCGGAACTGGAACGGCGGCGGGCGCGGCTGGAGCCGTATCCGGATGTGACGGCGGGCCTGGCGGGCGGGCGATTGGGAGAAACGGACGAATCCATCATTGAGCTCCGGTTCTCTGTGCCGCTGCCTATTCTCGACACGGGCAAAGGCGCACGGCGGGAGGCTCAAGCCAACCTGACCGCCGCCGAAGCGGACCTGCACGTGGTGCGGCTGCAACTGGAGCGCGAATGGGCCCAAGCCCTCGAACGCTGTCGCGCCGCCGCGGAGCAAGCCGCCACCTACCGTGATCGGATTGTGCCCAAGGCAACTGAAGCCCTGCGGCTCGTCCAGACCGGCTTCGAGGAAGGCAAGTTCAACTTCATTGACCTGCTGGACACGCAACGCACCACGGCTGAGGTCCGGCTGGCCTATCAACAGAAACTGCTCGAACTCCACATCGCCCACGCGGAGCTGGAAGCGTTGCTGAGGCCGCAAACGACCACTCCACTCTCAACCCATTGATCTGCCATGAAGAACGCTCTCGTGAAATCCAAAAACCACCACGTCCTCGGGGTGGCATTCATTGTCTCAAGCTTGCTGCTCTCCGGTTGTGGCAAACCCGGCGAGTCTGCCGACGCGCACGCCGGACACAACCACGGCGCGGCGGACAGTCATGTGCAGGTAAAAGGCGGCGTGCCGATGTGTACCGAGCACAACGTGCCGGAAGCCGAATGCGGCATCTGCAATCCGCAGAAGATCGGCACGCTCCCTCCAGGCCAAAGCCTGAAGCTCCGCTTGCCCTCAACAAACTCCACCACCATCGCCGGGGTCGAGACGGCCCTGCCGCGTGTCGGCGTGATGGCAGAAGCCATCGAGTGCTATGCCGAAATCGCTTTCAACCAAACCAAGCTCGCGCAGGTGGTCGCCCCCGTGAGCGGCATCGTGCAAAGCGTGGACGCGGCCCTCGGGAGCAAAGTCACGGAGAAGCAGTCCGTGGCAAAACTCTGGTCCGCCTCGATCGCGGAAGCGGTCGCCAAAGCCGTGCTGACCCATCAGACGCTTGAGCGCGAGCGCAAACTGCGGTCCGAACGCGTCACGTCGCAGAAGGACTTACAGGAAGCCGAAGCCGCGCATCGGGCGGCCTGCCAGCAACTCCGCACGCTGGGCTTCACGGAGGATCAGATTGACGAGTTGGGCGGCAAACCGCAGGAGTCGGTGTTGCTCGACGTGCGGGCACCCTTCGCGGGTGAAATCGTTGAGCAGTTTGCGGTGCGTGGCGCGTTCATGGACGCAGGCAAGCCCCTGTTCACGCTGGCGGACCGGTCCACGGTTTGGGCGATGTTGAACATCCCCGAGTCTGAATTGGGCCGGGTGCAACTCGGCCAACCGGTGGAACTGCACGTTGATTCGCTGCCCGGGAAGACCTTCACCGGCAGGCTAACCTGGATCGCGCCGGAGGTGGACGAGCGAACCCGCATGGCCCGCGCCCGCGCCGAAGTGGCCAACCCGCATGGCGATCTGCGCACGCGCATGTTCGCCCAGGCGCGCATCCTGACGCGGCAGACCCAGGGTGCGTTGCTCATTCCCGCGTCGTCCCTCCAGCGCGTGGAGGGCAACGCGCTCGTCTTCGTGAAGTTGGAGTCAGACTTGTTCGACGCCCGGGCCGTGCGCCTCGGAGCAAAGGGCGGGGGTGCTCTGGAGGTGCTGGAAGGCTTGAAGCCGCAGGAGCAGATCGTCGTGGCGCATGGCTTCGCGCTCAAGTCGCAATTGCTCGCCTCACGCATGGGCGCAGGCTGCGCAGATGATTGATCGTTGACCTCCACCCCTCATCTACCATGAAAACACTCAGTCACCTCTTCGCCAACAATCAGGCTTGGGCGCGGCAAATCCGGCAGCAGGATCCGGAGTTCTTCCTGAAGCTCTCCCGGCAACAGTCGCCGGACTATTTGTGGATCGGTTGTTCGGACAGCCGTGTGCCCGCCAATCAAATCGTCGGCTTGTTGCCGGGCGAACTGTTCGTCCACCGCAACATCGCCAACCTCGTGGTGCATACCGATCTGAACTGCCTGTCGGTGATGCAGTTCGCGGTGGACATTCTGAAGGTTCGGCACGTGATCGTCTGCGGTCACTACGGATGCAGCGGCGTGGGGGCGGCGTTGCGGCAGGACCGGTTGGGGCTGAGTGACAATTGGCTGCGCCACGTTCAGGATGTGCGCCAGAAGCACCACCAGCGAATGGCCGGAAACTTGAGCGCGGCCGCGGATCGCCTTTGCGAGCTCAACGTCATCGAGCAGGTGCTCAACGTCTGTCAAACCACCATCGCTCGGGACGCTTGGGAGCGGGGTCAGGAATTGGCCATCCACGGTTGGATCTATCGTTTGGAAGACGGGCAACTGCGCGACCTTGGCATGACCGCCACCTCGTTGGATGAGGTCGCGGCAGCGTATGAGGCAGCCGTCACCTCCATTCGCTGACCGCCTGCACATCGGCAACCGCCATTGGCTACTCCCATGTTAAACTCGCTCATCACCTTTTCGTTGAAGAACCGCCTCCTGGTGTGTGTGCTGGCGGTGGCGCTCGCGCTCATCGGCGCGCGGACGCTCAGCATCCTGCCGATTGACGCCTTCCCCGACACCACACCGGTGCAGGTGCAGATCAACACCACCGCCTCGTCGCTGAATCCTGAGGAGACCGAGGCCCAGATCACCGCGCCCGTGGAACTCGCCATCGGCGGTTTGCCCGGCCTGGAGAACGTGCGCTCGATCTCGAAGTTCGGCCTGTCGCAGGTGGTCGCGACGTTCGATGACAAAACGGGGATTCTCCAGGCGCGGCAGTTGGTGATGGAGCGGTTGCAGAGTGTCGAACTGCCCGCCGGCATCGAGCGACCGCAGCTTGGCCCCATCGCGACCGGTCTTGGCGAGGTGTTTCATTACGTGGTGCGCTGTGCCAACACCAACCGCACGTTGACGGAGCTGCGCGAGCTGCACGATTGGGTGGTGAAACCCGAATTGCGGAAGGTTCGCGGTGTGGCGGAGGTAAACTCTTGGGGCGGGTTCGAGAAGCAATACCACGTCGTCGCCGATCCGGAGCGTCTCGTCAAATACGGTCTCACCTTCGAGCAACTCTTCGAGGCGCTTGAAGCCAATAACCAGAACGTGGGCGGCGGCCAGATCGTGCGCAATGGCGAAACGTTGCTGGTGCATGGGCTGGGGCTGGCGACGGACACGACCCAGATTGGCAACATCCTCATGGCGACACACGACGGCGTGCCGGTGCATGTTCACGAAGTTGCCGAGGTGCGGATCGATCACGAAATCCGGCGCGGCGCGGTGACGGCGGACGGCCGTGGCGAAGCGGTGCTGGGCCTGGGTTTCATGCTAATGGGCGAGAACAGCGCGAACGTAACGCGCGCCCTGAAGGCGAAGCTGAGCGACGTGCAGAAGGCGTTGCCTCCCGACGTAACCGTGGAGGTGCTCTATGACCGCACGGAGCTGGTGGACCAAGTCATTCACACCGTCAGCGAAAACCTGCTGGCCGGGGCATTGCTGGTGATCGCGGTGCTTTTTGCGTTTCTCGGCAACCTGCGCGCCGGGCTCATCGTCGCGGCGGCGATCCCGCTGGCGATGCTCTTCGCGGGCAACTTCATGTTGCAGGCGGGGATCGCGGCAAGCTTGCTGAGCCTGGGCGCGATCGACTTCGGGTTGATCGTGGACGGCGCGGTGGTGATGGTGGAAAACGCGATGCGCCGGCTCGCGGTACGACAACATGATCAGGGCGTGGGTGGCGCGCTCACGGAAACGGAGCGGCAGGACGTGATCCGCGAGGCATCCGTGGAAGTCGCCCGCCCCGTCGCCTTCGGCGTGGGCATCATCCTCATCGTCTTCCTGCCGATCCTCACGCTGGAAGGCGTCGAGGGCAAACTGTTCAAGCCGATGGCGCTGACCTTGATCTTCGCGCTGCTCGGGGCGCTGATCCTGTCGTTGACCGTGATTCCGGTGCTGACGAGCCTGTTCCTGCCCAAGCAGGTGAAAGAGCAGGAACCTTGGCCGGTGCGGCTGGCGCATCGGTGTTACGAGCCTGCTCTGGAGCTGGCACTGCGCTTCCGCAAGGTGACGTTGCTGGGCGCGACACTCTGTTTCGTCGGCGTGTTACTCCTCGCGTCGCACATGGGCGGCGAGTTTTTACCCAAACTCGGCGAAGGGGCCATCGTCGGCACAACGGTGCGGCTGGCCGGGATTTCCGTGGATGAAGCGGTGGCGCAGAATCATCGGATCGAGCAACGCCTGATGGCGGAGTTTCCTGATGAGATCGAACACATTTGGACGCGCCTGGGCACGGCGGAGGTCGCGACCGATCCGATGGGCGTCGAGCTGTCCGATTTCTTCCTCGCCCTCAAGCCACGCGAGGGCTGGACGAAGGCACGCACACAAGCCGAGTTGACCGAGAAGATGCGCGCTGTTCTGGGCGAGGTGCCAGGACTCAAGCCCGCGTTCAGCCAGCCCATCGAGATGCGCATGAACGAACTCATCGCCGGCATTCGGGGCGACATCGGCCTGAAGATTTACGGCGACGACCTGGAGACGCTGCGGCAGTTGTCAGATGAAGTGCAGGCGGTGCTCGTGAAGATTCCGGGTGCGTCCGAGGTCAGCGGCGAGCAATTGACCGGACAAGGCTTTCTGCAAGTGCACGTGGATTCTGAGGCGATCGCCCGCTACGGCGTGCCCACCCGCAATGTCCTGAACGTCGTCGAGGCGGTGGGCACGAAGCGGGTCGGCGACGTGCGCGAAGGGCAGCGGCGGTTTCCGCTTGTGGTGCGGTTGCCGGACCGGCTGCGCAACGACGTGGACGCCCTGGCCAACACACTGATCCCGACGGACGGCGGACCTCTGCTTCCCTTAAAGCGGCTGGCGCGTATCACGGAGACGGAAGGCCCGTCCACGATCAACCGCGAATGGGGCCGGCGCCGCATCACGGTGCAGTGCAACGTGGCGGGGCGCGATGTGGCGGGGTTTGTGGCCGAGGCGCGGGAGCAGATGGCCGCGCAAGTGAAGCTGCCGGAGGGTTACACCCTGGAGTGGGGCGGTCAGTTCGAGAACATGGAGCGCGCAAATCGCAAGCTGATGTTCGTGGTGCCGATGGCCCTGGGGTTGATCTTTGTCCTGCTGTATTTCGGGCTGAGATCGCTGCGCGACGTGCTGATCGTGGCGTCGGGCATTCCGCTGGGACTCGTGGGGGGCGTGTTGGCGCTCTGGCTGCGCGACATGCCGTTCACGGTCAGTGCCGCCATCGGTTTCATCGCGCTGAGCGGCGTGGCCATTCTGAACGGGTTGGTCCTCGTAACCTTCATCCAACAACGGCTGGCCGCGGGCTCACCGCTGGAGGCAGCGGTGCGTGAGGGCTGCAAAGTCCGCCTGCGGCCCGTGCTGATGACGGCGCTGGTGGCGGCCGTGGGATTCATCCCGATGGCGATCAACGTGGGGGTGGGCGGGGAAATCCAACGTCCGCTCGCCACGGTGGTCATCGGCGGCATCGCCACCAACGCCGTGCTGACGCTGCTCGTGCTGCCGGTGCTCTACGTGTTCCACGGAAACGGGCGGCGCTCGTTTCCAGCTTCGCGGGGTTGAAGTGTGCACGTCCGAGTCTGGACGTAACGGCGTTTCGAGGGAACATCGCTGATCTTCTGCCGGTCCGTCGGGAGGTTGCGGTCGTCTGCCGACCGCGCCGCTACGAAGCTGGAGTCCGCAGGGAAGTCACCCGACGCGGAAGGAGATGCGCTGAATCATGTCGAGCCCGAAGGCATATTGCAGGCGTTTGAGAATCTCCTTGCGGCGGTAGCGGACGATCTCGCTCAGCCACACGCTGCTGTCCACCGTTACGAAGAGCGTGCCCTTGCGAATGCCGGTGGGCTGGGCGTGCGCGACGATGTTCGGGTCAATCAGGTTGTTCCAGACCCGCACGACTTCAGCCTCCGCCTGCCGACAATCAATCCGGAGTTCCGACAGCACGCGCGGCATGACGTCACCTGCCGAGCGCGTGCGCACGGCGCGGGCGATCTCCACAGGGGTGAGGTCCACACCGCGCCATTGCGCGAGGACGCGCTGGCGGGCGCTGGGCCGCCTTGGCCCCAGCGGCGGGTTGAACCTGTACGGAGACGACCGCATGTCAAGGTGGGTTATGCCTGAAGTGCGGCGCGGGTGCAACTACGCGCTGCGCGAGTCGAGCGAGGATAAGAGTGAAGAGCGCGTCCGAATGCCCGCCCGACTATGCAAGGCGAAATGGAGCGGGAGTTAGGTGCTGCCGCAGGTTTGTTGGCGGTCCGACAGCTTTCCAGGCGACGCAAATCACGAGATACGGTTTTTCTCACGAAGAACGCCGGCTCTTTGCCTGTCGCTTCGTCTCCTCTTTAATCTTGGCTTCGAGTGCATCAACCCAAGAATTGAAGAACGCTCGCAGGCATGCCGTCGAACAGAAACAAACCTCGAACTGTCCGCCGCGACTGTCTCGGACAAAGTCAACAGAAGTGCAAATACCTCGGTCCCGCCCGATGCCTTCATGATGCGCGCCATGCCACAAGATGCTGGCAAAGCCGTCCATCTGATTGTGCAATCCACCATTGAGTCGCTTGCGATCCATGAACATCGCGCCGCCTTCAAAGACAGCCATTGCGTGCGGCTCGGTTACCTTGTGCTTCCCGCACTGCGGGCAGGCAGCTTTCCTCACGTGTTTGATCCGCTGAGACTTTCGAAGAGGGAACTTCATTCGTCGTGTTCGAAGGGCCTGACTGGGTAGTGGCCGGCGCGGCTTACGTCTTCGCTCCCGGATGCTCATCCAGCACCAGCACGCCATGCGGCGGGAGGTCGTAGTTGCCTGCAACGGTGGCGCCGGTGAGGTAATCGTGCATCGGCTTGAAGAACTGGATGCGCACGGGCGTGTTCTGATGGTTCAGCAGGAAGAAGACTTTCGTGCCTTCCTTTTGCCGCATGCTCACCTCGACCGTGTCCGGCACTTTGATCAGCGGATGCAGGTTGCAGATTTGCCGCAGCCAGACGACGAGGTCGTAGTAGAAGTTCTGCGAACTCTGGGTGCCCATGTAGATGGCCTTCCCGAGCCCGAAGGTGTTCATCGTGAGCGCAGGTTTGCCGGCATAGAAGTCCTTCGCGTAGGTCGCGAGTATCTGGCATTCCTTCGGCTCGATGATGTCGCACCAGAGGCGCGCCGGGTGCAAGTGGCTGGTCTGGAACGCACCTTTGAAGGTGAGATGGTTTTCCTCCGTCGGCGGCAGCGTGTCAAATTCGAGCACCTCTAGCCCGAAAAGGTCAATCAAGTCGTGCGGGTAGCCCGAGTCGGGGGCCATGTGGTGCTCGTCCACCAGCCCCGTGTTGAAGGTGCTGACAAGCGTGCCGCCGTTCTGGACGTACAACTTGAGCATGTCGGCCTCACCGCCAGAGAGCAGGAAGAGCGACGGCGCGAAGACCAGGCGGTATTTGGAGAGGTCCTCGGACGGACGGGCGAACTCAACCGGAATGTTCCGGTCATGCAGCGCGGTGTAGATGAGTTGAATGTGTTCGCGCAGGCTGAAGTGCTTGTTGGGCTGGTTCGGTTGCTGGAGGGCCCAGTCGTTGTAATGGCTGTAGAGAATGGCCGCCTCGGGTACGATGTGGGTGTCCTTCAGCACCGGCGACAAAAGCTTCATCTCTTCGCCAAGCTGGCTGATCTCGCGATAGACGCGGTTCTCCTTGCGCAGGCGATGCGACATGACCGCGCCGTGAAACTGCTCCGTGCCGATGCGGGATTGTCGCCAACGGAAAAACAGGATGGCGTCAGCGCCGCGCGAGACGAGCTGGTAGGTGAACATCCGCAGCACGCCGGGCCGGACGAGCGAATTCACCTCGTTCCAGCTCACGTTGCCGGCCTTGTGCTCGATCACCCAGAACCCGGTTTCGCGATCCGGGGTGCGGATGCCGGTCTTCTTGAGCGACCGCAGCATGTCAATCTCGCACGCGGCCTCGGCGGACTTGGCGCGCACCACGGCGGCGCTCTCCGCGGCCACGAAGTCCAGCACTTCCGCCAGATCGAAGTGATCAAACTTGTGGATCAGCGGCTTCAGATTCGTCGTGACGGGACAGTTGGGCGTGAGCTCGTGCAGCAGGTCGGCCTGCATCTTGATGTATTGCACGATGGTGTCGCTGCAGAAGCGCCGCCAGTCCAGCACCAACGCCGGGTTGTGCCAGGTGGGGGCGCGCATCGGCATGGGCACTTCGTCCCAGTCACCCACGACCTGCCCCCAATGGCGAAGCCCCATCTTGTCGTTCAGGTTTTGAATCGTCTCGTACTTGGCCTTCAACCACAGACGCCATTCCTTGCGCGAGTCCTCGTTGAACGCCTGCTCGGTGAAGTTGCCGCCGACAGCGTTGTCAATCTGCCAAGCAATGAGCGCCGGGTGATCGCCCAAGGCCTTCGCCATGGCCGTCACCAGCCGCCGCGAGTAATCCCAAAACGCATCACTGCTGAGGCAGATGGCTCGACGCGTGCCCTCGTGCTTGATCAGACCATCCTCGTCCACCGGCAGGATCTCAGGATGCCGCTTGGTGAGCCAGACGGGCGGCGCGGCGGTGGGTGTGCCCAAGACCACCTTGATGTCGGCCTTGTGCAGGAGGTCCATGACGCGACGCATCCACGCGAAGTCGTATTTGCCCTCCTCGGGTTCGCACAATCCCCAGGTGAACTCGCCGACGCGCGCGACGTTGAAGCCCGCCTGGCGCATGAGTTCGATATCGGCTGCCCAGCCGGCTTCAGGATTGTCAGGGGTGCCTGCGTACGGGTAAACCCAGTGCTCGGGGTAGTAATCAACGCCGAAATACATAATTGTGTCTCCCGCTGCCTGTTGGTCTGTTGTCCTGACTCTAGGCCGCGAAATGCGGTCCTGCAACGGAAAATTCCGTTCTCGCCCCGCTCTGCGGCCTTATTCGCGAAACCGCTGTGCAACCGGCACACGGCGGCCCACACCGAACGCCTTCGTCGTCACTTTCAATCCGGGCGCGGCTTGGCGGCGCTTGTATTCGCTCAGATCAATCAGCCGAATCACCCGGCGAACGGTGGCTTCCTCGAAACCGGCAGCGATGATCTCCGCCACGGCTTTGCCCTGCACGACATACGCGTCGAGGATCGCGTCGAGCACGTCGTACGGCGGCAGCGAATCCTGGTCCGTTTGGTTCGGACGCAATTCAGCGGACGGCGCTTTGGTGATACTCGCGGTGGGGATGATCTCCCGCTCGCGATTGATCCAGCGCGAGAGGCGATAGACCATCATCTTCGGCACGTCGCTGATGACGGCCAGTCCGCCGTTCATGTCACCGTAGAGCGTGCAATAGCCGACCGCCATTTCGCTCTTGTTCCCCGTCGTGAGGAGCAGCGAGCCGAACTTGTTCGAGAGCGCCATGAGCAACGTGCCGCGGATGCGCGCCTGCAGGTTTTCTTCCGCGAGATCCTCGGGGCGGCCGCCGAAAAGCGGTTTCACCTGCGCCTTGCACGCCTCGAACACCGGCTGGATGGGGAGCACGTCATAACGGATGCCGAGGTTCTGCGCCAATATCCGTGCGTCATCGAGGCTGCCCTGCGACGAGAACTGTGACGGCAACGAAATGCCGTGAACGTTGTCCTTCCCCAGCGCCGCCACGGCGAGAGACGCGGTCAGTGCCGAGTCAATCCCGCCGCTCAAGCCCAGCACCGCGGACTTGAAGCCGCACTTGTGAAAGTAATCGCGCAGGCCCAGCACCAGCGCGTTGTAGAGCATTTCCTCATCGCACGGCTCGTTGAACTGGATCGGCGGCGCATCGTCGGTGTCCACGATCACGAGGTCTTCTTCGAAGAATCTCGCCTGTGCGATCAGATCGCCATTCTCGTTGAAGACCAGGCTGCCGCCGTCGAACACCAGTTCATCATTGCCACCGACCTGGTTGCAGAAGACCACGGGCCGACGCAACTTCAGCGCGAGGCTGCGCAACATCTCGAAGCGCGTGCGGGTTTTGCCCAGGTGCCACGGTGAGGCAGAAAGGTTGAAGATCACCTGCGCGCCGGCGTCGGCGAGGTTTGCGGGTGGATTGGCGCGGTAGCGACGCTCCGGCCAGAAATCGTCGTCGTTCCAGATGTCCTCGCAGATCGTCAGGCCGAGCGAACGCCCCGCAAAATCCACCGGCGTGTTGTCCTTCGCCGGCTCAAAGTAGCGATCCTCGTCGAACACATCGTAGGTCGGGAGCAGCGTCTTGGTGCGGATCGCCATGATCCTGCCCTCGTGGAGCAAGGCGACCGAGTTCGTAACTTCCCGCCCCGGACGGGCCAGGTTTTCGCCGACGAACCCCACGAGCAAAGCGGTCTCGCCGGTGGCCGCGGCCAGGCGTTCCAGCGCCGCGAGACTCTGGCCCAAGAAGCTCTTCTTGAGCAGCAAATCCCTCGGCGGATAGCCAGTGACGCAGAGTTCGGGGCACACGACGATTTCCGCGCCCATCGCCGTCCCCTTCTGGTAGGCGTTGAGAATGCGCGCCGCGTTGCCGGCAAGGTCGCCGACAGTCGGATTCAGTTGGGCCAGCGCGATCTTCATCGGGCGACAGCAGTTCAGCGTCTGGGCGGGAAGAACGTCTCTCTCAGTGTGCCCCGCTCGGTGCGGAGCACGGCACCGGGGGTGATGTTGTGTCGCCGGAACCAACCTTGCGGGACTTCCAGCACAAACTGGATGTTGTAGGCCTTGGACTGAACGCCGCGCTCGTCGCCGGGTTGTAGGTCAATGAGTTCCAGGATCGTGCCGTCGGGCGCGATGTAGGCGGCGGAAAGCGGCACGACGCAATTGCGCATATAGAAGCTCCGCGGCTGGGCGTCGGGAAAGACGAAAAGCATCGCCGTGTTCTCCGGCATGTTCGTGCGGAACATCATGCCCGTGGCGATCTCCACCTGGCGGCTGGCGATCTCGGTGAGCAACTCCTGGTCGCCGAGCCAGACCTTGATCGTGGGGAGCTTGGCTTGCGCGTGGAGCAGATGCCCGCGCTCCGGGTCAATCTCCGGCGCGGGCCGCGGTTTCTCCGCCGGCTTCGTGCAACCGGTAGCGACGGTGGCGGCAATGATAAAACAGCTCATGGCCTTCACATACTTCATCGCCGGGAGCA
>CAZWJC010000092.1:0-22916 GCA_964634255.1 uncultured Verrucomicrobiota bacterium | reverse complement strand
GCGGCGCTTTGAGCGCCGCACAGTAATCAACAACCGCTTTGAGCGGTTCACGCTATTTCAAGCCTCCGGCTTTGCCGGAGGTCGCTGACTGTGGTTAGTCCGGCAACTCCCAAGGCTCTAAAACGTCTGAACATGGCGATCCTTTCACTATGGTTATTGCGAAATAAGTCGGATCAAGATCCTCTCGACTCGTCCTCATCATGCAAGCTGCACAGTGCGGCGAACTCTGCCAAGCACCCGAAGTGCCATAACGCTTTCATCGGTTCTGCGGGCATTTCCGAGGGGATTTGCGAACATGCGCAGGGCAAGTTGGGCCAGGGTGGCTCACAGAATTGTCGCGCCGAGGCTCGGTCGCACACATTCCGCGCAGCATGACCTCCAACGACACGCGGCTCGACGCTCAATGCGTTGAATGCCAGTCTAGCTCGGACCTTGAAGAAAATTTCTTCATCCGCCGTGAGCGAGCCGACGCGGCTGCCGGCGCCGTTCGAGGCGTTGGCCTTCCGCAACCCGTGTTTATTCTGTCTGCCCGCCACTGCGGCACGCTCATCACATCGAACCGCTCGCCCGCGAAATCGATTTGCTTCACCGGCTTCCTGCCGCTTGCGCTCGCGCAGATAGGAATTGCCCGACTTGAGTTGCAGGTAAAGCTTCCAGCCCGTGGCCTCGTGCATGTCGTCGGTGAACTTGATCTCCATGTCAATGCTATGATCGCTGACACTGAACTCCCGGCTGATCTGGTCCGCCAGCGCCACGGCGGAGATGACCTCGCCCACCAGCGCGCGTTCCTCGCTCTGGTTGCTCAACTCGATGGCCGACTCCTTCTGCAAGTCGCGCACCCGCTGCTGAACCTCCGGGCTGGCGAAACACTGCTCCATCGCCTCCCAGAGCGGCACGCGTTGCTCGCAGCCCAACCGAACGCCCATGCCGCCGCTTCGCATCATCTTGGATGCGTTTGCAGGTGTTCATCCGTTGTCGGGCTGCGACCAGGCAGAGTCGTGCCACCACCCCACACGGGGTGGCTTGAAGCGACGCGGAACGGGCAGATGCTATGCTGAAATCACACCCCTTTGTTGGTTGGACCGTCCGCGGTGACAGGACATGTGAGCTTCCCGTCCTGCTTGCTGGCATTGTTCTTCCATTGGAGCGGGCGGAGGTTGAGCAGTTCGTCCGTGCCGCCATGCTCCACCGGACTACTGTGGTCAATCTCCCATCCGTAAATGGATCGGCGGTTGCCGTAGTCCGCGCGGAACATCCATGCGCCGCATTCGTCTTTACGCGGGCGCATATCCATTCCTGCGGGGGTCGCCGCGGAGGATGTGGGGGAAGAGTAGGCCCCAGCGCTCGATGCGCCAGAAGGTTTCCAGACACATCAATCTTTCATCGCCCGCACAACTCCAGAACTAGCCGGGGCGCTTGAACCGGCATTGATATTGGCGGCAGGTGGATTCCATCGCACCACTGCCCTGCGGTTCGCCTGCTCGCCGCGCGGCCGCATAGTCCATCCGCGCCCGATGACTTTCCAGATAACTCACTTCGGCCTCCACCGCTGGGCGTTTCTTTTTCCGCAGTCGTCTGGCCAGGACACGCAAGTCGTTTAAGAAGACGCTGAATAAAGCCTGTCTTCAGGTTTCGGTTGTGGGGGACGGAGCATGAGCCGCAGGCCGCGGAGTTTTCGCTTCGTTGAGACGGGGGCGCGGCTTGGATTCGGGCGGGTTCGCGGGGTTGAACCGCTGTGTTCCCCGCTTCAACCGGGTGGCTTCATGGTTTTCTTCACGCCGCCGTCCGTGCTCGGGCACCAATTACCACGTTGGTCAGCCCAAAGAGCGCGTGGAGTTGATGGCGGTTCTTGGCCAGTCCGCGATACCGCGCCTTCCGATGCCGGAAAATATTCTTCACGATGTGGAACGGGTGCTCCACGAACGCTCGCACCGCCGCCTTCGTTTTCTCCACCGCTTTGCGCGCCTCTTTCTCCGCGCCTTCGGCCAGGGCTTTGATGACGCTACGTTTGCCCGCAATCTGCCAGTCGATCGGCCGTTCCAGCGCCACGATCTCCGGTCGTTTCTCCACACCGGTGTAGCCGGCATCCGCATGCACTTGTGTCTCCTCCCCGTGCAGCAGTTCCGCCGTCTTCGTCACGTCGGCCACGTTGGCCGCCGTCACGACCACGGTATGCACCAGCTGGCTGTCCCGGTCCGTGCCGATGTGCGCTTTCATCCCGAAATACCATTGGTTGCCTTTCTTGGTCTGGTGCATTTCCGGGTCGCGTTCGCGCTTCTGGTTCTTGGTCGAGGGCGGCGCGGCGATGAGGGTGGCGTCCACCAGCGTGCCTTCGCGCAGCAGCAGGCCGCGGGCGGCGAGGTCGGCGTTGATGGCGGTGAAGAGGCCTTTGCACAGATCGTGCGTCTCCAACAGGTGGCGGAAGTTCAGGAGCGTCGTGGCGTCGGGCACGCCTTCGACCGCAAGGTCAATGCGGGCGAAGCGTTGCAACGCCTGGCTGTCGTACCGGGCGTCTTCGAGGGCTTCGCCAGCCAAACCATACCATTGCTGGAGGAAGTAAACGCGCAGCATGCGTTCCAGGCCGATGGACGGGCGGCCGCGCCGGCCCTTCGGATAGTGCGGTTCGATGACGGCCAGAAGTTGGGCCCATGGGATAACTTCCTCCATGCGGGCGAGGAACTTTTCGCGGCGGGTGGTCTTCTTCTTGGCGGCGAATTCGGCGTGGGCAAACGTGGTCTGGTGCGTCATACGACGCAGACGCGAAATCCCGCTTCCACGTTCAAATGAAACCTCAGATGGCGAGATTAAAGCAGCGTTTCCTTAACAGGGCGGTCGCGCGGCCCCGCTTGAGTTGCTTAAGCAGGGGCGCGATCCACGTCCGTGCCGCCGCCTCGTCTTCCGGGTAGCGGCGGGTAATCGGGGTGGTGTAATCATGGCATAGGGTCTTCTCGTGTTCGCTGATGGTGAGACCAGCCAGTCGCCTTATCAAGGTGTGATCTTGGCACGCCACCGAGTGCCACTGCATTGCCGAGGTCCGTGCAAGCGTCTACTGGCCGGAGAACGAAAACAAACTGCATCCGGCCAGTCATGGTCAAACGGTGATTCCCCGCAGGTAGGCCGCGCTCTCTTCAGGTGGCATCGGGTTGATGTAGAAGCCCGTGCCCCACTCGAATCCGGCCGTGTAGGTGAGACGCGGCAGGATCTCGATGTGCCATCGAAAGTCCTGGTCAATCGTATCCCAGTAGCCGCTCCGTCGGTGGCCCATGCGAGACGGCGCGGTATGAAGAATGAGGTTGTATTGCGGCCGGTTCAGGCCGCGGCTTAGTTTGCCCAAGGTGGTCTTTAGCACGTCCGCCAAATGCTGGATCCCTTCGCTGGTGATGCTGTGAAAGTCGGCCCCCTGCTGTCGCGGCAGCAAGCACAGCTCAAACGGAAACCGTGCGGCGAACGGGCAGAACACGAGATAGCTCGGGTTCTCGCAGACCACGCGCCGGCCTTCGCGCTCCTCCTGCCGCAGGATGTCTTGAAAGACCGATCGCTCCTTGCGCTCGTAGTAATCCCGCGCGCCGATCAGCTTCGCTTTGACCCGATAGGGTGTGACGGGCGTGGCGATCAACTGGTAATGCGAGTGGCGGAGCGACGCCCCGGCCTCGCGCCCCACATTCTTGAAGGCCAGGATATAGCGGATCCGCGTGTCGCGTTGCAGGTCGAGCATCCGCTCTTTGATGGCAGTCAGAGCTAGCGCGATCTGCTTGGCAGGTTGGTCTTCGACGGCTTGGTCGTGTTCCGGCGTGTCGATAATGATCTCGTGCGCGCCAATGCCGTTCATGCGGTCATACAGTCCATCCGCCTCGCGGTTCATCTCCCCTTCGATGCGCAACGCCGGGAATTTGTTGGAGATGACGCGCACCTGCCAGCCAGGCTGATTGGGTCCGCCCGCTGACCGCACCACCCACAACTCCGGCGGAGTCTCCCCCTCGTTGCCCGGACAGAACGGGCAGTGTGCCGGCTCCGGCTCGCTCGGCGGTTGGGTGAAATCGTGCGGACGTTTTGCCCGTTCGGTGGCAATGATCACCCACCGTTCTGTGATCAGGTCTTTACGTAGCTCCGGCATGACACAACTCCAGTTCGACCGGAGTCTGGCGCTAGCCCTGCAATCCAGCAAGCCCCGCCTTCAGTTCTGCCACTTTGCCCGGCGAGAGGTTGTCCTCTCCAGCCACTGGGGTGAGCGTCAACGCCCACGCGCGGTGGCCGTGGCAGATCGCATTCTCAACCGCCGGAGAGCACTCGTAGGAAACGTGATACGCAGGCCCGCTGCCCCGGGTCAGACGCACCACCACCTGATGGTCATGACGGCACCGCACGTCCCATTCATCGCAATCCAGCGCGCGCAGAAGATACTGTGTAGCCAGGTTCACATCGAGGTGGTGACGCAAGGTAATCACCGTGCGTTGGAGGGGGACGAGGTGCGGGGCTACGATCGCCGTGTGCTGCATCGCGCAGGCGCACCGCCCGTCGCGCCGATGCCTGTGAGCCAAGGTCCATCGGCTAACAGCCGCCGCTAGCGAGGGCGTTCGATGTCCCAACCGACGGCGAAACCACTGCTGAGGCCACATGATTCTCATTTCCGCGGAGCTTTCCAGCCGGCCTACAGTCCGAACATGCCCCACCCCTTCCGCATGCGCAAGGTCCTCACGGGAATCCCCAGCGCTCGGATTCCACCACCAGCGTGCAGCCAATCGTCTCGTCAGCCCAAAACTACACCTGCTACGGAGGAGGCAGCGTGACTGCCGAGCTGCATGCTTGCTCGGGTTCAGTCGGCACGGCTGATCAACTGCGGTAGTCGGGTCGGACCAAAGCCCACGTTGGTTTCGGAGTCCAAGGTTAGTCCCTGCCCGTTGAGCTTGAGTTTGAGCGTGGTGTGGTAGGGCGTCTCGTAAGCGCAAAGCTTGATCACACAGACCTCGTCGGCCTGCCAGGCAAACGTGCCAGCAGTTGGCTCGTCGGGAAACTGCGCCAGTGCGCCGCCCAGAAATGGCGCCCGGCCTTTCTTCCACTCCTGATACCCGCAAGGCAGCACGACTTCCTTGCCGTCCACCCGGAGCGTCAAGGTCAGGCTCTTGCCGGCCTGGGGGGACGCGAGTATCAGGCTCTCAACCTTCTGATCGTTCGTTGGGAACAGGAACTTGCGATTCAGAAACTGCTCGGTGAAAGGCGACGTGGCTGATCCTTGGGCCGGGCGGACTTCAAGGTGAGCGAGCTTCTCCTTGAGCTGCTGGTTGGCCTGGGCATTGGGTGGCAGGGCCTGAGGCTGCGTGGCTGGCAGCAGCTTTTCCCAAATCACATTCAACACCGCTTGCATGTCCTTCACGCCGCTGGTGAGCGCGACGACGGCATCCTGATCCGGCAGGACAACGCAGTACTGCCCAAAGGCGCCGTCGCCGCGATAAGCGTTGTGCCGGCACCGCCAGAACTGAAAACCGTAGCCCTGGTTCCAATCGCTATCGGGATTGCTGCCATTCGAGGTCTGCCGGGCCGTGGCCATCGCCACCCATTCGACCTGGATCAACTGCCGGCCGTTCCAGCGGCCGCGTTGGAGGTAAAGCTGGCCGAACTTCGCGATGTCCTCCGTGCGCACGCGCAGGCCGTAGCCACCAAGCGAAATCCCTTGGAAGTTGGTATCCCACACCGGGTGCTCGATCCCCAGCGGCTCGAACAGGCGCGGACGGAGATAGTCGAGCACGGTCTCCCCGGTTGCCTTTTGAACGATTGCGGACTGCAGGAAGGTCGCCGGCGTGTTGTACTTGAAGTGCGTACCGGGCAAGTGCGGCACGGGCTGGGCCAAGAACGACTTTGCCGAAACCGCATCCGGCGACGAGGGCGGCTCGTCCTGATGTCCGGTGGACATCATCAGCAGGTCGCGGACGCGCATTGCCTTGAGATTGCCGCTCGCATTCGTGGGAGCGTCCTCGGGGAAGAATCTCATCACGGGATCGTCAATGCTTATCTTGCCCTCCGCGACGGCGAACCCCACGGCGGTGGAGGTGAAGCTCTTGCTCAAGGAATAGAGGACATGGTTGCGCTCCGCATCGTACGGCGACCACCAGCCCTCTGCGATCACCTGGCCATGGCGCAGCACCATGAAGCTATGCATGCCTTCACAGCGCTGATCGAGGGTGTTCACCAGATCCAGCAGTCCGGCGGAGGAGACGCCCTGCGATTCGGGCACGCTCCGTGGCAACGGGCTGCCGGCGTGCGCGACAGCCATCGAGGCAACCAAAGCAAAGGCGAGGTGGATTTGTGTCGATGTTTTCATAGCAAAGCTGGAGCGTGTGTTACCCGGCTACGAGAAGGTTGTCACGAACGGATTCCTCCGTGGCTGTCTCAGCGCACGGCCAAACCTTGTCCTCAGGCGAATCTCACGCAAATCACTTCGCCGAGTCTGTGCGGCTTCCTGCCGACAGGAGTCGGCTGTTTGCCGACCAGGCCATAATAGGCGATCAGGTTCTCCTTGGCGACTGCATCCCGTGTGATTGGACCGGGTGAATTGCGGCGCGATGATCGCCCGCGCCAGGGCTGGCGACGGAAGAAACCCGGCATCAAGCCCATTCACCTTCGCAGCATTCGCTGGGACGATGCGGATACGGCGAATGGAACGCCACCGAGTCTTGCTCCCGTTTGAAGATCGAACCCGTCCCTTTGGCCATTTCGGCAAGCTTCTGCGCGTCGGCTTCCGTAGCCGGACGATAGGCCAAACCAGCTTCGATGGCCTTTTCCTGCAAATCGAGAAACGACGGCGGGAAACCGGCAACCATGCCCGGCAGCGAGAGCGTCCAGCGATACGCGAGATTGATGTCCTCCTGCTTCTCCAACGGCCGGTACCACCACTTGCGCGCGCGCTCCGCCCCTTCCGGCCAGGCGCCGGAGTGCAAGGTCTTGATCGAGAGCACAGCCGTGCCCTGCTCCTTCGCCAGCGCCAGCACTTCCTTGCCAAAGTCGCGCGCATAATACTCGGCGAAGCTGATGGGGAACATCACGGTGTCGAAGTTGAACCCTTTCAGCGCTTCCAAGGCGGCCTTGGTCGTGTGAGCTGAAAAGCCGATCCCGCGAATCTTGCCGGCCGCCTTGGCTTCCAGAATGGTTTCCATCGCACCGCCCGGTCCCAACGCCTGTTTCACCTCGTCGGGTTTCACGAGATGATGCAACTGGTACAGATCGAAATAATCCGTCTTGAGCCGCGTGAAGGAGCGCTCAAGTTCGCGCCGACAGCCATCTTTGTCGCGCGCCTTGGTCTTGCAGGCGAGGACATAGTCGCTGCGCTTGAGGCCCTGCAGGGCGACACCCAGTTTGATCTCGCAATCGCCGTCCTTGCCGTAAGCGGGCGCGACATCGAAGTAATTCAGCCCTTTGCCGAAGGCCTTGTGGACGCCGGCAGTGCATTCCTCCTGCTCGTAATGGGTCAAGGCCAGCCCGGCAAAAGCGACGACCGACACCTTCAAGCCGGTGCGGCCCAATTCGCGTTTGGGCATTCTCCCGTGGGCCGCCTCGGCGGCGGCCTGGGCTTCGCTGACCAACACCGGGGCAATGCCCATTGCCATACCGCCCGTGACTCCGCCCATGACTTTGAGGAACGATCTGCGTTTCATATCAACTGATCGGCTGAGGTGCTTTTCCGCGCTCCGCAGTTCGGCACGAAATGCGGCGCGTCGGGTTCATTGGAGTGAAGTTAGGGCGTAGTTTGTGGCCGACAAGTGTTTTTTCCTTATCTCCGTGAAAGCGGCCACGCGTCGCCATCGATCTGAGGGACAGGCGGGGCCGCTCGCAATCCCCCTGTCGCCACGCACACAAGCCCCAAACACTCCAATCCGGCCAACTTCTGAATCATCCACACCATGGCGGGGTTCTGAAGCGCGGAGCATCCGAGTCAAGCGGTAGCGCTGTTGGTCGCCCGCGCACGCGGCAATCACCTTGTCGCCCGCCTCCTTTTTTGTCAGCCTGCCGCCCATGCGTAGCTTTATTGTCCTGATCCTGGCGGCGTTGACGTGGCCGGTGGTGGCGGCAGAACTCAGGTTCGACTTCAGCCAGCTCACCGCGAACCAGCCGCCGCCCGGCTTCCGCAGCCTCGTGGCTGGTCAGGGGCAGCCCGGCGACTGGAAGATTGTCATGGACGAAGTCCCTCCGTTGCTCGCGCCGTTGACCGATCAAGCCCCGGTGGTCACCAAGCGCCCGGTGCTCGCCCAACTCGCGCAAGACCCCACCGACGAGCATTTCCCGATGCTGGTCTACGAGAAGGAACTGTTCACGGACTTCACCCTCACGACGCGGTTCAAGACCATGAAAGGCGAAAAGGAGCAAATGGCCGGGATCGTCTTCCGGCTGGTGGACGAGCGCAATTTCTATGTCGTCCGCGCCAGCTCGCTCGGGAACACGTTCCGGTTCTATAAGGTCGTGGAAGGTCAGCGCAGCCCACCGATCGGGCCGGAGATCGCGATTCCGAAAGGTGTGTGGCACGAGCTGACGGTCGAGTGCAAGGGCAACCAGATTCGCTGCCTGCTCAACGGCAAGGAGGTGCTACCGGCCCTCGGCGATAACTCGTTCTCCAAGGGCAAGCTCGGCTTCTGGACGAAATCCGACTCCGTGAGCTATTTCGCGGACACGCGCATCACCTACAAGACGGCCGAACCGCTGGCCCAGAAGCTGGTTCAGGATGCCATGACGGAATACGCGCGCCTCCGCGATCTCAAGGTTTTCGCTTTCAAGGGCGAACCCCGGAAACTGCAGGTGGTGGGTGCGAAGCAGAAGAGTGACCTTGGACAGGACGCCGGAAGCACCGAGAAGAAGGTCGTGGATGAGGGCCAACCTTACTTTGTGCGCGGCAAGCGTGAGGTCACGGTAGTTTTGCCGCTGCGCGATCGCAACGGCGAAACCATCGCCGCCGCGCGGGTGACGATGGAATCGTTCCCCGGCCAGACGGAGTCCAACGCCTTGGCCCGGGCGCTGCCGGTGGGCAGGACCATGCAGGCGCGGATCACCACGCTGGAGGAGTTGGTGGAATAGCCGCATCCACTCAGTCAGGGAGAACGGTTTTTCGGGCGAACTCGAACAAATTGCTTGGCATCCGGGCCGGTGCCGCGTTTATTCTCGCCCGGCAGGACGCGAGTTTTCGGCACGTTTTCCTGAATCGGACAACAACATTGAAGTAACAGACAACACCACAAACCTATGGCAAGACCACTCAATGTCGGACTTATCGGCGGCGGCAAGGGCGCGTTCATCGTCCATCCGCACCAGAAGGCAATCCACTTCGACGGCACGCGCCGCGTCACGGCGGGCGCGCTGTTCCCCGATCCCAAGATCGCCCTCGAAGAAGCGGCGAACTGGCCTTACCCAATCAAAGGCTACGGCAGCTATACCGAGATGATCGAGGCCCAGAAGAGCCTGCCCGAGGAAGAGCGTCTCGACTACGTCCTGATCGTCACGCCGAACCATGTGCACTTTGATCCGGCGATGAAGGCGATCAAGGCCGGCATCCCGGTCTTCTGCGAGAAGCCGCTTTGCCTTAACCTTGACGAGGCGAAGGCTCTCGTGAAGGCCGTCCGCAAGGCGAACATCCCCTTCGGCGTCGCCCACACCTACCTTGGCCACTGGACCACGCGCCTCTCGCGCTACATCGTGACCAAGGGTCTGCTCGGCGACATCCGCTGGGTGGACAGCTACTACCTCCAAGGCTGGCTGGCGACGAAGCTCGAAGCGACGGGCCAGCAGCAGGCCTCGTGGCGCACGAACCCGAAGCTCGCCGGCGGCAGCGGTTGCGGCGGCGATATCGGCACGCACGCGCTCATGCAACTGCGCTACGTGACCGGTTTGGACGTGGCGGCGGTATCAGCGCAACTCGAGAAGTTTGTTGAAGGCCGCCCCCTGGACGACCACTTCACGATCTACTGCAAGCTCAGCAATGGCGCAAAGGCGCTGGTCCGGGCCTCGCAGATTTGCATCGGCCACAAGAACGACCTTGGCATCCAGATCGCCGGTACGAAGGGCACGCTCCGTTGGAGCCAGGAAGACCCGGAGAAGCTGATCGTGCATCTGGCCAACCAGCCCGATCGCGTCTATTGGCGCGGCGCCATCGCTGCGGGCGACGGCTTCCTGCCCAAGGACGATTGCCTTGAAGCGTTGCTCAAGGAGCCGACTATTCCGTCCGGCCATCCCGAAGCGTTCCACGATGCCTTCGCCCGGTTGCATCGGTTCTTCGAAGCCGACATCCGCAAATGGAAGGCGGGCGAGAAGTTCGACTGCGATGGTCGCAACTACGCGAGCATCGAGGACGGCTGGATGGGCATGGCGTTCCTGGCCACCTGTCTCAAGAGCAGCGATAAGAAGGGCGCCTGGACGGCGATGCCCAAGAAGATCTAGTCACCGTCTGGTATTCACGACCGGCTTTCGCCTCTGGGTGGAAGCCGGTTTGCTTTTCAGCGGCGAACCAGCGCGTGCTGTTGCACTCTTCCCCAGCTCACGGCTTCTGTTGCAGCCAAAGCCGAACGCGGTAGAGGCGCACCTCGCCCGGAGCGGGCGCGACCGTGAAAGCCACGGTTTCCGAACCCGAGGCGACGAGGTGATCGGCGAATCCGGGCACGGATTCCCAGCCGTCAGTTGCCAGACTGTGAGCCTGTTCCAGCCGATAATAGCGGACGGCGTTCTTGTAGCCCGGGACATCTACGGCTTGGGCAGGGAACGACAGCGCGAGGCCGCCGCCAACATTCCGGATTCGCACCGCGAGGCCGGTCGTTGCTTTTCCTGGGTCGCTCCCTGCGACGTATTCGTCGTAGTCGGTCGCGCCGTCGTCGTCCGCATCGGCGGTAAAGCCGGCGGTGACGAGGTTCGTGAACCAGCGCTGCTCCCAACTGTCCGGGAAGAAATCCTCGTCGGTATCCGGCTCGTCCGGTGCCGTTGCGCCGGCACGGATGGTGGGAAGAAGACCGGAGACCGCACCCGCGCTGAGTTCAAAGATAATGAAGCCGGAAGTCTTGGCCCTGCGGGTTTCCTGAAGCTGAGCCAGGACGCCATCCGACTCCAGCGCATGCGCCCCGATGCCCGGGTAAATCGGAATGCGCCTGGCGGCGTAGGTGAGTTGCTGGGCCACCAGGTTGGTGAATTGACTCCGGCTGGTTGTGTAATCCATCGGGCACAAGAAATCCACGATGCCGTTCGTAATCCACAGTCGCCAGTCCTGCCCGACGCCGTCGTAGGCGCTGGCGGCATCCGGGAACACGGCGGCGGAAACCTGAACCTGCGGCTTGAGCGCCTTCGTCCCGGCATGAACGGCGGCGACCAGCCGCGTGATTTGCGCCCGGCGCCAGCTCAAGAAGCTGGTGCGCAGACTGCCCGCGGCCAAAACATCCGCCGGCCAATTCGTGACCGTAAGACCGGTCTGACTTTGAAACCGCGTGCCGCATCCGGAGCAATAGCAGTAATCGCTGTCCGGATACCGGATGTAGTCGAAATGGATGCCATCCACGTCGTAATTGCGCACCACCTCAAGCATGGAATTCGTTTCGAGCGCGAAGTTGTCGGGATGCGAAGGACAAAGCCAATCCATTGCCGCGCCGTCCCGTGAAACCTGGGTGCGGTTGGCTGCGCGCAGGCTGTCGATGAAGGATTGCGGGGCGCCGCTGAGATTCCAGTTCACTTTCCAGACGTGAACTTGGATGCCCCGCGCGTGGGCGGCGCTCACACAGGCCGCAATCTGATCCCCGTAGTTGGTGAACTCCGTCGAACGCGGGAGGTAGGCGCTGTTGTAGTGCGCGAGGCCACCCCAAAGCATGTTCGGGAAGATGGCGGTGAAATCGTTGGTGGCCAAGGCATTGAGTCCGGCTGCCCAATTCCCAGGGAACGGGCCGGTGGCATGATGTTCCCAAAACGCCCGGAACTCGGGAACGACTGGCTTCAGGCTCAGCGAGTAGGCTTGCTTCAAGCGACTCCGCGCCGACTGCGCGGCGAAGATGGCTTCGGAGTAATTCGTCGCCGATTGTGCCGTCAGCGCGCGGTCGCGCTCCGCCGCCGCCGCGGCCAGTTCAGTTGCGGCCAACGGTGCGCGCAAGGTGAACCGGGCGGCGCTCTGGATGCCCGCGACCGCATCCGCGTAGGTTTGATACGGCCCCACGTTCCCAATGTCCTCGATGGCGCCGGATGCCGCGGGTGGCCACAACTCTGGCAGGAAGTGCCCGAGCAAGCACAGCAAGGTGTAGGACTTGTTGTCTGCGTCGTCCCCAAGCAGCACGTGCGACATGAAGAGACCGTGGTCACTCGCCAACCACGCAGCCCGACCGGTGGACGTGCCCTGGCTGTTTTCCCACGTGGCGATCACCCGCGAGTTCAGTGAACCGTTCGTCACCGCGTAAGTGATATTCCATGACGCCTGAAGCACGCGGTTTGGCAACCCGGCAATGGCATTGGTCGCGAAGCGCCAGGCAGCAAAGTCGCCTTGGGCCCAGCCTGTTCGTCGCACGCCGAGCAGTGGCTCCATGCGCGAGGGCAGCAGGTAATAAGCGAGCAGCTTTCCTCCACTATTGACGAAGCCTTCCAGGCGCGTCCATTCGGCATCCGAGACGTTCTCGTTGTACGGCAGGATCGCCAGCCGCGTTTGACCGAGTAAACCGGCCTCCACGTCGGTCCGTGAAACAACGCCGCAAGAGACGTTGTAGCGCCCCAGCCAAGTGACGTGCCGGTCAATCGTTTCCGTCACGATGTTCGGGTTGCCGCTTTGATCGTCGCGGATCAACAGGACCGGCGGGGTGAACGCGCGCAATTCGCGCACGGCCAGATACGTGTTCTTGGCTGCGCCTTTCCATGCCGAAAGCCGGATGCCGGTGACTTTGTCCCAGCCGGCCGGCGTGCCCTCCGAAGTGAAGCCCGTGCGGGAAAAGCGCAGCGTCTGCCAACCAGGCTGTGAAAGCGTGACCCACCCGCCGTACCAGCCGGAGCCGGACCGGAAGTAGAGCGTGAAACCCGAGAAGGCGCCAGGATCCGGCACATACACTTCGAGCGCGACATCGGTGAAGGACGATAGATTAAGCGCCACGGTTCGATCCCAGTAGCAACGGGAGGCCCGCGTCGCGAAGTCGCAGGTGAGCTTCATTGCCTGATCCGCCCCCCATTCACCTCCGACGGACATGCTGACGGCCGGCCCGCTGACGTTCGCCCAAGCCGTGCGTGCGGCGGTGGAATTAGTGTATTCGAACGCATCAATGACCAGTGGCGTCGCAAAGATGGACGAAAGGCCGAGAAGGCAAAACACCAGCGCGCCGAAAAAAATCAAGTATCCGCGCAGCCGGAGGTTGGCTTGGCGAACGACGGACACTTCCGCTGGCATGGCTTGGACTGAGGACCTTTTCATACTACGCCCACCAAGGCTCGCGTGGTTCCCTTGAAAGAACAAGCCAAACCGCGAGGATCGTCTGGAGCGCGGCGCTTGCGCTTTCGCAGCCAAAGTGCTGCACTCCACTCATGACACTTCGCTCGTGTTTGTCGTTGCGACCAGTCGCCATGCGCTTGGGGAGCATCAGACTGCCGAGCGCAAACCTGTGCGGAACTCCCTTTGGCGGAACTCGGAGCGCGCATGGAACTCCGCGGCGTCTCACGCGACACCGTCTCTCCCTGCTTCCTAAACAATGAAACGTCGATCTTTCCTCAAGCAGATTGCGATCGCTGCGACGGGCGCGACCGCATTGCCCCGCAACCCGTTCGCCGCTGAGCTACCCAACGCGACCTCCGCCAACCCGGCATCCAGCAAGCTCGATCCTACCGCGGCCCAAGACTGGTTCAATCGCTGGGAGAAGCACATCGTCAGCGCCGCAAAAACCCGCTACTGCGATCGCGAGTTGGGCGAGGAGATAGGCTGGTTGATCAGTCCCTTTCTCAATGGCTTCCACTACGGATACCTTGCCACGCGAGACGTGCGCTGGGTCGAGCGGTTGACAGATTGGGCGGAATCCTGGATCAAACGCGGCGTGAAAGAGCCGGACGGGTTCACGGGCTGGCCCAAGAGCGGTTCGGGAGGCGCGGCGGCGGAGGGTTTCCTGAGCGATAGCTTGCTCGGCGAGGCGATGGGCCTGACTCCGCTGGTGCTGATGGCGGGTGAAATCCGTAAAAACCGGGCGTTTCAGGAGAAGCATCGGGTGGTAGCGGAGGGCTGGCTGAAGCTCGCGGAGAGAGTTTTCGAGAAATGGGATGCCCGCGGGTGCTGGCGGGAAGTAAAGGACGGCGGGCTCTGGGTTGTGCCGGCCTTCGGGATTGACCCGAAGACCGGAACGTGGACCGACGGCTACGACCGGCGCATGACCGACGGCTTCTCGAATCCTGCCAACAAACAGAACCACATTGCCCGCTGGCTGCTGGCCCTGCATGACGTGACGGGCAAGTCCGTATATCGCGAGCGGGCGGAGCAGTGGTTTCGCCTGATGAAGTCGCGCATGAAGACACGAGACGGCGGAAAGTTCTTCGTTTGGAATTACTGGGATCCTGCCGGGCCGTGGGACTGCAAGCCCGACGGCTCGCCCAAGCACTGGGTGGGCGTGCATCCGAACGGTGGCTACTACGCGATTGACGTCGAGGGCATCGCGGCGGCCTTCGAGCACGGATTGGTTTTCGACAAAGACGACATTCAGCGGCTGGTCGCCACGAACCGCGACTTCATGTGGAACCAGCAACTCCAAGTCGCGAAGTTCCAGCGCATCGATGGTGGCGAGCCGGACGCGCGCTGGAAGAATTCACCCGGCTTGCTCTGGACGCCGCTAGTCCCCTACGACGAGACGCTCCGGAAGATCTTCCTCGCGAACCACGATCCGGCAAGCTGGGGCGGGCTGGCAGTGACGCCGTGGTTTCTCGCGCGTGAAGCGGCGGCTAACCCCACCAAGCCTTGAGAGGATCGCTATGACACAGATCGGGTTCAGGCTCAGTTTGGCTGGGCTTTTCGTCGCGCTCTCCACCACGCTGCCGAGTTTTGGCGCGGACGATTCTGCCGTGGCCTTGCCGTCGGGGGTCAAGGCAGTCTGGGATGTGAGCCAGGCGCATCGCGAAACGACGCCGACTCGCGAGCGCATTTGTCTCAACGGCCTGTGGCAGTGGCAACCCGCCGCAACGAAGGCGGCGCAAGTGCCGGCCGGAAGTTGGGGTTGGTTCAAAGTGCCGGGTTGTTGGCCGGGCATCACGGACTATATGCAGAAGGACTGTCAGACGGTGTTCGCGCATCCGAGCTGGAAGGATCAAAGGCTCGGCGACATCGCCTCGGCGTGGTATCAGCGCGAGTTCACCATTCCGCACGACTGGGCAGGCCGGCGCATCGCGCTGCGGTCCGAGTATTTGAACTCTTTTGTGGCTGTGTTCGTGGATGGCCAGCGCGCGGGGGACATCCATTTCCCGGGCGGCGACTTGGACATCAGTTCCGCCTGCCGGCCGGGCGGCAAGCACACACTCAGCCTGTTCGTGGTCGCAATGCCGCTGAAGGGCGTGATGCTCTCCTACACGGACAGCGCCTCGGCGCGCGAGGTGAGAGGCTCGGTGGCGCGGCGGGGCTTGTGTGGCGATGTCTGGCTGGTCAGTTCGCCGCCCGGACCACGCATCGGCGACGTGCGAATTCAAACGTCGGTGCGAAGACAGGAGATCGCGCTCGACGTGGAGGTCCAAGGACTTGCGCCGGAGGGGGAATGCATCCTGCGCGCTCGGGTTACGCGCGACGCCGCGACTGTGAGAGAGTTCGCCAGCCGGAAATTCCGGGCAAGTGAACTCGGCGAAGGGCGCTTCACGTTCACCGAGAAATGGAAACCCAACGAGCTCTGGGACGTGCACACACCGCACCACAGGTTCAACCTTGATGTTTCGCTCACTGACGCCGCAGGCAAGGTCCTCGACACTGCCTGGCCCGAGCGCTTTGGCTTCCGCGAGTTCTGGATTGAAGGCCGTGATTTCTACCTGAACGGCACGCGCATTTTTCTGTCCGCCGTGCCGCTCGACAATGCACAGGTCGGCGCTGGCCTTGCCACGTACGAAGCCACTCGGGAGAGCCTGGAACGTCTGCGGAGTTTCGGCATCAACTTCGTCTATACCCACAACTACGACTGCCTGCCCGGCGCGCATCTTGGCTTCGCGGAGGTCCTGCGCGCCGCGGATGATGTGGGGATGCTGGTGTCGTTTTCGCAACCGCACTTCAGTCATTACGACTGGCGGAGTGCCGACGCCGACAGCACCAACGGCTACGCCCGTCACGCCGAGTTCTACGTGCGCGCCGCGCAGAACCATCCGTCCGTCGTCGCCTATTCCATGAGCCACAACGGCACCGGCTACAACGGCGACATGGATCCGGACTTGATTGACGGCATCCGCGACACCCGCGATCAATGGGCCGCGCGGAACGTCAAACAGGCCTTGCGTGCGGAAGCCATTATGCAGCGCCTCGACCCGAGTCGCATCGTCTATCATCACGCCTCCGGCAATCTCGGCTCAATGCACCCGATCAACTTCTATCCAAACTTCGCGCCGATCCAGGAGCTCTCCGACTGGTTCGAGCACTGGGCGACCGAGGGCGTCAAGCCGGTCTTCCTCTGCGAATACGGCGCGCCGTTCACCTGGGACTGGACGATGTATCGCGGCTGGTTCAACGGGAAGCGTGAGTTCGGCAGCGCTGCCGTGCCGTGGGAGTTCTGCCTCGCCGAGTGGAACGCGCAGTTCTTCGGCGACCGCGCTTTTCAGATCAGCGAACCGGAGAAGGCGAACCTGCGCTGGGAGGCGAAGCAGTTCCGCGCCGGCAAAGTGTGGCATCGCTGGGATTATCCTCACCAAGTCGGTTCGACGATTTTCGAGGAACGCTACCCGGTGTTCGCGGCTTACATCACGGACAACTGGCGCGCCTTCCGCACGTGGGGCGTGTCGGCCAACTCGCCGTGGGAGCACGGGCATTTCTGGAAGCTGCGCGACGGCATGAACCGGAACGCCCGGCAGAGCCTCGCCGTGGACTGGGAGCGCCTGCAACGTCCCGGCTTCAGCCCGGACTACATCGAACAGCGTTACGAGAGGATGGATTTAGCCTACGAACGCTCGGACTGGATTGCCACGCCGGCGGCGGAGGCGCTGATCCGCAACAACCGGCCATTGCTTGCCTACATCGCCGGCAAACCAGCCCGCTTCACCAGCAAGGACCACAACTTCCTCCCGGGCGAAGCCGTCGAGAAGCAGATCATCGTCATTAACAACTCGCGCGAGCCGGTGAGTTGTGATTGCGAATGGGCGCTGGGCCTGCCTCAACCGCTGAAAGGCGGCCAGAAGGTTAGGGTTGGCGTCGGCCAGCAGCAGAGGATTCCGCTCCGGTTCGATTTGCCGGAGACGCTGGAGCCCGGTCGCTACGAGCTTGCTACGACTTTCAAGTTCAGCAATGGCGAGACGCAAACGGACCGGTTTGCCATCACCGTGCTGCCGCCGCTCATCAAGTCCGCAAGGCCTCGTAGCAGCGGACGTGAGCCCGCTCCATCTTCTGTCGGCGAAGATCAGAGCCGACTCACGTCGGCTGCCACACCGGCCGAAGTCGAGACAATGGCGAGTCGGTTTGCCTTGTTCGATCCGAAAGGCGAAACCAAAGCACTGTTGAGCGGGCTGGGGATTCGTTGCCAAGGCGTCGAAGCCACGGCGGATCTATCGGCTTACGACCTCCTCATCGTGGGCAAGGCCGCGTTGACGGTCAATGGCCCGGCACCGGACATCAGTCGGGTCCGCCATGGTCTGAAGGTGATCCTGTTCGAGCAAACGTCCGAAGTGCTGGAGCAACGTTTCGGTTTTCGCGTCACGGAGTATGGCTTGCGGCAGGTCTTCGCGCGCGTGCCGGACCATCCAGTTCTCGCGGGACTCGCCACAGAGACGCTGCGGGATTGGCGAGGCGAAGCCACCATCCTGCCGCCGCGCGCCACGTTGAAACCCGATCCCCAGTTCAACGGCGCTCCGACGGTGACTTGGTGCGGGCTGCCGGTAACGCGGTTGTGGCGCTGCGGGAATCGCGGCAACGTGGCTTCCGTTCTCATCGAGAAACCGGCGCGTGGAGACTTCCTTCCGATCCTCGACGGCGGTTTCAACCTCCAATACAGCCCGCTGATGGAATACCGCGAGGGCAAGGGGATGGTGCTGTTTTGCCAGGCCGACGTGACCGGACGTACCGAGCCTGACCCGGCGGCCGAGACCTTGGTCCGCAACCTCCTCCGTTACGCCTTCGCTTGGAAAGAGTCGCCTCGACGCACCGCCGTTTACGTCGGCGATTCGGCCGGGCGGGCACATCTCGACGCGATCGGCGTTTCGGCTGATTCCTTCGATCCCTCGAGGTTGTCGGCGAGCCAGGTCCTCGTCGTCGGGGATGGCGCAGGTCCGATGCTCGCGGCAGCCACAAATATCATCGCGGACTGGCTCAAGACCAGTGGACACCTGCTCGCCATCGGCTTGGACCAAGAGGAGGCCCGCGCTCTCTTGCCGTTCCCGATCACGACGAAGAAGGCAGAGCACATCGCGGCCTACTTCGATCCGCCCACGATGACCTCGCTTTTCGCCGGCGTCAGCCCAGCGGATGTCCACAACCGCGATCCGCGCGAGCTGCCGCTCGTTTCATCGGGTGCGCAGGTAATCGGCGACGGAGTTTTGGCGAAAGCCGAGGAAGCTGATGTTGTATTCTGCCAGCTTGAACCGTGGCAGTTCAGCACGCCCAAGCAAGCTAACCTTCGGCGCACGCATCGCCGGGCATCGTTTCTTCTCACGCGTCTGCTGGCGAACATGGGCGTCGCCGGTGATACGCCGCTGCTCGACCGGTTCCGTCGCCCGGCGGACGAGGGCCAGACTGAGCATCGCTGGTTGACCGGCTTCTACCTCGATCAGCCCGAAGAGTGGGACGATCCCTACCGCTTCTTCCGTTGGTGAAGAAAGGTTGAAGAGCGCTGAGCCTTCGACGTCTAGTTCATCGTGCATTCACAAAACCACCAGCTATGAAAACGTGCCGAACCGCCACCTGCATCGTAACCTTTGTGGCTCTGACGCTGCTCGCACAGCTTGTCCCCGCTGCTGAGCCCGCCAATCCCCAAACCACCGTCCAAGCCCGCGCCGTTCTGGACTACTTCCACGAGCTTTCCGCGCGTAAAGAGGGCCGGCGCATCTTGTCCGGCCAATTCAGCGACTTCGGCAACGGCGCGAACTTGCGCATCATGGAGCGTATCCACGAGCAGCATGCACACTGGCCCGCGCTCATCGGTGTGGACTACGCAGACTTTCCGCGCGGTAGCGTAACGACGAAGGTGCCGAACCAGGTCGCGCTGGATTACTGGAAGCAGGGCGGCCTCGTGACGGTGATGGCGCACATGTACAATCCGGCGAATATCAACGGTGGCGGCTTGCGTGACAAAGGCGTCGAGCTTGCCGACCTGCTTAAGCCCGGCACGGACACGCACGCGCGTTGGATGAAACAGCTCGACCAGATGGCCGACGGCTTGAAGGAACTGCGCGACGCCGGCGTAGTCGTGCTGTGGCGACCGTTTCACGAGATGAATGGCGGTTGGTTCTGGTGGGGCGCGAAAGACCCGGCACAGTTCATTGCCGTCTGGCGGCACATGTTCGACTACTACTCGAAGGACAAGGGCCTCGACAACCTGCTTTGGGTCTATGGGCCGAACCACGGCACGAACACGGCGAAGTATTACGCGGGCGACCATTATGTAGACCTCGTGGGCTTGGACGCCTATACCGATTTCATTGATCCGCAACACATCCGCGGCTACGAGGAAGTGGCGGCGCTGCCCAAGCCATTTGGCTTCACCGAATACGGCCCGCACGGCCCACAAAAACCGCCCGGGGACTACGACTATCGTCGGTTTATTGAGGGCATCGAGAAGCATTTCCCGAAGACTTGCTTCTTCATGTCGTGGAATGCCAAGTGGAGTCTGGCGACCAACCAGAACGTGAAGGCGTTGCTCGAACATCCGTCCGTAGCGAGCCGTGAGGATTTGCCCAAGCGGCTTTTCGGCCGCGCGACGGCAGCTCACTGATAGAACCGTTCCTCGGCAGCTTTTAACTCGCGTCTGATCCCGGACCAATTGGTCTTCCACGGGTAGGTATCGCGGTGGCCACGCCAGCGGCAGTCATCGCTCAGGACACGCGCCTTTTCCTGTGCCCGTGCGAGAATCTCCTTGAGGTGGGCGATCTCGTTGGTGTCCGCATTGGGTGTGTCTGCGAGTTCAGCCAAGAGTTGCTTAAGAGCGTAAACGTCGGTGTCGGCTTGGTTGGCGGCGCCTCCATTGCACCCGTTTACCAGTCGGTATCCTTCGGTTCTGTACCGCCAGTCCGCCAGAGCTCGCCCGACGATTGCTGAACTAACCGATACTGGAAAGCCTAGGATCGGAAGCAAACCTAGGCTGAGTAAAATGGCGAGAATCGGGCGCTGTTGCTTGAACAAAACACCGTTTGCCCACAGGAGACTGCAGAAGAACGCCAGCAAAATGGCCCATCCCAGCCAATCGGGCAGGAAGATGTTGGAAACAAATTGGAGACTGCTCAACATGGGGACGAACACCAAACCAACGAGGGTGTTTCGCCAAAGAAGCGGTTTGATTAGGTCTTTCAACTCCATACTTGATCAGATACCTGCCAGCCAGCAACGCGAGTGAAGCGCGAGCCGTAGCTCGTGTCAAGATGATCGGTGGGCCAGCTTCGAGCACAAATCGAGACAGCCACCACCATCCCGCAGAGATGGGACGTGAATAGCCGTTGGTGAAACCCACGGGCGCATCGTCCATTGTGCGACCCCGACGGGGCCGAACTGGTCGGCCGCCGCCCACCGTGGGCTGTCACCCACGGCTATTCACGTGTTGTCCCTACGGGGCAAGCGGAGGCAGCATCTAGACGCATCCGGCGTCTGCCAACCGAGGCAAAATTGCTCGCCCGCAGCCCCCGCCTTCTCCAAATTGCCGCCGATGCACCTGCGCAAATGTATGAGTTCACTGATGCTGGCAGCGATTGTGCCCACGCTGGGACAGGCACAAGAAACTAACCCGCTGCTGAAGGAATGGCAGACGCCGTTTGGCGTGCCCCCGTTCGCCGAGATCAAGGAGGAACATTATCTCCCGGCGATCAAAGAGGGCATGGCGCGGCAACGGCAGGAGGTCGCGGCCATCACCGCCCTGAGCGACGCACCCACGTTTGCCAACACCATCGAAGCGCTGGAGCGCTCCGGGCGCGACCTCGAACGCGCCAACAACGTGTTCAGCTTCCTCACCGGCGCCGAGACGAATGACAAGCTCCAGGCGCTCGCCAAGGAGTTGGCGCCGCTTCAGTCCGCCCATCGCGACGCCATCCTGCTGGATGCGGCTCTCTTCAAGCGCATCAAAGCGGTCTGGGACGCACGCGCCTCGCTCACACTCACGACCGAGCAGCAGATGTTGCTGGAGCGAACCTACAAGCGGTTCGCCCGTGGCGGCGCGCTGCTGGACGATGCCGGCAAGGAAAAGCTGCGCGCGTTAAACTCAGAGCTGGCGACGCTCTCCGTCCGCTTCGGCGACAACCTGCTGAAGGAGATGAACGCGTGGCGGCTGGTGGTGGAACGCCGCGATGACTTGAAAGGGCTGCCGGATAATCTGGTGTCCACCGCTGCGGAAACGGCGCGTAAGGCCGGGCTCGATGGCAAGTGGGTGTTCACGCTGCATGGGCCAAGCATTTGGCCATTCCTCCAGTATTGCCCCAACCGCGAACTAAGGCGGGAGATCTTCACTGCGTATATCAAGCGCGGCAACCACGGCGATGCCACCGACAATAAGGCCTTGGCCAGTCGCACGGCCGCGTTGCGCACGGAGAAGGCCCGCCTGCTCGGTTACCAGACGTGGGCAGATTTCAGCTTGGAGGAAAACATGGCGCGCACGCCGGCGCGCGTCTATGACTTGCTCGACCAGTTGTGGGGGCCGGCCAAGGCGCTGGCGGCACGCGAGGCCAAGGCCCTGCAAGCGGCCATCAAGGCCGAGGGCAAGGATTTCCAACTGGAGCCGTGGGACTGGTTCTACTACGCCGAGAAGGTGCGCCAGGCGGAATACCAGCTCGATGAATCGGCGCTGCGGCCCTATTTCAAATTGGAGAACGTCCGCGACGGCGCCTTCTGGGTGGCCAACAAGCTTTACGGGATCACCTTCACCGAGCTGAAGGACATGCCGGTGCATCATCCAGAGGCGAAGGTCTTCGAAGCCAAGGACGCCGATGGCAGCCATCTCGCGGTGTTCTACGTGGATTATCATCCGCGGGCGGGGAAGCGATCCGGCGCCTGGTGTACCCGCACGCGCGGCACCTGGGTGGAGGACGGCAAATCCATCCGGCCCGTGGTGGCCAACGTCTGCAACTTCTCGCGTCCCGCTGGCGACCAGCCCGCGCTGCTGACGCTGGACGAAGTGGAAACCCTCTTTCACGAGTTTGGCCACGGGCTGCACAGCATCCTCTCCCGGGTCAACTACCGGAGTTTGGGCGGGACGCCGACCGACTTTGTGGAGTTGCCGTCGCAGATCATGGAGAACTGGGCGTTCGAGCCGGAAGTGCTGGCGCAATACGCGCGGCATTGGCAAACGGGCGAGGTGATTCCCGCCGCGCTCGTCGAGAAAATCCACAAGGCCGAGAAGTTCAACCAGGGCTTCAAGACCGTGGAGTATCTCGCCGCCTCGTTGCTCGACATGGAGTGGCACACGCTGGCTGCCACCGCTGAGCCCGACGCACCGACGCTTGAAACCGTGGCCCTGGCGCGCATGAACATCCCGAAGGAGATCGTGCCGCGGTATCGCTCCACGTATTTCCAGCACATCTTCGCCGGCGGCTACTCCGCGGGCTACTACAGCTACATCTGGGCGGAGGTGCTGGACGCGGACGCATTC
>CAZWJC010000091.1:0-23141 GCA_964634255.1 uncultured Verrucomicrobiota bacterium | reverse complement strand
CCCAAGAAGAGCGAGTACCTCGCACTCATTGCGCCACCGGGCAAGAAGGGGCTGTATCTCGGCTACGTAAACATCCCCGTGGGCATCGGCACATTTCTCGGATCCTGGATTGCCGGCTTGATCTACGGCAGCTACGGCGAGAAGGCCAACCTCGCCCTGCGCTACCTGACGGAGAAAACCCCGTTCGGCAGCGGGAAAAGCTGGGACGGCAACGTGGCCTCGTTGGAGGCAGTGCTCGGCGTGAAGCGTACCGAGGCGATGGCGAAATTGCAGGAGGTCACCGGACTGGATTCCATCGCCGCGACCCAATTGCTGTGGGATACATACGATCCCTACTTGATCTGGATTCCGTTCGCCTGCATCGGCGTGGTCGCGGCCATTGCGCTTTACATTTTCGGCCGCATGGCGCGCCGCTGGAGCGACATGAACGCGTAGCTGTCGGGGATGCTGAAATTCAGGCCACACGCTGCGTCAACGGGGACGCCAAACCGCTGCGTCCTCTGCGGTTTAGTCCTCGCACGTCATACTCAGCGCTACGCCGTCCGACAAAGTCGAACCATGGTCAGGTCATCCGGCAGGCGAATCTGGTTGCTGAAACAGAGCAACCGCTCTTCGATTCGCTCAAGATCGAAGCCGAAGCCAGTACTTCTCGCCCACTGCTCACCGATGAGTTGCTTGAGCCCCTCGGCGCCGAGCTCCTGTTCCCGTGCGTTGAAGATTTCCGTGGCGCCATCAGTAAACAACAGCAGAGCATCACCCGGATTGAGCCGCGCGACCGTGGTCTGGTACCGGCTTTCGGGGAACAACCCCAGCGCGGGATTCGCACGACCAAGCGTCTCGACTCCGCCGGCTGCGCGAAACAGCAGCGGGGCTGGGTGCCCGGCGCGGACGCAGCGTAGTTCTCCTGTGGCGGCGTCATACCTCACACACACCGCGGTCCCGAAGTAGCCTTCGTCCCGAACCAAGGCATGCAGGCGTTGGTTGAGGATGCCCATGAAGCATTCGGGCGATTCCAGGTCCGCCCGATGGTCATCCCATAACGAGCGCAGCAGCATGGTGTAAAGCGCAGCAGCCACCCCATGCCCCATCGCGTCGGCTACCAGCACGGCATAGACATCCGCGCTCAGCCTCTCGACGCGGTAGAAATCCCCACCCACGACATCCCGCGGCTCGCAGCACATTTGGATGCTGACACGAGCGTCCGCCGGCAACGCGCAACCCATCGCAAGTTCCTGAATCTTCCGGGCCCGCAACTGATCCTGCATCCCTTCCGTGAGATCACGAAATACCTCGATGCCGCCGACGATTTCTCCCGCGCGATTGCGCACGGGCGACACCGTCACCTCCACCGGCAAGCGGCCACCCTGCTTGTTCTGGGCAAACACCAACATGGGTTCGGAACTGGGCAGACCTGTCACAATGCTGCGGTGCAAGGGGCAGTGTTCGTGGCCGCAAAGCGCATGGCCATCCCTGTCCACGTGCATCAGGATATTCTCTCGACAACACCGGCCCACCACCTCAGCCGCGCCCCAGCCTGTTATACGCTCCGCCGCGCGGTTCCAGAAAACTACGCGGCGGTCGGTGTCGGTGAGATAGACGCCATCGGCCAGCAGATTCAGGAGCCCGGGGGCATCAAAGTCCGCCAGGAAAGAAACGTTCGTGCCGGGAACGTTGGCATTCATTCAAGGCGAGAGTCCAACGCGCGTCACCCCGTTGAAGTCGAGAGGTAACCACAAAGCCTGCGCAAATGCGGCGTCGGCATGGCCAAGGTTAAAATTCAGGCAGCCCGCCACCGGACCTTCCCCCACCTGCCGCAGCGCCGCGGCATCCGAAGTGTCGAAAACCTGCACGCGCGTCCAGTCCAACTGCGCTGCCAGCAACCCGGGGAACGTGACGAGGTCCGAGGCCGCCCCGAGCAGTTTAACGCTCCCGAGCCTTGTGAACCGTCCCACACTGGACAGCGCCCAGGTTTCCAATACGGGTGAGTCCGAGTTGTCGGCGCCGTAATACGTTTGCGCGCGTCCGAGGAAGATATTTGTGCCGGTCACCACCATCGGGTGTTGCCAGACATTCGAGAGCGACAGCGAATCCACGAAATGCACTGCGACACCGTCATAAGCACTCGCATCGAGGGCCTCGGCCCCGTCGTACAAGTTCGTCGAAGTGCTGTGGAATCCGATCGTGTAAAGCAACGCCCCGCCATGCGAAATACCCTGCAAGGTGCCAGGCAGGCTCACCGGCGGGCGCACGGTAGGATGGTCCGGATCAGCATAGTCCACCACGTCGAGGAAGGAGCGTTGATAGGCTGTCGGCCATGGTACGATGCAGCCAAACGGCGAGTTCGTCGCGGCGCCGTTCGTGGTGACCAACTCGACGAAACTCTGATGGCTCAGGTAAACGCGCCCGTCGGCGGCGAAGGGTTTGCTGAAGCTCCACCAACCGGTGGTGGTCAGGTCCACTTCCGAACGCCAGGCCGGCGACCCGCTGACATCGAAGGCAAACAACCGCCCACCGCCGCCCGCTTGCCTGTTGGGCCAGTACCAACCGCCAATCCCCACCGGGCCTCCGAGTGGAACCACATCCCACGGTCCCCACCAATAGAAGTTGTCGCTCGACCCGCCGACCCAGACCAGTAAGTCAGGCCCCAGCCAGAGCGGGGTCAGTTCCGCATTCCAGCTCAGTGGCTCGGTGGCCACCGCCGTCTCACCGAGAACCGACAAGGCGGGCAGATGCGACAAATCCACCACCGTAAGCCAAAGCGTGTTGCCCGAAAGGGCGTTCGTTCCGCCGTACAGGATGAGGCCGCCAGAAGTGTTTGCCTGGGCCAGATACAGACGATCGTCCCGCACCACCGCGCCTACAACCGGCGCGTTGGTCAAATGCAACGTTGCCAACACCATGTCAGGGCTGAGCGTGGACGCGACCCGGGCCACAGGCCGAGATTGTAGATCCCAGTAGTTGCCCGTGGTGAGCTCGATGAGGTAATCATTCGCGAGCAGCACTCGGTTGATTGGCCACGCGAGATCAAGCCGTCCCGTCAATTTCGGATGCTCGCGATCCGTTGCATCCACGCTCAGCAACTCAACACCGGATACCGAGATGATGCGATCGCGATGGGCTGTGGCTCGGCGCGGCGTCAAGCTGTGTTCGATCCGTCCGCGAACCGTAAGCGCATCTGCGCCCAGATCAATCAACTGCACCCATGAGGCATATCCGGCATCCGTGTATCCCTGCACGGGCAACAGGATCAAGCCGGCATCGTCCAGCACCGTGAACGCCTTCTCGTCGTTGTTCGCCTCGCTGTAGGAATACTGACTGCCCAGTTGCGCCCGGCTCAGCAGAGCCGGATGGCTCGGATCCGCCACATCGAACAACGAGACTGTGGTGCGGTTGGTCTCCACGCCCACGGCCACAAGCTGGTTGCCCCGCGGGTGGATGTAAGTGGACCACCCGGGGACTTGCAGTTCTCCGGAAACCTTCGGCCGCGCCGGATCGCTCAGGTCCACCACCCACAAGGGATCAATTTGCAGGAAGGTGACGACGTAGGCCCGCGGGTAGTCAAACCGCGTGGCGAAGAGGCGTTCACCGTGGCCCAACTCGACCTCGCCCAGTTTCACGTAAGCCAGCGGCGGCAGGGTGCGGGGATCCGGCAGCCGAAACGTCTCCAGTTTCGTCACGAGCGGGCTGGCGGATACTTCGGAGATAATCGAGAACACGCCGGCGGTCCAATCGAGCTTGAACTTGTCGGCCACGCGTCCAGCCGGCGTGAGCGTGGCATAGGCGGCCATCGTCCCGTCCAGGGATGTGATGTCGATGACCTGCACGTGGGATTGCCGCCAGTTCGCGGTGTCCTGCGTGACGGCAAAGAGGTAGGTGTCGGTCGCATGAATCACATGGCCATATCCCGGATACCATAGCTTGGAACGACACGCCGGCGCTCCCGGTTGCGCGAGATCAAACGAGGCGATCTCCGTGCCCCATTCCCACGTGGTCCCGTCCGCACCAGTCACCTGGCGCGTGGTCTGCGAGGCGACGTAAAGGGCGGTGCCGACCATGCGGCTTTCCGTAATCGTGCCCGCCACAGGAAGGTTCGTGACGATCGCCGGCACGCCCTGGTTTACGGCCACGATCAGCACCTCGCTTTGATTCACACCACCAGAGTACAGACCGTAGCTACTGCACTGTCCTCGCGTGAGCAACACGACGTGGTCCGGAGGCAGCACGTACATCTGCTCGCCCGCCGCGGGGAGGTTCAGTGTGCCGCGCAACGAGGCCGCATCCGGTTTGGATACATCAATGACCTGCAGACCGCGGTATTGGTTGAAGAAATAAAGCGTGTCGCCTTCGAGCCGCCAAATGTCGGATTCAGCCACCTCGCGCGAAGTCTCCGCTGCCCCACTTGCCGGAACGCCAGTCGCGCCGTCGAAAGTCAATACGTTGCGCCCCTCAGAACTGGGGGCAGCGGCAAAGACATTGGTGCCTGCGTAAAAGGCTGCCGGCAAAGGCTCGGTGACGTCCGCACGCACGCGCAACACGGCGGAGTCTCTTGTTCGGTCCACCTGGAAGGTGACGGTCTCGGCCCGCCCGCTGAGTCGCCGCACCGCCACCGGCGACCATGTCCCCTCGCGTAGACGATCCCGCGCTTCCAGGGTGAGCCGCAGATGACCCGCCGGGACGAGGGCAGTCACAACGAGATTGGTGTCCCGGACCTGAATGGACTCGATGACCGGCACTTCGGCCACGGCAGATGCGGCGCAGAGGAGCCAAGCCACGCAACCAACCAAGCTCAGCTTCCTCGCGGAATAGAAAACGGTTTTCATTGGCACTCCCACGATTTGGTTCCATCGCTATCAAACTCCCGTTCTGCCCACTGGTCAAGGGCGGATTCGCCGCAAGGCTGACGCGTCCCAGACTGCCGTCGCCACTTTGAGGCAATGGACCCGGTCTTCGTTCTGTGGCGGATGCCCGGGCGAAACGCGAATTACCGTTCACGAAAACCGTCCCTGACGTCGCGACGGAGCGCTAACCCCAGGCCGCAGGCTTCCCACAGGCAGCTTCTCCCGATTACTCATACTCCCAAACGCCGATGCGGTAGAAATACGGCCCGCTGTTGGTGGCGGTGGTGTCGGTGAAGGTCGTCGTGCCGGATTGGCCCGGAATGTTTGTGGCCAGCGTCAACATCGCCGGGACATTTGCCAGATTGGTGCTGCGCTCCAGGGAGTAGCGTCGCGACACCACGCTCTGCCAAGTCACGGTCAACCCGGTCGGTGTGTTCGTAGGTGCATGCACGGCCAGCCGGGACAAGGCGTTGGTGGGCACCGTGTCCGCCCGCCATTCCTGCCAGTTGTTGTGGCCGTCCAAATCGGCGTCCGCGAAATCCGCCGAGCCATCGGTAGGCAGGTTGAACTGCTGTAGCCAGGCGTAGGACAGCGTGCTGGCCGGCGACTGGAACTCGTACGCGCCCATATCCACAGTGCCGCCAACGATGCGAGGGGTGTCGTCCAAGTCTGTCGACGTGGTCGCGTTAGCATTTTGGCCGGTGTTGATGCAGGGGGAGTTGGGTTGTAGGCGTAAGTTGCCACTCTCGATGTCCACAAACATCGGTTCGTTGTAGATGCTGCCAAATGCGGTTCCGTAGAGAGGAGCTGCGCAACAGTAAATCAACATGGCCTCAGAGTAGTTTGAGCCTGAGGGCGCGGAATTGTAATACGCTATGGAGTTCGCGAGCACACCGTATGTTGCCCCTCCGCCAGAGGTGTTTGCCGAATTACGCGTGAGGGTGCAGTTGTTGAGCCCGCAGCCGTACGCTCCGCCACCGTCGGAACTAGCCGAGTTCCCGGATAGCGTGCAATTGATGAGGTTGCAGCTGTTCGCCCCCCCGCCGTGCAGAGCTGAATTGTCCCTCAACACGCAGCTGTCCAGATTCCCGGAGGATGTTCCGCCGCCGCCGTCCTTGGCGGAGTTGCCGGTGAGCGTGCAGTGGCTTAGCGTGCTCCAAGACGCGCCGCCGCCGGTGTAGGCTGAATTGCCGGTTAGCGTGCAATAGGTGAGTAGGCACTGGGTTGCGCCGCCGCCTCCCGCCGTGGCAGAGTTCTTTTTAAGAGTACAGTGGTTGAGCGTGCTGTAGCTCGTTCCCCCGCCCTCGACGGCCGAATTGCCGGTCAAAGTGCAGTTGATGAGTGTGCCAGAATAGGCCCCGCCGCCGCCGCTCTTCGCCGAATTGTCGGCCAACGTACAGTTGGTGATCACGGCCTCTCCAGACTCACACCATGCCCCCCCACCCGTGTGCTGGCGGAAATTATTCCAACCAATTTCATTCCAATCATTTCGCGTCGCTCCATTCTTCAACGTGAATCCACTCAGACACGCACCATTGGTCAGATACACGCACCGGATTGCCCCGTCGCCATTGGTTTTGTCCGGCAGTTGGAATCCCAGAATGACGGTGGACTCCGGACCGTTGACACTTCGGAGAATCACAGGTTTGTCCACCGCCACGCGGTTCGTCATCGTTTCGTGCACCGCTCGCCCGCCGGTCGTGTAAACGCCGTTGGTTACCAACACCAACGCCCCTGGCACCACAGCCGCATCCACCGCCTCCTGAATGGTTCGCGCCGCTGTGGCCCAAGAGCCGTAGGGCGTTTGCGGATTGTTGCTAACCAGGGCCACATGATGCACCGGCTGCATCACCACCTGCACCGTCTGGGTCGCGCTTACGCCCATCGGCGCGCTCTCGTTATATACGGTGAACACCACTTCGTACTCTCCCGGGCTCGCCCACGCATGAGATGCGTACGGCCGGTTACTCACCACCACGTCATCACCGAAATTCCACGCGTTGGCGCTCGCCCTTCCCTCGATACACGCCGTCAATGCTACGGGGAATCCTACGGCGACGTTGGTAAACGCTACGCGGATACTGACCGTCAGCGGCCCGGTCATCGCTCCGGTCCGGTATTCATCGCAACCGATGGAGGGCGGCAACGCCCAGGCGTCCCCGTCAATATCCATGCCCGTGGTGTAAGCTGCGCTGCCCGTACTACGACAGGGCGATCCAGCGCTCAGATGTGCGGGACTGGCAAGTTGCGGTTCTGCTGTCAAGTTCCCGACGCCCAAAGGTAGTGGTGTTGTAGAACAATAACTCAGGTAACTTCCTGAGTAATTGTTCTCCCAGAATGCGTGGTTGTAGTAGACGATGCAGTTGTTCAGGGTTCCGCGGCATGCCCCGCCGCCGTACTCTCCGGCCGAATTGTCGGTTAGCGTGCAGTTGTTGAGCGTGCTGGAATGTACCCCACCGCCAAAGTCTCCGGCCGAATTACCAGTCAGCATGCAGTTGTTGAGCGTGCCGTCGTATGCCCCGCCGCCGGAGTCGGCGGCCGAATTCCTGGTCAGCGTGCAGTTGTGGAGGTTGCCGCCCTTTGCCCCGCCGCCAACGTAGGCTGAATTGCCGGTGAGTGTGCAGGTGCGGAGTTCGCAGTCATATGCCCCACCGCCGGCGTAGGCCGAATTGCCGGTCAGTGTGCAGTTGTGGAGCTCGGCGTAGTCTGCTCCGCCGCCGGAGTCTCCGGCCGAATTGTCGTGCAACGTGCAGTTGTTGAGCGTGGCTTCGTTTGCGCCGCCGCCATTCCAGTTGGCTGAATTGCCCGTCAGCTTGCAGTGGTTGAGTGTGCTGAAAACTGCCCCGCCGCCGGATAATCCGGCTGAGTTACCGCTCAGCGTGCAGCGGTTCAGTGTCCCGCCGCATGCCCCGCCGCCGCGGCTCGCCGAATTGCCGGTGAGAGTGCAGTTGGTCACCACGGCGTTGGTTGAAACACACCAAACTCCACCACCAGAACATTCATCCCATGCATCTCCGGAATTCCTCGTGGCCCCGCCAGTTAACGTGAAGCCAGAAAAAACCGCCCCGTTGGCCAGATACAAACACCGAATTGCCGCATCGCCATTGGTTGAACCGGGGATTTGATGGCCTCGGATGACGGTGAACTCCGAACCATTGATACTGCGCAGGGTCAGAGGTTTGGTCACGGCCACTCGATTGGTCAGCATGCCATACACCGCCCGCCCACCGGTGGCGTAAACCCCATTGGTGACTACAATCTCGTCGCCCGATTCGGCCGCATCCACGGCATCTTGGATTACCTGGGCGGCGGTGGCCCAGTTGGTGTAGGGCGGCGTGGGCGCGGCGCTGTTTGCGTCCACGTAACGGGTCGCCGCCGAAAGCGTGGTGGCCAATGAGAGAACGAGCGCGATGGTGAGGCGGCGATAGTGAGTGATCATGGCATTCCTTCCTGAAACCCGGTCCAGTGAAGCAGTCGCCCGCGGACTGTTCAACTCGAAAAAGCCCGGAAGCGGATTTGAACAGCAAAGACAGGAGGATGCGAAGAGGATAAGCGTGCTTCGGGCATCCTGCCCGAAGCTCCACTCTCAAAGGCGGAGCGCAATTTGATCTGCCGGCAGGATGCGCGGCAGCACGTTTAGGGTGCGCACACAGCGGCTTTCGGCAGAAAGCCGCCATTTGGAAGAAAGTGTGCGGCGGTCTGCCGACCGCCGCTACGTCAGCTTCGGCAACGTTCTTTTGAGCGTCATGATCCGACGGTAAGATTCGTCAATCCGCGCCTCGGCGAGTTTGCCGGTTTCCACCAGCCGCTGGATGATGCCGATGACTTTCTCGCCGATGTTTGGGTCGTGCGTCATGTTGTTGCCGAAACAGAGCATGTCCAAGCCGGCTTCGATGCCGAACTGGATGGCGTTCTCCAAACCGAACTGCGACGTGATGGCTTTCATCTCCATGTCGTCGCTGATGATGACGCCGCGGTAGCCGAGCTTGTCGCGCAAGATGCCTTGGAGGATGCGCGGCGAGAGCGTGGCCGGGCGCTCGGGGTCGAGGTTCGCGTTGAAGACGTGCGCAGTCATGATGATCTCGACGATGCCAGCGTCAATCATCCGCTTGAAGGCTATCAGTTCGCGCTCGTTCCAGGTGCGGGTCACGTTGACGAGGCCGAGGTGGGTGTCGCCTATGGCGCTGCCGTGGCCGGGGAAATGTTTCGGGCAAATCAGAACGCCGTGCTTGAGATGTGCCCGCGCGTATTCGATGGCGTGCGTGGCGACGATCTCTGGATCGGAATGAAAACTCCGCTTCTTGCCTTTGATGATCGGGTTGTCGGGGTTGGCGTCCAGGTCCACCACTGGTGCGAGGTTCAGGTTGAGGCCGACGCTGGCGAGTGTCTGGGCGATCATCTCCGCATGGCTGAAGGTGAACGCAGGGTCGTTCCGGCTGCCGAGTTCCTCGTGCGAGAGCGTCTCCGGAAAGCCGTAAGCCGCCTTGAGCCGGTTCACGCGGCCGCCTTCCTGGTCAATCGAGACGAGCAGCGGCGTTTGCGCGGCGCGGTGCAGTGATGCGACGAGTGCCTTCACTTGGGCGGGCGACTGCACGTTGCGCCACGGAAGCGTTTTGTCGCCCACGTCCTGGTCGAAAAGGATCGCCGCGCCGAGATTGCGCGTGCGGAGGTCCTGGATGATGGGATCGCTGTCCTTGACTTCAAGGCCGCGGAAACCGGCCAACACCATCTGGCCGATCTTGTCCTGCAGAGTGGGAGCGGAGTTGAGCGTTGCCATGTGGCGCAGGATAACCAACGCGCGACTTTGGCCAACCAGAATCCGCGCCTCGCAGACTAGGAAGCTGTCGCTGCCGGTGCGGTCGAGGCTGCCGGCGAGGCATCCCGCATGCGCGGCAAGAACAAGGCTGCGGTCGCCAACAATACCACGGTGCAGATCAAGTAAGGCAGGGCAGGAAGGTAGTGAAGCGTCGTGGTGGCGAAGATCGGGCCGAGGATGCGCGCCAAGCTGCCGGCGCCCTGGGCCACGCCGATGTTCGCGCCTTGTTCGCTCTCGTGGGTCAGGTTGGAGAGCAGGCCGAACAGTGGCGGGCGGGTCAAGCTGGTGCCGATGGAGAGAATGGCTAGCGCCACGAGCATGATCACCCAGGTCAAACCCTCGGCACGCAAGAGAATTCCCCAGGAGAGTTGGGCCGTGCCTTTGATGAACGGCAGCACCGCGAGACTGACGGCGGTGATCACCAGACTCCAGGCAATGAGCCTTGCTTCGCCCAGCCGCTTGACGAGCCGGCCGATCGCCCCGCCTTGCACGAACGCGCCGATGATCCCGCAATAGGCGAACAGATAAACCACGGTCGTGGCGGACGCCTCGTCCCGGTGGATGTCGAGGTGGAAGTTATCGCTGACCAGCAGGGGCAGCGTGCTCTCGAAGCAACTGAAGCAGAACGTCGCTAGGAAGAACACGATGACGAGCAGGCCGATCTTCGGCGTGCGCAGCGTGTGCAGCCATTGATCCAGATGGGGGCGCTGGACGACGTGTTCCGAGGTCGGCTTTCGGCTTTCCGTAAGGATGAAGAGCGCGAGCAGGAAGTTTGCGGCGCAAAGTCCGGCGGCGATCCAGCCGGGGCCGGCGCCGCCCAGGTGTTTCAAACTTACGCCACCGATGATCGGTCCGAAGATGAAGCCCATTCCGAACGCCATGCCGATCAGTCCCATTCGCTTCGAGCGCACCTCGGGTGGCGAGATGTCCGCAATGTAGGCCTGGGCGACGACGATGTTGCCGCCGCAAATGCCGGCGAAAGCCCGGGAGATCACCATCAGCCACAGCGCGGCGATGTGATTCTCCAGCCCGGAACTGAGTGCGAACAGCACGTAAGAAATGGCCGCCCCGAAGGTGCTGACGAGCAGAACCGGCCGGCGCCCGATGCGGTCGGAGAGCCGTCCCCAGACCGGCGCCGAGATGAACTGCATCGCCGAGAACGCCGCGATGATGAGCCCGATGACGAAGCCGTGCGCCTCGAAGTGCCGGGCGTAAACCGGCACCAGCGGCACGACGATGCCAAAGCCGACCAGGTCAATGAAGACGGTGAGCCAGATGACCAACAGCGACGGTTTCTTCATGCGTCAGCTTGTCAGGCGGCAACTGCAGTGACCGGCGGGTTTGCGAATGACATGGGCCGAATCTAGGGCGGAAGCGAGGCACGTCAAGCGGAGTTACTACCTGGCGCGCGGCTGTCCCAGCCGCAGCGAGCTGGAAAAGGTCGAAGGCATGGATTGGGAGCGACATGACCTTTGCTGCAAGCGGAGACTTGAGTGGTTTGTGCGTTGCAATGGCAACAGGCGTTGCTGCGGCTGGGACAGCCGCGCGCCGGGCCTCACGGCAGCCATGGACCTTTGGTCTTGCGCAGGAGGTGTTCGTGGTGACCGCGGACCGAGTACTCCTTGAACTCGCCGACGCGCTCGTAGCCGAGCCGGGCGTAAAGCCGCTGGGCATGCTCGTTGAACGAGGAGACGCAGATGAAGACGTTCGGGCTTTGGCTGAAAATGCGTTCCTCGGCGAACTGGATCAGCCGCGTGCCCACGCCGCTGCAACGCCAGTCTTTCCGCACCGCCACGGTTTGGAGGTAGCCATTCAACACGCCGTCGAGGTGCAGGATCAGGACGCCGATGATCTCGCCGCCGGTGACTGGCACATAGACTTCGCGGGTCGGGTTCAGCAGGACCTTCATCACCGTCGGCTTGTCCCGACGCAACGTGATCCACGGTTCGGAAGTGACGATGAAATCAGCGGCGAGGTCCGCCTCCTCCGGGCGGCGCATCGGGCGGATTTCCAGATCGGCAGGGAGCTTGGGCATGGTGGGAAAACTGGTTATGCAGGTTTGACAGTGACGATGCCGATTCTCCCTGGGTTCCGGCGCGAGGGTGTCACACTCGCGGCAACTCGAGAAACCGGAAAGGCATCGAACCTGGCCGACACCGATGGGCGGTAGTACATTGCTGCGGCTGGGACAGCCGCGCGCCGTGACATGAGGAGCGACGTGTTCCAGTGCATACTCATGGTTTCGGCTGAGGGCTGGCCAGGACGTGGACGACTTCGGGGAGCGCAACGGACTTCTGCTCGCGCGTCTTGAGGTCTTTGATGCGGACCGAAAGCTCGCCCGCCGGAGTTCGCTCCAGGGCAGCGGTTTTCGCGGCGCTCAGTTCCAAGGCCCGCTTGAACTGCTTGTCCGGCTTGGCCGGCGTCAACGAGTAGTCCACGGACAGACCGGCGTTGCGCAGGTTTTGGATCAGCTTCAACGACTCCGCCCGCAGCGTCTCGTCCTCGATGAGACAGAAGACGTCGAGCCCGCTGGTGAACTTGGGTAGCAGCCCGCGCGCTTTGAGGAGCTCCAGCAGGACCACATCGCCCATGCCGAAGCCGAGCGCGGGCAGGTCCACCTTGCCGCCGCTGATGAGCTTCACGAGGTTGTCGTAGCGCCCGCCGCCCGCGATGGCGCGGAACTCACCCTTCTTGTCGAACGCCTCGAAGACGACACCCGTGTAGTAGGCCAGCCCGCGGATGACGTGGTAATCCACCTTCACGAAATCCGCTAAGCCGCGCGCGGCGAGGTTGTTCAGTACCGTCTGTAACTCGGCGGTGGGCTTGCCTTCGTTGATGAAGGCCGTGACTTCGTCGTGCGAGATGCCGATGGCGGCAAACTTCTTCGCGCTTTCTTCCGGCTTCTCGCGCTCCAGCTTGTCCACGGCCTGATAGAACTCGTAGGCCTTGGCGGCGTCGGCGCTGCGCGCGGTGAAAAACTCCTGCCACGCGTTGCGACTGGAGACGCGGATCACGAAGTCCTCGCTCGTCAAACCCAGCGCGCGGAGTGAATCAATGACCAGCGCGATGAGCTCCGCGTCCGCTGCCACGTCGGGCTCGCCGATGATGTCCGCGTTGAACTGGAAGTGCTCGCGCAGGCGGCCTTTTTGCTGGCGTTCGTAGCGGAAGAGTTGCGGGAGGGTGAACCACTTGATCGGCTTCTTGTAGCTGCGCTCGTGCGCGGCGACCATGCGGGCGAGCGTGGGCGTCATCTCCGGGCGCAAGGCCACGGCGCGTTCGCCCTTGTCCACGAAGTTGTAGAGCTGGCCGACGATCTCGTCGCCGCTCTTGGTGGTGTAGAGCTCCAGCGTTTCAAGCGGCGGGCCGTCGTATTCGCGGAAGCCGTAGCGGCGGGCGGTGGCGCGCCAAGCGGCAAAGATGTGCGCGCGGGCGTCCGCGCTCCAGGCGAGATTGTCGCCGGCGGGCACGGGCTCGGGATAGAAATCACGGAAACCAGGCAAACGTTCCATACAGTGTCGGCAGAGTAGGGGACAGGCGGGGGAAGGAAAAACGAAAAAGAGTATGCGCGGTGTGGTTTCGGGCGGCTCGCCGGGGCATCGCGCCGGGCGGTGCGACGGGTTCCTCATTGAAATCTCCGAACGCTTCTGATCTAATCCCCAAGCGTGATGAACGCGCCAGCGAAGAGCGAGCCAGCGCCCCAGCTTTCGGACGGTCAGCGAGCCGCCTTGATTGTTCTGTTGGCCGATGACGATCCGTTGGTCTTCAATGCGGTGCGGGAAAAGCTAATTTCGTGCGGACCGCCCGCTGCCGAATGGCTGCGGCCCCACACGCTCAGTGGTGAGCCTGCGTTGCGCCGCCGCGCCATCGAGATTATCAACCACTTCGCCCGCCAAGCGGCCGATGATGCTTTCCTGACGTTCTGCCTGCAACACGGCGAGAACCTCGACTTCGAGACCGGCGCGTTGCTGATGGCGCAGACGCAGTACCCCGAGATCAACACGGAAGCCTACGGGGCGTTGCTGGACAGCTACGCCTCGGAGTTGCGGGAGCGGCTCAATCCGAAGGGGAGCGCGCGGCATATTCTGGGCACGATCAACGAGTATGTGTTCGCGGAGCTGGGCTTCGCCGGCAACGAAGAGAATTACTACGATCCCGAGAACAGTTATCTGAACCGTGTCCTTGACCGGCGCACGGGCATCCCGATCAGCTTGAGCCTCGTCTATCTGCTGCTCGCGCGGCGGCTGCGATTGCCCATCGCCGGGATCGGCCTGCCTGGGCACTTCGTCTGCCGTTACCAATCCGTGGCGGAGGAGCTTTACATTGACGCTTTCCACGGCGGACGACTGATGACCAAGGCCGATTGCGTGCATTACTTGTTGCACGGCCATTACGCCTTGCAGGAGGAATACCTCACGCCGGCCACGCCGCGGCGCATGCTGACCCGACTCTGCGGCAATCTCCACCAGGCTTACACCCAGCTCGAAATGACCGAGGAAGTGACGCGCATTCAGCGGTACCTGGTGGCGCTCACACACTGAAGCGACGTCAGTCGGGTAGGGCGCGCCATTGCCAACGCGCGACGTAAGGGTCAAGCCGTGCGAGGAGGAAATACGCCCACCGTTCCTTCAGCTTCCCCCAGAACGAGCGCGACTTCCGCCATCCCTGGGCATCGACTTCGCGGCTGTGCTTGGCCAAATCGTCCCACAGGAGGCGGGCTTCCATGGCGAGGGTCTCGTTTTGGAAGCGCACCATCAATTCATAGTTAATGGCTAGGCTGCGCGGATCGAGGTTGGCCGAACCGAGATACACCGCGTGGTCCATCACGAAGAGTTTCGTGTGCAGCACCTGCGGCTGGTATTCGGTGATTTCCACGCCCGCGCGCAACAGGCGTTGATACAAGCTGCGCGCGGCCAACTGGGACACGGTCACGTCCGTGCGGCCCGCCAGCAGCAACTGCACGCGGCCGCCCCGGCGGACCACGCGGGCCAGATCCCGCCGCAGCCGCCAGGACGGCAGGAAATAGGCGACGGCAATCCGCACGTCGCGCGCCTTTGAGATGTCGCGATGCAGGGCCTGGCGAATCGGGTTTGCTCCCCACCCCGGGCCGCTGAGCAAGAGTTGTTCGGCCGCACGATGGACGACCTTCTTGGCCGCGGTCCTGCGGAAGCGCGCGAAGCGTTTGTGGCGAAAGTCCGCCCGCGCGAACATCTCGTCGAAACTCGCGGCCAGTTCATGGACAAGCGGGCTTTCGATCCGCAAGCCGACATCGCTCCAACCTTGGGTGACGCCATCGCCCTCCCACCATGACGCAATGTTGAATCCGCCGATGAAGGCCACCTGCTCGTCGCAGACGAGCAGCTTGCGATGGTTCCGAATGCCAAAGCGATTCAGGGCGATGGGATTGAAGGAGCGCACCTCGCCGCCCGCGTCGGTCAAGGGCTTCCAGAAGCCGGCGGCCAGTCCGTACGAGCCCACGGCGTCCACCAGCACTTGGATTTGAACGCCGCGCTGCCGAGCCAGGACCAGCGCGTTCCGGAAACGCTGTCCCACGTCGTCGGGCGCGAAGATGTACTTCTCCAGCCGAACGCTGACGCGGGCTTCGGCAATGGCGACGAGCATTGCGGGAAATGCTTCCTGGCCGTTGCGCAGCCAGACGTGCGATGGCTTCTGAGTGTTCGCCATGTGTCTGAGGCTAGCTGAGTCGAACGGCTGCCGGCAACCGCTTCATGATTTCTTGCTCCACGTGGCGGAGAGGTCAGGTTGTTTTGACTTCAGTGTGTCTCCCGGGTGAAAACGTGTTCCCGGAACGCGTTTATTTCCCCTCGAGTCCTTTGAGGTAGGCAAGGATCAGGTCGGGAAGGTGATCGCTGTAACCGCCCTCCAGCAGGCTGGCAGTTTGCACCCCGCACTTGCGGATCGCGGTTCCCATCCAGTGAAAATCCTCGACCTCCAGCGTCTCTTGAGCGATGGGGTCGTGAATGTAGGCGTCGAATCCAGCCGATACCAGCAGCAGGTCCGGCCGGCTTTTCATGGCCGCGTCGAGGGCGGCTTGGAGCTTCGCGCGATACTCATCACGCGGCGTGTAAGGGGCGACAGGATAGTTGAAGCAATTCCCGCCACGATGCTCCGTCCCGGTGCCGGGATAACAGGGGTATTGATGAACCGAGTAGAACGTGGTGCCGGGATGGTCGAGCAGCACGTCTTCGGTACCATTCCCGTGATGGACGTCGAAATCATAGACCGCGACCCGCTTTGCGCCTGAGGCGAGGGCTTCCAAAGCAACGATGGCAGCGTTGCTCAGATAGCAGAAGCCCATGGCGCGGTTCTTGGTGGCGTGATGTCCGGGCGGGCGGATCAGGCTGAAGGCGGCTTTGCCTGCCCGTGCCGCTTGGAGGGCCGCCAGACCTGCGCCCACCGACCGTCGCGCATGCCCGGCGATATCGGGATGCCAAGCCGTGTCGGCGTCGAAATCCTGCGAGACGGCGAGTCGTGACAGATGATAGCGCGGATGGGCGCGGAGGATCACCTCATCAGAGACCTCGGCCGGCGTCGTCCACGTGAGGGGAAGTTCCTTCTGGGTCTTGAGCTTCTCCACCGACGCGGCGATGCGTTGCGGACGTTCGGGATGGCCCGGGGCGTGGTAAGCCGTGCAGCGGTCGTCCGTGATGATTGTCATGGCGGAATTCAAGCACGGAGCGGTGGAAATGCACGTGCTTTTTCGTTTGGAGAACGAAAAACGGTGATAACCATTGCGCGGCTCACGCCGAGGCCCGGGGGCGGTCGATCCGGGAGCGCACGATATCAGGTTGCCGGCGTGCTCACGCTTGTCCGTGCTTGTCTTTGGTGGTCGTTTGGCCACAGTAGGCGCACAGAAGAACCGTTATGGGATCATGGGTGAGTGTGGGAAAACGTTGGCTGTGTTTGCCGCGCGTTGCTGACGAAGACGAACTTCGTGCTGCCGAGCTGCTTTCCACGGCCTTGCTGCTGGCTTTGGCTGGCACCCTGCTCGGCGCTTCGGCGGTGTTGGCCCAGCCGAAGTTGGGAACGGCCTACGTGGGGATGCACGCCGCTGCGATCGGGCTGATTCTGGTGCTTCTGTATCTGGTGCGCCAGGGGTACACGCGACTGGCGAGTCGGGCCACCGTGCTGGTCTTCTGGGGGCACATTGTGTGTGCGATCATCACCCAAGGTGGCCTCCGAGCCGATATGCTGATGGGGCTGATGACGCTGACCCTGTTTTGTGGCTCGATGTTCGGCATGCGCGCGGGCGCGCAGTTGGCCGGGGTGAACGTGGTGCTGGTCCTGGTGGCGGCGTGGTGGGAGATGTACGGTTTTTTTCCGCGCCCAAAAGTGGAGTTGTCCCCGCATGCGTTGGCGTTGAGCGCCACCGCGGGATTCGTTTACGTTATCATCCTGCTTTCGGTGGCGACGCACACGACCCGCGATGCGTTGCGCCGGGCGCGTTCCGAACTGGAGGCGCGCAAACAGGTGGAGCAAGCCCTGCGCACGAGCGAAGCCACCCTCAACCGGGCGCAAGCCGTGGCACAGATCGGGAGCTGGCAATGTCCCGCCCTGACGGCGCCGGTCGCTTGGTCCGCCGAGATGTACCGCCTGCTTGAAATCACTCCTGACACCCCCGTCTCGTACGACTTCTTCCTGTCACGGATTCATTCCGAGGATCGGGCGGGCTTTGCGGCAGCCTGCCAAACCGTTTCTCGGGGCGTCCCGTTGGATGTCGAATGCCGCATCGTTTGTGCTGAGCGCGTCAAGTGGGTGCATGCACGGGTAGAGCGCGTGCCGGGTGACCCGGGTCACGCGGATGGGTGGGTTGGTACCGTGCAGGACATCAGCGAACACAAGCAAGCGGAGGAGAAGCTCAAGGCCAGCGAAGAAAAATTCCGCGCCGTGGTACAAAACACCCAAATCGTGGTGTTTATGGTGGACAGTCAGGGCATCTTCCAGCTTTCAGAGGGACGGGACCTCGCAAAACTGAAACTGAAACCGGGGCAGGTGGTCGGTACGTCGGCATTCGAATACTACGCGGAGTCTCCGTCGGTCGTGGATTGTCTAAACCGGGCGTTGCGTGGGGAGCCTGTGCATGGGGTCAATCCAGTGGGCGGCCTCTATTGGGATACCGTCTATTCCCCGCATTTGGACTCGGCGGGGCGGCAAATCGGCGTCTTGGGGGTCGCGTTGGACGTCACGGAACGGGCGCATGCGGAGATGGCGCGCCGCGAGCAAGAGTCCCGGCTCAGCAGCATTTTGCGCGCGTCGCCAGCCGGGTTGGCCTTGGTTCGTGACCGGGTGTTTGTGGAGGTCAACGACCGCCTCTGCGAGATCACCGGCTACGAGCGCACGGAGCTGATCGGCCACAGCACCCGGGTCCTGTACCTGGATGACGAGCACTTCCAAGGCATTGGGGCGAGCTTCTACGCGGAAACGCGGGTGCGCGGCGTGGTCAATGCCGCTTCTCAGTTGCGCCGCAAGGACGGCAAGCAACTCGACATCCTCGTCTCTTGCAGTCTGCTCGACCCGGCCCACCCAGAAGCCGGCCTCGCCTGTGCAGTCGTGGACACATCGGATCGCAAACACGCGGAAGCGGTCATCCAAAGACTCTCGCAGGCTGTGGAGCAGAGTCCCGCCGCGGTGGTAATGACGGACCTGGGGGGGCGGATCACGTACGTCAATCCCCGCTTCACGCAGTTGACCGGCTATGCGGCGGAGGAAGTTCTCGGGCAGAATCCGCGCATCCTGAAGTCGGGCGAGACGCCGGCGGAGGATTACGAACGCCTGTGGAAGACCATCCTCGGCGGCCGGCTGTGGCGCGGCGAGTTTCACAACCGCAAGCGCAATGGGGAGCTTTACTGGGAAATGGCATCCATTTCCCCCATCCGTGACACAGATGGGGCGATCACGCAGTTCATTGGGGTGAAAGAGGACATTACAGCCCGAAAGAAATCCCAGGAGCGCATGCGCGAACAAGCCGCGTTGCTGGACCAAACGCAGGACATCATCGCCGTATGCGACATGGCCGGCCGGTTGGTGTATTTGAATCAGGCGGCGGAACGCCTGACCGGTTGTCTGTATAACGAGGTCCGGGACCGCGGATTGGCGGAGGTGTTGTGTCCCCGGAGGCTGGCGGAGTTGCACGACGCTCAGCGGGAGGCCGCGACGCGCGGCCTCTGGTCCGGTGAGATCGCTTTCCTTTTCCCCGAGGAGCGAGAATGCCTGCTGGATTGTCGCCTGACGCTTGTTAAAGACAAGCGTGCCCAGCCCAAGTCTCTCTTGTTCGTCGGCACGGATATCACCGAGAAAAAACGCCTGATGCAACAATACCTGCGCGCGCAGCGGTTGGAGAGCGTGGGTACGCTGGCCAGCGGTGTGGCCCATGATCTCAACAATATTCTCAGCCCGGTACTCATGGGGGTGGAACTGCTGGAACTGCGTCCGCAGGACGAGAACACCCTTGGCGTTTTGAACATGATGAAGGAGAGCGCGCGACGTGGCGTGGACACCGTCAAACAACTGCTCACCTTTGCCCGAGGGGCGGATTCCCCGAAGGGCCCGGTTCAGCCGCGCCACTTGCTCAAAGAAATTGCCCGCCTGCTGGAGCAGACGTTCCCGAAGAACATCCAAATCTATGCCGACTACTCCGGGCAACCAGCACCCGTCCTGGCGGACCCGTCCCAGGTGCATCAGGTTCTGATGAACTTGTGCGTCAACGCCCGCGACGCGATGCCGGACGGCGGTGTGTTGTACATCACGCTCGAGAACCAAACCCTGAACGAGACCACGATGAGCCTCCATCCAAAGGCGCGTCCCATCTCGTATGTCGCTTTTAGGGTATCGGATAGCGGCACGGGCATTCCTGCGAAGATTCTGGACCGCATCTTCGATCCGTTTTTTACCACCAAGCCGCAAGGGAAAGGGACAGGGTTGGGGTTGGCCACTGTGTTGGGTATCGTGGAGAATCACGGGGGCTTTGTCTTGGTGGACAGCAAGCCGGGGAAGGGTACGACGTTTCAGGTGTTTCTTCCAGCCTGTGCCCCGGTCGAAACCTGCGGCGGCGATATCGAGTGGTCGGCGTTCCGCCGTGGGGAGGGCGAACTGGTGTTGGTGGTGGATGATGAAGCGGCCATCCTGCACTTGGCGGGCGAAATCCTGCTGCACGGGGGCTACACACCGTTGACGGCTTCCAATGCGGCGGAAGCCTTGCACCACTATGAGAAGCACCATGAGCAGATTCGGGCCGTACTGACGGATATCATGATGCCGTTCGGTGACGGGCGGCAGCTTATCATGATGTTGTATGAGCAGAATCCAAGGATGCCGATCATCGCGATGAGCGGCCTAGCGACGGATGAATTCCGGCGCGAAACGCTGCGGCGCGGCGCCCGGGCATTTCTCCGGAAACCCTTTCGAGCTGAAGAGGTGCTTGAACTCCTCGGTTCGGTTCTGGCCTGAGGCCACTGCTACCTTCGGATGCCTACAAGCGGTGGCCCGAGGACAGAGCTGGGCAAACCTTGTTTTACCAGCCGATAATATCGCTTGCACAGTCTCGTGTGTGCGCCGGAAGCCACCCCCGACGGCCCGGCAGTGACTTCGCTGGAGGTGGATGGACTCAACGAGGTGGATTTGAATCTCCTTACCAAAGGAGTCCATAGCTTGGTTCAGGCGGAGAATAAGGCGTGTAGCAGTGCGTTTGCGGCCACCTGCCCAACCTGAGGTCCACGATGCGAGACCCGGCACGACATGAACATGATAGAAAAACGCGCCCGTCGATATGTGTGGCCCGGGCCATTATCCGCAAGTCGTTCGCAGCGGAGCACCTGATCGAGCGGTGGTCGATGTGGTCGGTTGGCTACAATCCCAATCGAAATGCGGCGCGAGACACGGGGAAGGCGGGGGTGCTGTGGAGCTGTACGAGAATCATAGTAACAAATGAACATCATATGATAAGCTGCTTTCTGTCATATAGGCCTTTTGAGCGCTGGACACCGGCGCCGGGATTCCTAAGATTCCTTCAATCCCGCGGCGAGGCCTCCGGGGTGGAACGCCTGAGTCACAGGCATTCCGCGGCTTGGGAGGCCCGCACGGATGGGAACCCGATGAAATGAAGCGCATGAACCTCAAAGCAACATATTGCCTGGCCTTGCTCGCTCTGGTGGCTGTCGCCGCCAACGCCCAATCAACTACCCCCACGGCTAAGTCCCCGCCGCCCTCGGCCTTCGACCAGTGGGCGAACGAAATGAAGAAGCCAGTGGAGTGGATGACATGGGGGATGGACATCCGCGTGCGGGATGAATACGGCAACAACCTGCTAACCTTGAGCGAAGACGTTGCTTTGCACGAGCAAAACGTCATCCGGATGCGGGAGCGGCTGTGGACCACAATCACGCCAGTGACGAATCTCAGCGTGAACGCCCGGTTGACCGCGGAGCAACGGGAGTGGACGAAGCCGGCGTTCGCCCGCCAGTACGGCAACCGATCGGGTTTTGAGGAACGCTACGGGATTGTGGACACCGCGAACATCAAGTGGAACAACGCCCTGAATCTCCCCATGTCCGTCACTGCGGGGCGGCAGGACATCATGTTGGGTGATCCCCTGAACTGGTGGTTGGTGGCCGACGGTACACCCTACGATGGTTCGTGGACCATGTTCTTGGATAGCGTTCGGATTGGCTACGAAGCGAAGGAACTGAAGACCAAATTCGACCTTATTTACATTTACCAGAATGCATTGCCGGACGACGTCATCCCGACGATTGGGCGCTCCAGCGAAAACCAGTATGCCGGAGTGGATCGGCCCTACTACTTGACAGAACAGGACGAGGAAGGAGTGGTGCTCTACGTCTCCAATAAGTCGGTCAAGAACACACAGATTGACGGCTACTTCATCTATAAGCATGACAAGAGCATTTCGGAGATTGCCATCGGTGACGACGCGGAGATTTACACATTCGGGGCCAAGCTGACGGGAACGCCGGCAGAGCATTGGAAGTACTCGGTGGAGGGAGCTTACCAATTCGGGCACAAGGAGGATCCAACCGTCAAATCGGCGCCGGGCGACCGGGATCTCAGCGCGTATGGGTTCAACGGAAGTCTCACCTATCTCCTGAAAGATCGGCTTAACAACCAGGTGGGCCTAGTGGCGGAGTATCTCTCGGGTGATGACGCGGATTCCAAGGGCACCGATGAAATGTTCGATGTGCTGTGGGGACGCTGGCCCCGGTTCAGCGAGTTGTACATCTACTCGTACGCCGGGGAGACTGGTGGCAAGATCGCCCAGCTCAACAACATCATCCGCATTGGGCCGACGTGGTCGTTGAACCCAATGAAAGGCATGACGGTAAGCGCGGCGTATAACGCGATGTTCGCGCCGGAAGAAACACCCACGCGAGCGGTGAATGCCGCCCTCTTCAGCAAAGATGGCAACTTCCGCGGCCACTATCTTCAGGCGAATCTCAAACACCAGTTCAACAAGCACTGGACCACCCACCTTTGGGCGGAGTTCGTCTGGGAAGGTGACTACTACGCGCAACAGGATTTGATGACCTTCCTGCGTGCGGAAGTCATGTTCACGTTCTAGTTCCGTTCTGGCCGCGCAACTCCGGACAGGCTATGAAGAAGACCTTTCTCCTTGCGGCAAGCCTTGCTTGTGTCGCTACGCAGACGTTCACGTTGAGCGGGTTGGCCGCAGAGGGCCCCGTCAAAATCGGCGCCATCTTCTCGGTCACCGGCCCGGCCTCTTTCCTGGGCGCGCCGGAAGCCAAGACGGCAAAGATGCTGGTGGACCAGATCAACGCCAAAGGCGGCGTCAATGGGCAGAAGCTCGAGCTGATCCTCAAGGACAGCGCCGGCAGTCCGGAAAAAGCTGTATCTTTCGCCAAGCAGTTGATCGAAGAGGAGAAGGTGCTGGCCATCATCGGCCCGTCCACCAGCGGCGAGACGATGCAGATCAAGGCGCTGTGCGAGGAGAACCAGATGATCCTCATCTCCTGCGCCGCCGCCGAAGTCATTGTCAATCCAGTAGCCAAGTACGTGTTCAAGACCCCGCAAAAAGACAGTCAGGCGGCGACTTGGATTTACCGCACGATGAAGGAAAAAGGTATCTCCAAGATCGCCGTCTTGACTGGCAACGACGGTTTCGGCTCGGCAGGTAAGAAACAGCTCGAAGACCTGGCCAAGACCGAAGGTATCGAGATTCTGGCGAACGAAGTCTATGACAAGGCCGCCACCGACTTGACCGACGTCCTCACCAAGGTCAAGGGCACGCCCGGAGTCCAGGCGGTGGTGAACTGGTCCATCGTGCCCGCGCAGTCCATCGTGGCCAAGAACATGAAGCAACTCGGGATGAACGTGCCCCTCTTCCAGAGTCACGGCTTCGCCAATCGGAAATATGCCGAGCAAGCCGGGGCGGCTGCCGAAGGCATTCTCTTCCCAGCCGGTCAGCTCATGGTTTGCGACGATCTGCCCGATGCCCACCC
>CAZWJC010000090.1:0-23744 GCA_964634255.1 uncultured Verrucomicrobiota bacterium | reverse complement strand
TCACTGGCTCTGTAAACACTTCAAAAGGCCTTCATCGCCCGCTTCCACAACGTCTATGGCCCGAACGGCACCTGGGACGGCGGACGCGAGAAAGCCCCCGCCGCGATCTGCCGCAAGGTGATCGAGGCCATTGATAACGGCAGCGGAAAGATTCCCATCTGGGGTGACGGTCACCAGACGCGCAGCTTCATGTTCATTGAGGACTGCGTGAAGGGTATAGACATGATCACGCATTGCGACCGTCTCATTGCCACGCCGATCAACCTGGGCTCGAATGAACTCGTCTCGATCAACGAACTCGTGAGCAAAGTTGAGCGCATCGCCGGTGTGAAGCTCAAGCGCGAATACGATCTGGACGCGCCCAAAGGCGTGGCCGGCCGGAATTCGGACAACACGTTCATCCAGCAGGTGCTCAAATGGGAGCCGAACACCACCCTCGATAAAGGCCTTGCCGCGACCTACAAGTGGATCAAGGAGCAATACCACGCGCGGAAGAAGGGGAAGCGGGTGGTGGAATAGCGCATGAGCGCCACTGCCTCCGCCATCGGCCACATCCCCTACCGGCTCGCGCTGGCGGGCGGATGGATTGACCAGCCGTTCGTTTCACGGCTCAATCCTAACCCGCCCGGTTCGATGGTCGTCGTCGCCATCGAACCGACTTTCCGCGCGATGGACCGCGCCGGCCTTGCCACCGGCACGCGCCACGTGGCCACGAAGTTGTGGAAAGGCCACTTGCCCAAACGCCCACCCGCGGAACTGGTGCGCGAGCTATACGAGGCCGAGAACAAGGGCAAAGCCGAGCCTAGCGGTTCTCAGGACATGATCGGGTTGATCTATCCTGGCATCAACCGGCTCGACTACGATTTCGCCGCGAACGGCGGTGTATTCCCGGCGCACATCGAGTCGCTGAAAAGCGTCCGCGTCGCCCGGTGGCTGGAGCGCGTCCTTCACGTCCTGCCCATCGCGCCACGGCCTGAGGGTTACAATCCGCTGGAGGAAAAGCACCTCGCTCCGCGCTGGGTTTCGCGTCTCGGCCAGAGCGGGAAGGACTGCTTCGACACCATCCGCCGCATGGACCTCGTCGCGCTCGGCGCGTCAATGAACGAGTGCATGAAGTGCTGGGAGACGCTCCTGCCCGGCACGGTGCGACATCGCACGCTCACCGTGGATTTGAAGGCGCTCCTGCGTGCCTACCAGGCGCAATATCCCGGCGCGATGTATTCCGGCTGCGGTGGCGGGTACCTGTTCGTCCTGTCGGACAAGCCCGTGCCGGGGGCATTCAAGGTGAACATCCGCGTGCAATGAAGCCCGAAGGCCGAAATCCGGAATCTGAAGGAAGCCAGAATGCCGATGGCCGAAGCGTGGTTGTCTTTGGCGGCTTTGATGACCTTCGCGCGCGGCATTTGCGCTTCCTGGAAGAAGCCAGCATGCTCGGCGAACTCACAGTTCTACTGTGGCCGGACGAAACGCTCCGGGCGCTCACGGGTGAACCGCCCAAGTTCCCGCTGGCTGAACGCAGCTACTTCCTCAACGCCGTTCGCTTCGTCAGCCGCGTGGTTGAACTGAACGCGCCGATTGATCTAGACGCGCTTCCGATGCTCAGCAATTTCAAGCCAGACGTGTGGGTGGACGGCGACTGCCGCGCCAACGCTGCGCGGCGCACCTTCTGCCAGAAGCAGGGGATCGAGTATTGCGTCTTGCCGCCCGCGCAGATGCAGGGATTCCCTGATCCAACCACAGCCCTGGACTGTAGCGCAGACTTGCAGTCTGCCGTATCGCAGGTTTCAAACCTGCAGGCCACCACAAACTCAACCGGCCCCGGCCGACTGCCAGTCGGCGATACCGCAGAGTGCCACTCTGCGCTACCGAAGCAACGCAAGAAGGTCATCGTCACAGGTTGTTACGATTGGTTTCACTCTGGTCACGTGCGGTTCTTCGAGGAAGTCAGCGCGCACGGCGACCTCTACGTCGTTGTCGGGCATGACGCGAACATCCGTTTGCTTAAGGGCGAAGGCCATCCGCTAGTTCCGCAAGAGGAGCGTCGTTACGTCTGCGGCTCGATCAAATACGTAAAGCAGGCGTTGATCTCGACGGGCGAAGGCTGGCTGGATGCCGATCCGGAAATTCAGCGGCTCAAGCCGAACATCTACGCCGTGAACGAGGACGGCGACAAAGGCGGCAAGCGCGAGTATTGCGAGAAGCTCGGCATCGAATACCTCGTGCTGAAGCGCACGCCGGCGCCGGGCTTGCCCAAACGATCGAGCACTGATCTTCGTGGATTCTGAAAACAAAGCCGTAATCACAGACGCGACTATGAATGCCAAAACCCTCCTCACTTCCATCGCGGCGACGCTCGGCCTGTTCGCCGGTTTCACCGCGCCCGCTGCCGACCTGCCCATCGCCAAAGGCCCGTTCCAGCCCACGATGGAGTCGCTCACGAACTTTGTCTGCCCGGACTGGTTTCGCGATGCCAAGTTCGGCATCTGGGCGCACTGGGGGCCGCAGGCGGTCCCGATGGCCGGGGATTGGTACGCCAAGCACACCTACGTACAAGGCCACGGCCAGTATAAACACCATCTCCAAAACTACGGCCATCCTTCCACGAACGGCTGGAAGGACATCATCCCGCTGTGGAAGGCGGAGAAGTGGGAGCCGGACCGGTTGATGGCGCTCTACAAGAAGGCAGGCGCGAAATACTTCGTCAGCATGGGCGTGCACCACGATAACTTCGATCTTTGGAACTCGAAGCATCATCGCTGGAACGCGGTGAACATGGGACCGAAGCGCGATGTTGTCGGTGAATGGCAGCGCGCGGCAAAGAAACAGGGCCTGCGCTTCGGCGTGTCGGAACATCTCGGCGCGAGTTACACCTGGTTCCAAACGAGCCACGGCGCCGATGCCACTGGACCACTCGCCGGCGTGCCTTACGACGGCACAGACCCGAAGTATGAGGATCTTTACCATCCGAAGGCGTCGCCGGATGACAAGGGTTGGTACAGCACGAATCCGCAATGGCATCAGGAGTGGTTCAACCGCATCCAGGACCTGGTGGACAGCTACAAGCCGGATCTGCTTTACACCGACGGCGGCATTCCGTTTGGCGAAACCGGCCGTGGCCTCGTGGCCCATTTCTACAATGCCGACCTGCAACGCCACCGGAAACTCGAAGCGGTCTATACCTGCAAGAAGATCGGCTCGGGCGAGTTCGTAACCGGGACGTGCGTGCAGGACATGGAACGCGGCGTGTTGCCCGGCATCAATCCGTATCCGTGGCAGACCGATACGTCGATCGGCGATTGGTTCTACAACTCGAACTGGAAGTTCCGCCCGGTGAGCTGGACGATTCACATGCTCGTGGACATCGTCAGCAAGAACGGCAACCTGCTGCTCAACATCGTCCAGCGCCCCGACGGCTCGCTCGATCCCGAGGTCGTGGAGTCACTTGAGCAAATGGCCGCGTGGATGAAGGTCAACAGCGACGCGATCTACGGCACGCGACCGTGGCAGGTATATGGCGAAGGGCCGGTGCGCAGCAAGGGCGGCCATTTCAAGGAAGACTTCGCCTACACGGCACGCGACATCCGCTTCACAACGAAGGGCAAGACGCTCTACGCCTTCGCGCTCGGCTGGCCGGACGATGGCAAGCTCGTCATCAAGTCGCTGGCGAAACCCGCGGACGGCAAGGGCAATCGCATCAGCCGCGTCGAACTGCTCGGCCACAGGGGCAAGCTGAAGTTCGAGCAAACTGCCGAGGCGCTTGTGGTGCAGTTGCCGGCGACGAAGGTCAGCGACATCGCCTGCGCGCTGGAGATTTCTGGGCGTGATTTCACCGCCGTGCCCGTGCCGGAGACCGCGGTCATCGTTCAGCCCGATGCCAAGGGGAACTTCACGCTGGCCGCCGAGGACGCCGAGCTGCATGGCGAACAAATCAAGACAGAAGACCGTGGCGGGCGGACGAACATCGGTTTTTGGGACAAGGCGGACGAGTGGGTTTCTTGGAAAGTGCGCTTTACTGAACCCGGCACGTTTGACGTGACGACCAGTTGCGCCGCGGCGAATGGCGGGACGGAGTTCGTCGTGGAGATCGCCGGCCAAAAGCTCGCTGCCAAGGTGCCGAGCACCGGGGCATGGGACAGGTTCGACGCGGTCAAAGTTGGTCGGGTTGAGATTTCGCAAACCGGCGAGCAGACCATTGCCGTTCGTCCCCGAGACGCCGCGACCTGGAAGGCCATGAACCTGCGCGGCCTGAAGTTCGTCAAGCAGCAGCCTATCCGATAGCCGGATCGAGGATGCGTGGCAACAGTGTCAGCCGGCGAAGTGTACGCCGGCGTGGAGCGGCTCAACCCGCTTCCGCCTGCGCACCGGTCCCGTACACGGTCTGATACACCTGCCAGAACCGTCGGCCCATTTGCGCGGGCGAGAGGTATTCGCGCATCTTCCGGTGGGTCGCTGCGCACACGGTTCCCTGCCCAAACAACGGGTGAGCGCAGGCTTCGCGCACGGCGCGCAAGCAGGTTTCCACGCTTCCAGGCTCGAACAGTAGCCCGTTCTTCCCGGGAATGACGTAATCGGGAATGCCCCCAACGGCACTGGCCACGACGGGCACCCCGGCCACCACCGCTTCTTTGACCGCGTTAGGGCTTACGTCCACGCGGGTCGGATAGATCAACAGGGCGGCTTCCGCCAACTCGGCGGCGATTTGCTCGGACGTCAGGTTCTGCTTGAAGTGGACCCGGCGCCACAATTCCGAGGAGAGTTCGCTCCGCAACGTTTCGTAAAGCGGTCCCTGATTCCAGCCAACGAAGACCAGTTCAAAGGAGCTCTCCTTTGTGAACTGGTCGAGTGCGCGCAACAGTACGTCAGTTCCTTTGGGCAGCTCGAAACGCCCGACAAACAGGAAACGCCGCGGGGACAGTATGGGGCGGCGGTCGATTTGTTGAAACAGCGCATGGGGTGCGTGCTCGATTTGCTCCACCCGCTTCGGGGCAAACCGCCGGCGCACGTAATCAGCAGAGAAGGTGGACTCGGTGGTGACGAGCGGCGCGCGGGGGAGACAGCGCCGTTCGATCCAAGCAGACAGGAGTTGATGTTTGTGAACCGGGCCCAGTTCGCGGCACCAGGAAGACAGCCCCTGGATGGTGACCAAGTGCGGATAGCGGAGGCGCGAGGCCACCAACGCCGCGCCCTGATCGGTGCCCCACGCATGCACTAAATCCGGCTGCACGCGTTTGAGGACACGCCGGATCAGGACAGTATCCACCCAATACAGCGAAGGCGCACGCAGTCCCCCGGGAGCTTTCAGCAGATGAAATGTCACACCGTTGCGTACGAAGGAAAATGTCCGGGGAAACTGTTTGCGGACCACCAAAATGTGCAGCCGGAGATCCGGGCGCGGTTCAAATTCGCCGAGCAGCACCCGCTGCCAGGTTGCCGGATGCAGCTTGGGCAGGTTCTGCACCTCCGGTGGAACATCCGGCAGCCATTCGACCGGAAAGAAGGAGAACCACGCAACGGTGAGCGGAGTCTTCATCGGGCGCGTGGGGCGGAATTGCTTTGCCGGCGCTGCTTCAGCGTGGTCGTCCAGAAATCGCCGCGAATGCCCTTGCGGGCAATCCACCAGAAATGCACTGGCCGCAGAAAGCTGCGGATTGAGTCTCCGGCCAACCGACCCCAAGGCACACCGACCCTCAACCCTTTCCAGAGACCGCGTGCGCGCGCAGCGAAGCTCACCTCTTGCATGTCGCCGCGGAAGCGCATTTCGGCGATGGCCTCGCGGATGACGGCCTCCGTTTCCGGGGGTGCATGCGGCGCTTTGGGCAAGTCCGCCAGCCATTGCTGAAATACGCATTCCATCTGGCGCGCGTGCTTGAGGGCGGTCAACCGGAACTGGTCCGATGTCCAGTGTGCCGGCGTCTGGCAGGTCATGGCTTCCCGGTGACGACGGTACAGAACCAACGGCTGGTTGACGTAGGCGATCTTCCCCAGCAGAAGGCTGCGAAAGGGCAAGGCGCGATCCTCAAACGCGATGTCGGGACGCAACGGTCCAAACACATCGAAGATGCGCCGGTCCCAGGCGTGCGAAGCGCCCCCGACGCCCGGCATACCATCACGGCACATGCGCAGCAGATCGTTTGCGTGGGATGGAGGAGGGTTTTCGTACAGGCCGTAGTCCACGCCCTCCTCGTCGATCAGCCGCATCGCTGACGACACTGAGCAGATTGTCCGGCCGCTTTCCTCCCACGCGCGCCAGAGCACCTCCGTGCGCTCCGGCAACGACACGTCATCGCCGGCCGCACCAACGATGAAGAGTCCTTTGGACAACGCCATCACCTGACTGATGTGGTTTGCCAAACCCACATTCCGCGGCGGCCGGTTGAGCACGACTTGATGCGGCCCTCGATATCCCTGTGCCACTTCGGCCATGATCTCGTACGTGCGGTCGCGCGAGGAGTCATCCGACAGGATTACTTGCAGGGGAGAGTAAGTTTGGGCCAAAGCCGCCCGGGTCGCCTCACGGATGAAGCGCTCCTGATTGAAGGCCACAATGAAGAACGTGAGGAGCGGACGTTCCATCAGGCAGCCACCTTTGCCAAGCCAAGTCGCCGCTTGAGAATGTCCAGCGGGTGCACGCCCAGCAGCTTCTCCAGTCCTCGCAGGCAGCCCATGCTGACCACAGCCGTGATGACCAGCCCGACAACCATTCCCCAGGGCGCCGGCAAGAGGCGAATCGCCAGAAAAACCGCGGCCAACGCCAGCACGGACGGCAGCAGGATCTTCACGGACCGCGATGACCAGCGGAAACCCGTCAGCCATCGGCAGACTCCCAGCATCAGACCAGTGTAAAGCACATACATGACCGCAAACGCCACGCCAATCCCTTCCAAGCCCCAGCTTTGCATGCAGATCAAAATCAAGGCAACATGCAATATGGCGGCGACTACTTCGGTCGTCACCCAAATCACCATCCGGCCTTTGGCAATCAGTGCGTAGCCCAGTGGCCAACTGACCACTCGCAAGAAGATGCCGATGATCTGCCAGCGCGCGACGTCCGCCGCAGCGGTGAATTGGCTGGAGTAAAACGCTTGCAGCACCCACGGCGCGAGGGCGAGTGTTGCCAGCACTCCAGGGACGGCGATCAACACACCCATCTCTGCCTGTTCATTCACCAGGCGATTCAGCGTGGCACGATCTTCCGCCGCCGCTGTCAACCGTGGCAGAAAATCCGCCCCCATCGCGGCGAGCACAAATCCGACGTATTGACTGGAGAGTTGCCAGGTTGCCTGGTAAAGGCCCACGGCATCCAAGCCAAGCTCCCGTTGCACCAAGACCCGCGACAGGTAAGCCACGAGGCTCGCCAGCAGAGCGGACACGGTGAACGCCAGCCCGATGCTGATCAACCCCCGTGCTTCTGCAAGCAACTCCCGCATCGTGAGGCGAACCTCCTCGACTGATATCTGTCGGGCAAACCACCACGAAAGCAGCACTGCAAACGCGGAGGTTGCCACCAGGAACGGCACGATGCCCTGTTCCCGCAGCCAGAAAACCAACCCCACACTGACCACCGCGCCAAATGCAATGCCGATGACTTGGGCGAGGGCCAGCTCGCGCAACCGCCGTAGCCCTTGCAGCAGGGCCAACTGGCCGACGTTTACGCCGGCAAATAGGAGCGTCAGTGACATCAACGCCATCCCCCACGTGTGGTCGGCATTGCCAAACGTGCTTTGGCTTAAAGGACGCGCCAGCGCCAGCACCGCCAACATGCCGATCACGCCGGATACCAGCGCCACGCGTCGGAGCGTAACGATGGTTCGCGCGATCTTGAGGGTATCGTTGCTGGCCGCGGCCTGCGAAATCTGGCGAACCCCGCTACTGTTCAGTCCGAAGCCGGCAATCGTCCCCACCAGCGCCGTCGCGGTTGTATAGAGCCCGACCACCCCCACACCTGCCGGTCCCAGCAACACCGCCAGCGCCTTGGCGCGAAGGATGTTGATCACCTGACATGCGACTTGCGCGCCTCCAACCAGTGCGGTGGACTTAAAAATCTGGTGGTACGAACCTTTGGCGGCTGGGGCGGATGACGGCCCACTTACGTCTGCAGTAGGGGTGATCGGCCCATCGTTCATCATCCGGCCAATACTTCGCGTAACGCTTGCACGACCTTTGCCGCTTGCTCCGGCGTCAGGTGCGGCCCCATCGGCAGGCTGAGCACGGTGTCCGCGGACTGCTCGGCGAGCGGGAGCGCGCCGCGCGTCAGGCCCAGGTCCGCATACGCTCCAGACAAGTGCGGCGGCACCGGATAATGAATCAACGTGCCGATGCCTAGTTCCGTCAACCGCCGCTGGAGTTCATCGCGCTGTTGGTGTCGCACGACAAACAGATGCCAGACCGGCTCAGCACCCTCGGCTACGGTGGGCAGGGTTAGGCCCGGCAAATCGCGCATGGCTTCCAGGTAATAGGCCGCGATCCGCTGCCGGCGACTGTTCCACTCGTCAAGCTTTGCGAGCTTGACCCGCAGCAGCGCCGCCTGCAATTCGTCCAAGCGCGAGTTAAAGCCTTTGCACTCGTTGTAATACTTCTTCTTGGATCCGTAATTCCGCAGGGTTCGCACCCGATCGGCCAACCCCGCGTCGTCTGTCGTCACGGCGCCGGCGTCGCCCAGCGCGCCGAGATTCTTGCCGGGGTAGAAACTGTGTCCCGCCGCGTGGCCCAACGAGCCGGTTCGCCGCCCCTGCTGGCGCGCGCCCTGGGCTTGGGCGCTGTCCTCGACCACTTTCAAGCCATGCCGTGCCGCGACGGTCATGATCGCGTCCATCTCCGCCGGTTGGCCGTAGAGATGCACCGGCATGATCGCCTTGGTGCGGCGCGTGATGGCGGCTTCGATGTTTTTGGGGGCGAGGTTGAAGGTCCGCGGGTTGGGTTCTACCGGCACGGGCGTGGCGCCGGCGTACGACACCGCTAGCCAACTGGCAATGTAGGTGTTCGACGGCACGATAACCTCGTCGCCGGGACCGATGTCCCACGCGCGCAGCACCAGGTGGAGCGCATCCAAGCCGTTGCCCACGCCGACGCAATAGCGGCTCCCGCAGAAGGCCGCATACTCGCGCTCGAAGGCCTCAACTTCCTTGCCCAAGATGTACCAGGCCGAGCGCATGAAGCGCTCGTAGGCGGCATCGAGCTCCGGCTTCAGTTCTTCGTACGGCCCGACAAAATCCAGGAACGGGACCTTCACTTCTTCACCTCAGCCAGGGTACGCAGGTAATCGTTGTAATCCCGATAATAATCGTCCGGGTCGTACCGCTCAGAGGCCAACACGAGGCACACGGATCCGGAGGAGAAATTATCCATCTCGCGCCAGATCATCGGCGGGATGTGCAGCCCGTAATAGGAGCGGTTGAGGTGGATGCGCTGCTTCTCCTTGCCGTCATAGACGATGACGTCGAAGCTGCCGGACATGGCGATGAGGAACTGGTGGCACTTCTTGAGCGCGTGCCCGCCCCGGTCCGCACCGCCGGGCACGTCATACAGGTAAAACACCCGCTTGATGTCGAAGGGCAGGAGGCCGCCGCCCTCGACGAAGGTCAGGTTGCCCCGCGGGTCGGCAATCTTGGGAAGGTTGATCAGTCGGCAGGTTTCAATCATGGGACATCACCATCAGTTTCTGAGCCATTACGGCGTACCGCTCCAGCGTTGCAGCCACACGCGGCCAATCTTCTCGGGTCGTTCGGAATTCCACCAGCCGGGCCGGCACACCATGGATCACCCGGGTCTCGGAGTGGAAACCGATCCGTTCGTACCCAATTCGCTCGTGGAAAGAAAGCACTTCCTTGTTCGTCTCCACGATCAGGCCGCGCACGGTGTTGAGCCCCAGCGTCTCAAAACAGACATGCAGGACCAGCCAGGCGCTGGCCGCCGCCGCCGGCACTCCGGGCTCGGTCACCCACCGCCCCCATTCCCCCGTGTCATCGGCAATGCCGTAGATGCCCAGCATCCCGACACCCCGCCCATCCTGCGCGGTCTCGATGATGAAACAGTAGTCATCCGGCTGTTGGAAGTGGCGTTCGAGCCAGGCTTCCTGATCGGGCACGGTCTGGGCGCTGTCTCCAATGAACGCGAGCGCGTGCGGGCTGTTGCGTAAGCGCACGATCAGGCCGGCGTCCGCCAGATTCACCGGACGGAGTCTCACGCCAAACCGTTCGACCGTGATGTCATGTTTCATTGCGTTGCCGGGTGTTCGCCTTCTAATCGTGCACGCTGCATCCAGTCAGTTGACCGAAACCAACTCAAACGCGCTCAAAAAGAACGGCTGGCCATCCCACACCGGTCCGAAGTGGTGCATCTGCGCAATCGGCACCAGGCGGCGTGCGCGACTGCCAGCCAGCAGCCGCAACCACGACTCGTCCTGCGCATTCGTAAACGCATGGCCGATCGTCTGAAGGCTCGGCGAAAGAGCGTTGGCGGCTTCTTCGCGGCTCGCCGCCACGCACATCAGCCCCATCATCGAAGCGAACTCGGAGAGCGCAAAGGTTCCGGCGGCAAAGACCGCAGCATGGTCCGGCGCGAGACGCGCATTCCAGCCCAACGCCGCCGCCCACTGGCGGGTCATCACATTCTCCGAGGCCACGTGCGGGGCGGGTTTGCGCTTGATGACTTCCGGCCAGAGCGCGACGAGCCGGTCGCGCAATGCCAGAACCTCGTCCGGACTGCCGTCCAGCAAGATCACCCGCCGGGGCGAAGTGCATCCGGCCTGCCCGTAAACGGCAAACACCTTCAGCAAATCGCGCAACACGTCGTCCCGCAAGGCCGCCCGCTCAATCCACGCCTCCGACCGACGATCCACAAACGACAAGCCGATGCTCTCCAACGGATGGGGCAGCCCGTGAATGGCCGCTGCCGCTGCGTCCGAACCGAAGACAATGCGTTGCATGGCGGTGGCGGCCATTTCAGCATTCCGCGCGTCGCTGCGCTCGAAGACCTCGTACTGAATCGAGGCGTTAAGGTGAGTCGCCAACGGCCCTTCGCCGAGCTTCTGCCGGGCGAATTCGAGGAACGCGCCTGTTAAATCCTCGCTCTTGGTGCCGCCCTTCAGGCGGATGCGATTCCCGGTCAGGCTGAGCAGGATCAACGTTAGCGGCCCCAGCAAGCTGACGTTGTTGGGCAGCCAGACCGCAACCGGCCCCCGCGGACGAGCGAACAGGCGCACCGGCGCAACGGCCGCCGGGACCGGCGTGCCGAAGGTCTGCTCAAAGGCTCCCCGCAAATTGCCGCGCTCCAAGAACGTGATCAGATAAGCCCATTCGTCGCGGGCGAATGCGGGTGGCATTAGCCGCGTCATCGGCAACCGGAGTCGTTCCCAATCCCGCAGCAGGGCGTCCAACACGAACGGCAGCGCGACCGCCGTCGTGCTCTGCGGGGTTTGGAAGTAATGCAGCTGCTCAGACATTGGCGCACCCCCGGATTTCGGCCTTTGGCAGCCGGCCTAACAACTCGAAGCGTCGACCCTGCCGTCCGCAGGGACACGTCCCCGGCACGAGCCGCCCCAGGTCTTCCGTCAGGACGCTGTGGTAGGGCGCGCCCCAGGTGAGCGTGTTGACGAGCTGGAGCAGGCCGGCCTCGCCGCCGACAAGCGCCTGCATCGTGAGTGGATCGCGCACGAGGACGTCCGCCCAGACCGGCGCGTGACGAAAGCCTGCTTCGCAGAGCGGGTAGATGATCCCAGCCTGTTCGACGAGCCCATAGAAATCCAACACCCGCGAGCCGGGCGCAAGGTTGCGCAGCAGCGCAGCGTCAAATTGCTCGCGGCTTACTTTCGCCGCTTCCAGCTTCTTCCAGCCGCCGCTGTGAACGAAGTGAATGTGCTTGCCGCTCAGCAGGCGGCCAATCACCTCCGGCTTCTCCAACGCGCCCCACGCCCGCCAGAGAATCCAGGTAAAGCCATAGACCAGCAGGTCGTTGTGCTTCACGAGCGCGCATTCCAAGCGCGGCCAGTTCACGGCCTCGGGATTCTCCGCGTCGTCGAGCAGGAAGAAGATGTCGCTCGCCAGCGGCCGCAGGCTCATCGCTGCGGCGACGCGGGCCGAAACCTCGCCCCGTTGCAGCAACGACTTCGAGCTGTCCAGCACCAGCAACGGGCGCAGCGTGTCCCCGAGGAAATCCTTGAGGATCGCCGCCGTGCTGCGGGATTGGAGCTGGCTGCTTTGGGCATCCAGCGCGATGCGGCTGGCCGAACCGCTGGTGGTGGCCGAAGATTTCAAGACACGTTCATGGCGGATTCCCGTGGCGTCGGTCTTGAATTCGACGTGCTTGAAAACGCCTACGTGCAGGAAGGGCAAGTCCTCCGTGCGTTCCGCCGGCTGCCATTCCGGCCAGACCCTCGCGTAGGCGGAACAGCCCTCCAGATGATGGCGCGACAGCGCGTTGGCCTCGGCCAGGAAACCAGCCTCGTCGCGCGGCCCGTAGGGCTGAAGTTCCAGCAGCCGGCTCATCGGAAGGCCTTGTTTAGGAAAAAGTCCACGCTGCCCGGTCGCACCAGCGCGCAGTTTGTCCGGCTGCATGGATCGCGCAGGATCGCGATCCAGTGTTCCTTCAGCGCGGCCAAGGTTTGGTCGTAATCTGCTTCATCGAACAGCGATTGCGCGACACTCAGAATGCGTGCCGGATCGAAGCCGTGCTGCTGCAGTAAATCCCGCCACTTGGGCGAGGCTTGCTCATTGAATCGCATCACGGGCCACAGGAACAGCGAGCACAGCCGGGCGTGGCCCCACTCGGCCGCCGGTTGCTGCGCGCGCAAGAGGCCCTCCAGCGTATGGGCAAGGCCATGAACGAGCCCCACGCTGGACCGCGCCTGCCCGGCGCAGGCTTGCGCACCGAGCTCAAACCACACCGGATCATTGGCCAGCGCTGCGGCGAGCATCCGGTTCATCAGCGCGGCCAACTCTGCGCGGAGTGCGTCGCTGGCGAGCGGCGAAAGGAAACCCTCCAACGCATGCGCCCAGCAATCCCCACAGCCAAACCGCGCCCGTTCCGGTGGCAGGCTCGCCGCCAGTTCGGGCAGAATCGCCCGTGCGTCCGGACGGAGTCTGCCCTCCATGAGGATTTCCTTTTTGCCATTCCGATTCCGCACCGCGATGGGCGAGGCTTCGGCGCCGCTGCCCCAAATCGAGGGGATGGCGACCAGTTCGGTTTCCGGCGACTGCTGCAGCCGCCACACCTTGGCTTCATCCATCAACGTCCCGCCGGCTACGACCACGAGCGTGCGCACCCCCGCCGGCAGCGCTTCCAGCGGAGACCGAAGTGCAAAGGGCAGCAACGTCTCGACCTGGCGACGCACCAACGGGTCGGCCCACACGGCGACCGTATCCCTGGACTTTTGGCGCAGGGTTTCGATCGTCATGACGGCCTGTTCAGTCATTGAACGAAACACCTTTGGACTCGAGGAAGCGGATGATATCCGGGATGCCCTGCACTGCCATCGCCTCGACCGGCGTGAAGTGATGGCCAAACGCCTCCTGCACGCCGACCGCCATGGACACCGTGCCCAGCGAGTCCCACGTTGGAATCTCCTCGCGCTTCAGGTCAAAACGAAAATCAGCCTCGGTCAGGAGGAAGATGTCCATCAGCAGGCGTTTCAGTTTCTCGCGATTGCTCATTTAGATGTGTTGTTTCCAGTGGGTAACTGCGTCCGGCTGCCCGCCCACGTGTTCGCGATCAATCTTGCCGTTGGCCAGCAGCGGCATCGCGGGCAGGCTCTCGACCCGCAACGGCCAGTGCGTGCGCGGATGCTTGAGGCTCAAGGTCCGCACAATCCCGCGCGCCTCATCATCGGTGGGGCGCGGTGACAACACCAGCACGTAGCCGGCTTCGCCGCTCCGGTCGGTTTCGCGATAGCATTCGGCATTGCCCCGCCAACCGCCGCGCACGGTCGTCAGAATCTGCGGCAGGGAAATCTTCTCGCCGTAGCGTTTGAAGACCTCGCCCGAGCGCCCAAGGATTTCCCAATGGCCATCCGGAAAGCCACACCCCAGATCGCCGGTCGGCACCCAGGTTTCCGGGGTCACCCGCAGCAAGCCCGTTTCATCCATCAACGCCACCGCGCCGTACGGGCTGCGGAAAAGCATCCGCCCTTCGTCATCCGCCTTCATTTCCACGCCGGGCAGCGGCCAGCCAATGTGATGCGCCACCGGCGCTGCTTCAGCACGGCGCAGCGTCAGGCGCGGCATCGCCTCGGCGCAACCGTAGTTGTTAAACACGGCGGCCCGCGGAAACAACTGGCGCAGATCGTCGAGACGTTCCTGCGGGAACCGACCGCCAGCAAAATGGATGCGGATCACGCCGGGAAACTCGCCCCCCTTGAAATACTGGACCAACAACGGCACTTGCGCCCCGATCAGGCAGATCATTGCATCCTCGGCCGCAGCCAGCGCGGTCTTGAGGCGATCCGGTTGCGCAAGACCGGGCGTCAAGACCAACTGCCGCTGGCATTGCCGCGCCCAGAGCCATTGGTTCACGAACGCGTAACAGTAGGTCAAGGGCAGCGCCAGCACCGTCTGGCGCACGGCTTCACTGTCTTGCAACTTGTGAAGCGCCTCAGCCAACCGCTCGGCCCGCTCACGCCGGCCCACGACCAGCTTAGGCTGGCCGGTGCTGCCGGAAGTGAGCAGCACGAAATGGTCTTCGCTGTAATCCTCGGGCAGCGCCGCGAGTTTCGCTTCGACCCACTCGACCGCCACCCCGCTCTTGTCCGCGATAAACGCGAAGGTGCGCGGCTCGCACCACGCCTGATCCAGTCGCGCGAGGTCGGCCACCACCTCGTGTTCGGGCAGGATGTAGGGGCGAAGGGACGTGGTCATTGGTCGTCTGTTCCGCGACGCTGTCGCAGGGGCAGTGTCGCGGAGACAACCCCGCCGCTGGACCAAGTCGCGGTCGCCAGCAGTTGACCCGGCAACCGGTTAGTACCCCGCCAGAATCCTCGTGGCACCATGGCGGCAAGCTCGGGCGAGCGGGTTGGCAAACGCGCCGCCGCCCACCCGAACCTTCTTGTTGGACCGGGCGACAATCATGATTGTCAACTTGGACAGCGGGTCAGTCACGACCTGACACTATCAAAACCCACCCTTCAGGCAAGCCCTCCATGCACGGCCATAGGCCTGTTCCGCGGGCGCTCCCAGCCGTGGCGGTCGCACCCGGTCAATTGCGATGCGGGACGATGCTGCAGGTGCATTTCTCCCGCACGGCGTTCAGTGAATACGTGCCGCTGGCCGGGCAACTTGGCTTGTGATCAACGTAGCTGCCTTCGCCAAAGAGGTCGGTGTCCGATGGGATCGCCTCAGGCGGTTGCTGTTGATCCAGTGCCCACTGGGCTTTGACGCCGTCAATGGTCTTGCGGTTGATGGCGCAAGTCTTCTGCTGCGATTGCGCGATGGCTTGCTTGAAGTTGGGCACGGCCACAGCCAGCAGCAGGCCGATGATCCCCACAACGATCATGATTTCTACCAACGTGAACGCGGCTCCGGTAATCCTTTGCATGTGATGAACTCAGGTTGAGGTTTCCAGGCTCAGCACGGTCGCACGACCGTGTCCCAAGCTGGAATCTGAAGGGTCAAACGCCGCCGCGCGACGAAAGTTTCGCCGGGACGCACAACCAAGCTGTTGAGTGGAGGTCGGCGCGGGTTACGCCTGCTTCACGTAGAGTGTCTGTGTGGGGAACGCGAACTCGAGGCCATCGGCATCGAAGCGTCGTTTGACTTGGAGATTCAACGCCTGCAAGTCGGCCGTGTACTGCTTGTAATCCGTTCCATTCCACCAATGCAACACTTGGATGTTGAGGGCCGAGTTGTCGAACCGGTTGAAGGTAACGATCAAATCAGCCGTTTTCGGGTGAGCGCTGAAGATCTCCCGCAGAAGGTCGGTGGCCCGTTGCACCCGGTCCGGCGGCGTATCGTAGGTCAGGCCGAAGTTGAGCTCGGTCTTGACGTTCGGACGCTGCGTGACGTTGGTGATGACCGCGTTGCCCATGATTTTGTTCGGGATCGTGACCAGATGGCCGTCGAGGTTGCGCACGCGCGTGCTGCGCAGGCCAATGCTCTCCACCGCGCCATCCACGGCGTCGATCTTGATGCGGTCGCCGATCCGGAACGGTTTGTCCAGGAAGATGGCCACCGCACCGAAAAGGTTGGCCACGGTATCTTGTGCCGCGAGGCCCAGCGCCAGGCCGCCGACTGAAAGACCCGCCAAAATGCTCGTGATCTTGATGCCCAGGTTGTCTGCCGTCAGCAACACCGCCACAATGGCGACCACGACCTTCGCGGCCTTGCGGATGACGGGGAACAAATGTTCGGTGAACAGCTTGTCCTCGTGGGTGCTGCTACGTTCGCGCCACACCCCCAACAGCAGGTCCACGACCTTCAACGCCACGTAGGTGATGGAGCAGGCCACCACCACGATCAGCCCTCGGGACAGGAACAACTGCGCCCGGGCCGGCCAATCGAAAACGCCCAGGCCGATGTGCAGAAACACGACGAAGGCCACCACTTTCACGGGCCCGTGCAACAGATCAAGCACCAGATCGTCGTACTTCGTGTCGGTCTTCGCCGCCCACCGGCGCAGCCAGACGTTGATGACGAAGTCGAGCAGCTTCGCCACATAAAACGCCAGGACGATGTAGATGATGGAGGCCAGGTACTTCCACAATGGCTCGCCCAGAAGCTTGGTTTCCTGGAGAAATCCGACCTGTGAGAGTGCCGTGGTCAGCGCGTTGGTCTTGGCCACGTCGCTGGGGATCAGGCTTGTGGTGGCCGAAAGCGTGTCAGCCGCGGGATTGGTAGGTTGTGCGCTGGCCCAGACCGCCCAAAAGGACGTTACCGCCAGCACCACAAGCATCCCACGATACAGCATATCGAATCGAAATCGCATGGCGGAAAGGCTATGCAACTGCGGCCGGTCCGCAAGGCCATCTGTGTGGCGATTCTCCCTGCCCGGAAAGCCGGACAAGCCATCGCGGCGGGCATCCAGCCGCCCGGCCTGCTCGAAGAATTGGCTTCATCCACGCCACGGAGTCGTGTTGAATGCCGGGGTTATGAGTCACACCCATCCGTTGACGACAACGGCCTTTGAATTGCCGGGCTACCGCACGGTCAAAGGCTTCGGGGTCGTGCGTGGCATTGTGGTGCGATCGCGGTCCATCGTCGGTAACATCGGTGCAAACATTCAGACGTTGTTTGGCGGGAATATCTCGATCTACACCTCGATGTGCGAGCGGGCGCGGGAAGACGCGTTCAACCAGATGCTCACGCACGCTGGAGAACTGGGCGCGAACGCGGTGATCGGGGTGCGTTATGATGCCACCGAGATCGGCGCGGGCATTACGGAAGTGTTGTGCTACGGGACGGCGGTGATGGTTGAGCCGGAAACCTGAATTGAGAACCGAGATTTAAAATCCAAAGCAGCGTATGGCAGGTCACAGTAAATGGGCGAAGGTCAAACACTTCAAAGGGGCGATTGACGCGAAGCGCGGGAAGATATTCTCGAAGCTGGCGCGCGAGGTCACCATTTCCGCCAAACAAGGTGGGGCGGACCCCAACATGAACGCGAAACTGCGCATGGTGCTGCTCAAATGCCGCGCCGCGAACATGCCCAAAGACAACATCGAGCGCGCCATCGCCAAGGCCACCGGCGGCGGCGAGGGCAGCCAGTTCGAGGAATTCACCTACGAGATCTATGGACCGCACGGCGTGGCCATGCTCGTGCCGGTGAGCACGGATAACCGCAACCGCACGGCGTCGGAGATTCGCAGTATCGTGACCAAGGCGGGCGGATCGATCGCCACGGCGGGCGCGGTGAGCCGGCTATTCCAGCGCAAGGGACAGTTGATCGTCCCGCGCGAGGCGGCCGGCGAGGACCAACTCATGGAACTGGCGCTGGAAGCTGGGGCAGAGGATTTCAAGGCGGACGCGGACGGTTACGAGATCACAACCGAGCCGGGTCAGTTCGAGGCGGTCCACAAGGCTATCGAGGCCAAGGGCATCAAGTGCGCAGTGGCGGAAGTGACGGAACTGCCGACGACGACCGTGCCGCTGGCCGGCGCGGAGGTCGTTGCGGCCGTTAACAAACTCATCGAAGCGTTGGAAGAACACGACGACGTCAAGGAAGTGTACGACAACGCTGATTTCCCTGAATAGGTCGTGAGCCTGTGCTGCCTTAGAGTTCCTTGTTCCTGGAGCGGGGTGCCCGCAGAGCCCCAGTGTATCGAGAACAATTCTGAGGTGGCGGGCTGCCAACCCGCCGCTCAGCGAACCGCGCGCCGGGGGCCTTCGTGAGGAAACTCGTCGCTGACAGCTTTGCGGCGCGCTGCCTGGGAGCGCTCGCCCGCGCGATCTGCCGCCGTCCCCGGTGGTTCTTCTATCCGCAGGTGGTTCTGTTTATCGCCTGCGTCCTGTATACCGTCGGCTTTCTGAAATTCGACACGAACCGCAGCAGTCTGGTGGGCGCCAACAAGAAGTACCACCAGAATTTCATGCGGTTTCGGGAGGAGTTTCCCAAGCAGGACGACTTGGTGGTTGTGGCGGAAAGCGATGCCCCAGAGAAGAACCGCCAGTTCGTGGAACGGCTGGGGGCGCGGCTGGAGGCCGAGACCAACCTCTTCCAAGACGTCTTCTACAAGGGCGACCTGAAGATGATGGGAGGCAAGGCGCTCCTCTTCGTGCCGGAAACGGACTTGGAAGCGTTGCAGAAGAAGCTGCGGGACTTTCGTCCGTTCATCGGGCAGTTCACCCGGGCCACGAACTTGGTGTCGTTATTCAAGCTCATCAACACCCAGTTCCGCACGGCCAAACGCGAACAAAACGACGAAACCACATCGCTGGTCAACGCACTGCCGGCGCTGGAGCGGATCGTCCTGCAAGCCACGGATAGCCTGAGGCGGTCCGGGGTGCCTCCTTCGCCTGGCGTCGGCGCGCTGTTCAATGCCAGTGAGGAGGCGCAACGCGGAAGCTACATCACCTTTGCCAAAGGCCGAATCTACCTCGTCACCGCTTACGCCCGATCGGAAGCGCTAAACCGGGATGCGGTGCGGCGGTTGCGCGAACTGGTGGAATTGACACGCGCGGAAGTGCCGGGACTGAACGTGGGGGTGACCGGCGAGCCGGTGCTCGAATTGGATGAAATGGCCCAGTCGCAGAGAGACACCACGGTGGCGACCATTGTCTCTCTTGTGCTCTGCGCGCTCATTTTCATCTACGGCTACAAAGAAACGGGGCGTCCGGTGAAAGCAACAATCTGTCTGATTGTAGGTGTGGGCTACACGATGGGCTTCACGACGCTGGTTGTCGGTCACCTGAACATACTAACGATTACGTTTGTGCCGATCCTGATCGGACTGGCAATTGACTTTGGGGTGCATCTGGTGACGCGTTACGAAGAGGAGTTGCATCACGGCCGCAGCAACGAGGAGGCACTGACAACGGCACTGGTGTTTACGGGCCAAGGCATCTTTACCGGGGCGTTCACCACCGCGGGAGGATTCCTGGCGATGAGTTTTACCAAGTTTAAGGGCATCCAAGAGATGGGGATCATCTGCGGTGGTGGGTTGCTGGTCTGTCTGATCCCGATGCTGACGCTGCTGCCGGTACTGCTGTTGCGCGGGCGGCAGAACGTCATTGACCATGCCCAAGCGAACCAGCCGGACCGGCGCGCTCAGATTGAACAACTTTGGCTGAGCCGGCCGATCGGGGTCACCGTGATTACGTTGATTCTCTGCGCGCTGGCTTTGACTCAGGTCCGGAAGGTTTATTTCGATTACAGCCTGCTTAATATGCAGAGTGCGGGATTGCCGGCCGTGGTCTTCGAGCAGAAGCTCATTGACTCGGCAGACAAGTCGGTGCTGTTCGGCGCCGTGGTGGTCGATTCGCCAGAGCAGGCCGTCGCTTTGGAGACGCGAATCAAGGCGTTGCCAGCCGTGGGAAGCGTGGAATCGCTCAGCCGTTTTCTCACGGAGGACCAAAGGCACAAACTGGACTTGGTTCGCGAGATCAAGGCCGAGATCCAGCCGATCCGGTTTGCGGCCGCCGACACGGATGCGGTGGATGCGCCGGAGCTCAGCCGGACGCTGTGGACGTTGTACGGCTATCTCGGGTTTGCGCTGGAAGAGGTCAACGACCAGAAGCTGGAGTTGCGGCGGCAGTTGACCGGGCTGCGGGAGGCAATTCTGGAGTTCCGCCGCACGCTGGTGGCTGGTTCGACGGCCAATGACGCCGCGGCTGCCGCCAAACTGACAGCATTTCAAACGGCCCTGTTCAATGACATCCGGGAGACCTTCCAAGCCTTGCAGACGCAGGACGACCGCGCCCCGTTGCGCGTCGAAGATATGCCGCCCGCCTTGCGCGACCGTTTCGTTGGCGTCACGGGCAAACACTTGTTGCAGGTGTATCCGAAGACCAACGTCTGGGAGCGGGTGCATCAGCAGGAGTTCATTGAGCAGTTGCGCACTGTGGACGCCAACGTGACTGGCACGCCAGTGCAGCTCTACGAATACACACGGCTGCTGAAAGAAAGCTATGAGGAGGCGGCCTGGTACTCGCTGGCGGCAATCGCGGTGCTGGTGTTTATCCATTTCCGCAGTGTGGGCGCGGTGGTGCTGGCGCTTTTGCCGGTGGCGCTGGGCTCGCTCTGGCTGCTGGGTTGGATGGGACTGGTGGGTGTGCCCTTCAACCCGGCGAACATCATGACCCTGCCGCTGGTCATCGGCATCGGCGTCACCAACGGCATCCATATCCTGAACCGCTTTGCTGAAGAGCAGCACCCGAGCATTCTGGCGCGTAGTACCGGCAAGGCCGTATTGATCTCCGGCCTGACCACCATTGCCGGATTCGGAAGCTTGATGCTGGCGCAGCATCAAGGCATCGCCAGTCTCGGCCACGTGATGGCGTTCGGGGTGACGACGTGTATGGTGGCAGGCCTGACCTTTCTGCCCGCATTGCTAACGTTGTTGCTGAGGTGGAATCCGGCCAACAGAAAACCCAGTGCCGACAATGCACCATCGACACCGGGTCGGGAGGAACCGAGGTAAAAACCTCAATTACGGGGCAACCCTAAGACCATCTCCCGCCAAAGTCAATTGGGATGTCAATTCCTGTGGGAAAGGCTGGGTAGATCGTGACCCCCCGGTGGGGAAGCTCAAGGTATTGAGCACTCGCCGTAAGGATGAGTCATTGGCTGCATCAGAAGCTCGTCGCCTTCGCCCGGCACAACGGCGTCAAGGCGGCGGCACGGGAGTTCGGCTGCTCGCGTAACACCGTCCGCAAGTGGCTGCGCCGGCATGTCCCCGGCAAACCCTCCGCCCTGGCCGAGTTGAGCCGACGCCCCAAACACTGCCCTCATCAAACCCCGGCGTGCTTGGAAGGTCAGATCGTCAAGCTCCGTAAACAAACCGCCTTCGGCGCCGAGCGCCTCCAGCACGAGTTCGCGTTGCCCTGTTCCCACAACGCCCTTGCCCACATTATCCGCCAGCACGACCTCTCCCGTCCGCGCAAAAAGAAAACCACCACCCAAAAGCAACTCCGCCACGTCAAACGCCTCTGGCCGCTCTTCGGCCAGCTTTCCACCGACACCAAGTATTTGCAGGACATTCCCCACTACTGGCCGCAAATGACGCACCTCAAGCTGCCCCGCTTCCAATACACCGCCCGCGAGCCCGTTTCCGTCGCCGCCTTCACCGGCTACGCCGATGAACTCTCCAAGTCCTACGCCACCTTCCTGGCTGAACAACTCTCCGTCCACCTCGCGGGCCACGGCGTCGATCTCGCCCGCCTGACCTGGCAGACCGACAACGGCTGTGAGTTCCTCGAAAACCAGGACGAACAAGGCCTCCCGGCCACCGTCCGCGCCCTCGGCTCCGACCATCGCTACATCCCGCCCAAGCGCTACACTTGGCAGAGCGACGTCGAAACCGTTCACCGCCTCGTCGAAGATGAGTTCTTCGACCGCGAATCCTTCACCGGCCCGCCCGACTTCTGGCGCAAGGTCACCACTTACTGGCTCTACTTCAACCTCGTCCGCCCCAACCGCGGCAAGGAGTGGCAGAGCCCTCTGCAAATCCTGTCGGCCAAAGCTCCCGCACTGATCGGCGCCGTCCTCCACTGGCGGCCCCTCAACCTCGCCCAACACCACCATCTCTACTTGCCTTCCCCACACCACCGGGGTCACCATCTACCCAGCTTTCCCTGATGTCAATTCCTGGACATTCTCCATTTTCTCAGCCAAAGGGGAAGAAGAGTCGTTCGGTGGCTAGAACCGTGATTACGGTTGGGCGACACAATGGGCACGCACGCCCCGAGCGGGAAAGCAACATCGCGATGCCGTCCGTCAACCGTATGATGCTCATCAACATTCGTGACCGGAGTGCTGCTCCACCGAAGAGACTGAAGCAGGACCCTGCTTTCCGTTCTGCTGCTCGTCCTCCTCGGGAGCGCGGCGGGTCCGGCCGCTGCCTTCGCTGCGGAGGCGAAGCCCACGGTCCCCACCGATCGTCCGGTCAGTTATGAGGCGTTCGGTGCGGTCGGCGACGGCGTGGCCGACGACCTGCCGGCCATCGTGGAGGCGCACGCGTTCGCCAATGCCCACGGTCTGCCGGTCCAGGCCAAGCCCCGGGCCACCTACCACCTCGGTCGCCGGGCCCTCACCGCCATCATCGCCACCGACACCGACTGGGGCACGGCGCGGTTCCTCATCGACGACACCGATGTCGAAAACCACCGCACGTCGCTCTTCGCCGTCCGCTCGCTGCTTGAGCCCGTGACGCTGTCGATCCCGAGGCTGACCCGCGACCAGCGGCGTCTCGATGCGCCGCCGCCCCGCGACTGTTGGGTGCGGGTGGAGAACAACGGCAAGCGGCGCTACATCCGCCGTGGCCTCAACCAAAACGACGGTTCGACCCAGCGCGATTGCTTCATCCTGCGACGTGACGGCACCATCGAGGGCGACATCGACTGGGACTACGACAAGATCACGCGCGTCGAAGCCCGCCCGTTGGACGAGTGGCCGCTGGTGCTCAAAGGCGGGGTCTTCACCACCACCGCCAACCGGATGAAACAGGCCAAGGGTTACAACTACTGGGCGCGGAACATCGCCATTCACCGCTCGAACACCACCGTCGTGGGCCTGACCCATCACATCGTGGGCGAGACGGACACCGGCCATCCCTACGGCGGGTTCCTCGCGGTGAGCAGTTGTGCCAACGTCACGCTGCGCGACTGCTTCGTCACCGGCCACAAGACCTACTCGACCATCGGTACCGCTGGCAAACCCGTGAGCATGGGCACCTACGACCTGAGCGCGAACGAGGTGGTCAACTTCACGATGATCGGCTGCCGCATGGACAACATCTGCGACGCCACCCGCTGGGGCGTCATCGGGGCCAACTTCTGCAAGAATATCCTGCTGGAGAACTGCACACTGTCCCGCATGGACACCCACCAGGGCGTTTCCGGCACCTACACGATCCGCGGCTGCACGCTGGGCCACGCCGGGCTCAACGCCATCGGCCGGGGCACGTTGACGGTCGAGAACTCCACGCTCAACGGCCGGTCCCTGATCAGCCTGCGCGGCGACTACGGCAGCACCTGGGAAGGCACCCTCGTGATCCGCAACAGCCGCTGGATTCCGGCGTGCGGCGCGCCGGTCCAACCTTACCTGCTCAACGCGAGCAACGACGGACAACACGACTTCGGCTATCCCTGCTTCATGCCGCGGGAAAT
>CAZWJC010000089.1:0-23756 GCA_964634255.1 uncultured Verrucomicrobiota bacterium | reverse complement strand
GGGCTGTCTCCCTTTGAAGCCACGCGCAAGTCCATGGACCAAATCACCCCGGCGTTGATCGGCATCGGGCTGGTGCTTTCCGCCGTGTTCGGGCCAATGGCGTTCTTCGCCGGATCCACGGGCGTCATCTACCGCCAATTCTCCGTGACCATCATCGCGGCGATGCTGTTGTCCGTGGTGGTCGCTTTGGTGCTGACGCCGGTACTGTGCGCCTCGTTTCTGAAGCCGGTGACGAAAGGGCATCAGCCCGCCGAAGGCGGCGTCTGGTTTCTCCGGCCATTCTTCCGCTGGTTTGACCACCTCTTCTTTGGCGCCAGAGACCGGTATCTGGCCTTGGTGGGACATTCCCTCAACAAGAAACTGCGGTACGTGGTTGCGTTTCTGGTGATCGTGGGGGCGATGGGCTTCCTCTTCCACCGGATGCCGACCGCGTATCTGCCCGACGAAGATCAAGGCATGATGATGGTGATGACCATGCTGCCCGCCAACTCGACGCTCGAACAAACCAAGGCGGTGATGGCCGGCGTCAAAGACTACTTTCTTAACGAAGAGAAAGACGCGATCGAAGCGGTGCTGACCGTTTCCGGCGTTAGCTTCTCCGGTCGCGGACAAAACTCCGGCCTGGCTTTCGTGCGACTCAAGGACTGGAGCCTCCGCAACCGTTCGGACCTGAAGGTCAGCGCGGTGGCGGGCCGGGCCACGATGAAGTTCGCTCAGATTCGCAACGCCATGGTCTTCGCCTTCGCGCCGCCTGCGGTGGTCGAGTTGGGCCAGGCGAAGGGTTTTGATTTTCAATTGCTCGACCGCGGCGGACTTGGCCACGCGAAATTGATGGAAGCCCGCAACATGCTCCTTGGCATGGCGGCTCAGGACCCGGTGCTGGCCAAAGTCCGGCCCAACGGCCTCGAAGACGTGCCCGAATACCGCGTGGACGTGGATTGGGAAAAAGCGGGCGCGCTGGGCATTCCCATCACCTCGATCCACGACACCATCTCCACAGCGTTCGGGAGTGCCTATGTCAACGACTTCATCCAGGGCGGGCGTGTCAAGCGCGTGTATGCACAGGCAGACGCACCTTACCGGATGTTGCCGCAGGACTTGGAACGGCTCTACGTGCGCAACAGCACGGGCAAAATGGTTCCGTTTTCGTCCTTCGCCTCCGGGCACTGGACCTCTGGTTCGCCAAAGCTGGAACGGTTCAACGGCTTCCCATCTCTCAACATCTTGGGTGAATCGGCGCCGGGACGAAGCTCCGGCGAGGCGATGGCGGCCATGGAAGGCTTCGTCGCAAAACTGCCGCAAGGGATCGGCTTCGATTGGATGGGCCTATCCTATCAGGAGCGGCAGGCGGGCGCGCAAACCGCCCCGCTATACGCATTCTCCGTCTTGGTGATCTTCCTCTGTTTGGCAGCGTTGTATGAGAGCTGGCCCATCCCCGTCTCCATTCTGTTGACGCTCCCGCTGGGCGCCATTGGCGGCATGATTGCCTGCAGCCTGGTCGGGTTGCCCAACGACGTGTATTTCCAGATCGGGCTGCTGACCACGCTGGGTTTGACCACGAAGAACGCGATCTTGATCGTGCAATTTGCCAAGGCGCGCGTGGAGGAAGGCAAGGGCCTGGTTGAGGCAACCCTGGAGGGCGCCAAACTTCGCCTGCGTCCGATCATCATGACGTCCCTGGCCTTCGGTTTCGGCGTTCTGCCTCTGGCCCTCGCACACGGCGCCGGCGCCGGCGCGCAACGCGCCATCGGCATCGCTGTCGTGGGCGGAGTTGTTACCTCGACATTTCTCGTGACGATCTTTGCGCCGCTATTCTATGTGTTGATCGAAAAAACCTTCGGTAAACCCAAGCTGCAACCAGCGGCCAACGAGGTCGGAACAACTGTATCCGGGAGTCATTAGCATGAAAACAAACCTCTTCCTTCCTGCGATCGGACTGGCTCTCGCAACGGCTGGTTGTACGATGGCGCCGAAATACGCCCGACCGAACGCGCCCGTTCCCGCCGAATGGCCATCCGGCGCGGCCTATGCCGGAACGCCAACCACAACCAACGCGCCGCAAGCTCGGGACCTGAATTGGCGGGTATTCTTCACTGACACAAAGCTGCAACAGGTCATCGGGTTGGCGTTGACGAACAACCGTGATCTGCGGATCGCCGCATTGAACGTGGAACGCGCCCGGGCTTACTACGGCATTCAACGCGCAGAGTTGTTGCCCACGGTGGATGCCACCGGCAGCGGCAGCAGGGCCCGCGTCCCCGCCGACCTTTCCAGCTCTGGAAGCCGACAAACCGTCGAGCGCTACGACGCGAACCTCGGGGTCGCGTCCTGGGAAATTGATTTCTTCGGACGAATCCGCAGTCTCAAGGACCGTGCGTTGGAGGAATACTTGGCGTCTGAACAAGCCCACCGTAGCGCCCAGATTCTTCTGGTCTCCTCGGTCGCCCAGGCGTATTTGGCGCTGGCGGCAGACCGCGAGAGTCTCCAACTCGCGGACACCACCCTTCAGGCACAGCAAGCCTCGTATGACTTGATCAAACGGCGTCACGAACTGGGTCTAGTGCCAGAGCTGGATCTATTGCGTGCCCAAACCCCGCTTGACGTGGCGCGTAGGGACGTGGCGGTCTATCTCCAACAAGTGGCGCATGACGAGAACGCGTTGAACCTGCTCGCCGGCACACCCGTGCCCGTTGAGCTGTTGCCTGCAGATCTCGGGCAGATCAGCCCGCCTCAGGAAGTAGCGACCGGATTGTCCTCCGAGGTGCTCCTGGAGCGACCGGACATGCTGCAAGCGGAGAACCTGCTCAAGGCGGCCAATGCCGACATCGGCGCAGCGCGGGCGGCATTCTTCCCACGCATTTCGCTGACGGCGACCCTCGGTACGGCCAGCAGCGATCTGTCCGGCTTGTTCAAGGCTGGTTCAGGCGCGTGGAGCTACGCCCCGCACATAGTGATGCCGATATTCGATGCCCGCACCTGGTCGGCCCACAAGGCCGCTAAGGTCCAGCGCGAGATCGCAGTTACACAGTACGAGAAGGCCATCCAAAGTGCGTTTCGCGAGGTGGCTGATACTTTGGCCGTGCGCGGCACCGTGGGCCAACAGGTCGCCGCCCAGCAATCGTTGGTTAAAGCCTTTGCCGACACGTACCGTTTGTCCAATTCCCGCTTTGACAAGGGCATTGACAGCTACCTCGGCGTGTTGGACGCGCAACGGTCTCTCTTTGCCGCGCAGCAGGTTTTGGTCTTCCTGCGTTTTCAGCAAATTGCCAACGCCGTGCAGCTCTACGCCGTTTTGGGTGGCGGGTGGCAACTCGAGCAACCACTCAAGCCCAGCGCGGAAGCTCATGCTGCCGAGGGCGGCACCAGCCAATCGCCCGTCGCGAACAACTGAACAGCAGCTTCATGCGCCCGGAACGCTCAGACCAAGCCGCGCGAACGCGACGAGAGATTCTCGCCGTGGCGTTGCGGCAGTTTGCCGACCGCGGTTACGCCGCCACGAGCGTTCAGATGATTGCCACCGCCGCACGAGTAACCAAACCCACCCTGTATTACCACTTCGGGAGCAAAGCTGGGCTCTACCAGGCGCTGGTGGACTTGGCCGAAAGAAGGTTCGAGGAGGTGGTGGCGCAAGCTGCGTCGCGGGCCTCGCGGCTTCCCGAACAACTGGTCGAAGTCTGCGCCGCCTTGTTCGAGTTCACCGTCAACCAGCGTGAAGTCGTCCGATTGGCGTTGGGGTATTCCGTCCTGACCCGAGGCGCAGCGCCACCACAAGCGCACTGCGCCGAGAAAGCGCAACACCGCGTTGCTGTGGTTGAGAAGCTGATGCGGCGCGGGTTGTTGGATGGAACGTTCAGGCCGCAATTGAAGAGCAACACGCTCGCGAAGTGCTTTCTGGGACTGGTCCAGTTCCACGGGGCGGCTTGCCTGGCCAGCCCTCATCACCGTTCGACGCGTGTCCTCGCTCGCGAACTGGTCTCATTATTCCTGCACGGTGCAGCGTTGCATGGCGAACGGTGGACAGACCGCGGAAAGTAGCGACCCGGCGCGGTTCAGTTGGAGCCAAAAGTCTCAAGCCTCAGGAAGGGTGATGCGCATAGCAGGACTTGAACGCGATCCCACTCGAACCCCACAAATGTAACGGTTTTCCGCACCCAGGGCAAGGTCACCATCCTGAGTTCCTCGTTCATGTAACACTCCAGGCCTTTCATCGGAGTGTTACCCCTGTTTCCCCTCACGCTGGCCTCGTCAACTGGTGGCAGTCTCGCGTCTCGGGTCTCTACTTCCGCCGGGGCACGGAGCCGGTCCAGTTGTGATTGGCGCTGGGTCGGGCCCGCTGAGTCTCGTCCCCAGCTTCCCTGGCGGCATCTCAGCATCACCGGCTGGTCCCGCCACTTCCCACTTCCCCATCGTCGTCGCATCTAGCCACTGGCGCGCAGCCGGCGCCACCACCCTGAGCCCAACGCCACCAAATGCCTTGCACACTCCCCAGTCGCCCTCGCAAGATGCACTCCACTAGTGGGTCGGGAAATCGTTATGGGCAAAATCGGCTACGTGAACCTCGCACTCGCCCTCAGCCTAGCGGCAGGCATCCTCTGTCTCTACTCCGATCCCCGACCTTGGGCCGTAGACTCCGAGAAAGCCTTCATCGGCCAACTACACAACAGCCTCTATTACCTCAATCAAGCCAAGTTTCAGTGGGCCGAGAAACATCAGAATTCGAAGCAGGACCTCCCCACCATGCAGGAGTTGAGTCCCTATCTGGGCAACCACACGAACCTCTTCGCACGCATGCTCGCCTTGGGCGTTACTTACACCATCACCTCCACGGAAGAACCCCAGTCCGATGTCGCCACGCTGACTCGCGACATCCGTTTTCGCAGCGGTTACTGCCTCCTTTACTCCGCGGGCACCACGTGCGGCCTCCGCTCACATTGGGCTCATCCTCCACACCGAACCCCAGCGAAGTCCTTTCGCAGACTCTGGATCGAGAACAACCTCGATCACTTGTTCGTAGCAGCACTCGTCATCTTGGCCGTCGCCAGTCTTTTCCTATTCGTGACCAAGAGACACCGCTCGTCTCAACATCCACCTCGGCTTCAAGAAACCTAACGCAACTGGACAGCCAGTGTCTCCGGGAGAACGCGGAAGAAAGGGTGTCGGACGGGAAGCCGGTTTCACTGGCGAGTACCAAACTCGCCCGCGAAAGCGGCTTCCCATCCGGAGGCACAGAAACCCCGACCGTCAACGTGCGCGTTCATGCGGCTTGCAGCATGAGGCTGCGTTGACGAATGTCCGCTTGTTTCCGGGCCCGCCGGGCCGCCACATCCGCCAACTCCTCAAAGAGGACGGGGAGCACCAGCAGCGGATAGGCCGTCAGCCAAGCGAGGGAGGCGGCTTCATCGGCAGCTTGCCGGAGAGCTTCTCCGGGCACGAAAGCCCGGGCTGTTTTCCATCGCTCGGCGAGCAGCCGGGCTTTGAGTGTTTCCAGTTCGAGGTTGGGCCGGGCGAACGGCTTGGCCGCCGCCTCCGGTCGCACAGCGAACCGGGTGGGCGGCGCGAACCGCGCCTTCAACCGTGTGGTCTTCTCATTCATGTTCGTGCTTTCTGTTCGCCGCCTTAGAGCGGCAGGGTTTCCGACAAACAAAAAACCCGCGATTGACTGGCAATCGCGGGTTGGTCGAAAATTGGTTATGCGTCTCAGAACGGGCCACCCGCGATGCCAAAGGCCTGAACGATGCAGCGGCTCCAAGCGGAAACGTGTCCGCTTGCGCGCTGTGCGCTCAGTGATTTTGTCATCACGGTTGTCATACGTTCGTCCTAACGCGCCGTAAGAAACACGGATTCTCTGCAAAAGTCAATCTCTTCGTCGCCTCAAGATATCGCCGTTCAGTCGCCAAGGGGAGTTGGCCCAGGGCCGTAAATTGTGGAGGCCGGAGCACAGCAGCCCCCTGGGTCTTTGTTTGTTCGCTGCCACCATCGGCATCATGTTGTTGGTCACCGTGGAGGGAAGCAACGGAGGACCGGCGGACTCCAATCTGCAGGCGCGATAGCCAGACTGCCGGCCGAGCCTATTCTCGGACCGCGCCCATGCCGAGCCGGACGATACGTTCGATCAGTTGGGGATAGGCAAGGCTCGCCTTGAGCGCCGACTGCGCGAAGTCCTCGTCCGCCGCGAGGATCGGATTGGGGTTGGCCTCGATAAAGTAGATTTCGTTTGTTGGCGTGACGCGCAGGTCGATGCGGGCGTAGCCGTCAATGGTGAGCAGGCGGTAGATGCGCTTGCAGGTTTGCGCCAGATCGCGAGCGAACACGGGATCCAAGTCCTCGGCAAACTGATTCGCCAAACCCCAGCGCTTCCGGTATTCCTCGTCCCACTTGGCCCGGTAGGTGGCGATCTTGGGTTCGTCGGGCGGGACTTCCTTGAAGACGAGCTCGCGGACAGGCAGCACTTCGAGCCGCTGGTTGCCAAGAATGCTGACGTAAAGCTCGCGCCCGGCGATGTACTCCTCGGCGATGGCGTCATTGTCGTAATTCGCGTGGATAAACTGTACGCGTTCGCGGAATTGCTCGTCGGTTTCGACGAACGACGCCTGCGCGATGCCGTAGGACGCCTCCTCCTTGAGCGGTTTGATGAGGATGGGGAACTTAAGCCGCCTGGGTCGCACGCCGCGGTGTCCGCGCGGGATTACGGTGAACTCGGGCACGCGGATGCGATGGTAGCCGAGGATCTTCTTGGAGATGGCCTTGTGCTTGCAGAGCGTCAGGCCGGTGGAGCCACAGCCGGTGAAGGGCTGGCTGTGCATTTCGAGGAATGAGACGATGTTCTGGTCGAACGCACGGTTGTTCCGGAATTGGTCGGCGAGATTGAAAATGATGTCGGGTTGGTACGACTGGAGTTTCTGCCGTAGCAACTCAAGATCGTCGAAGATGACGAGGTGGTCGGTGGGGTGGCCCAGCTCGCTGAAGGCGCGCAACACGTCCGCCTCGGTTTTCCGGTCACCCGCAAGGTAGGCGGCCAGATCGTGGTCCGGCGGCGTGGGTTCGACCGCGTCGCAGAGCACGAGGACTTTGGGCTTCTTCTTCACGCAAATCACTTCGTTCGCTTGAACTTGCCGGTGAACAGATGATTCATCACCAAAGTGGTGATATAGGCGGCGACGTGCAAGTTCTGCCGGGGATCGTAAGCCTTGATGTGCAGGCCGAGGGTGTCGCAGCGCGCGATCAGCCGGGCAAGCAACTGGTCCACGCGATAGCGGTTCTCGTTGGTCCACTGGCACACCGCGTTGGTCAACTGTTGGCGGTGCCGCCGGAGATACTCAGAGGCGGTAACGCGTCCGGCCGCTTCCCCGCTGCCATCGAAAAGCTGCCGCAGATCGTTGTCGTAGAAGTCCGGGAAGGAATGCTCGTAAGCCTTCCGCTTGCGGGCGTAGTAGGTCTTGAGTTTGACCCCCAGGCAATCGTGCTCCGCAACGCGGCACGCGGGAAGCGGGGGTGGCGGCTTACCCGCGAGGGAGCGCATGAGCTCGTCCACGTACTCCAGCTTCTGCAGCGCTTTCCAGCCGGCGTACTGCTTCCGCCAGTCGAGCCCGGGGGTTAGCCACACCGCAAACGTCTCGGCGAAATCCTCGTCCGGATGGCTCTGCGCGTACCAGTCGTCCAGATGCACCACGAAGCTGCGGCTGTAAGGACGCGGCCGGTAGAACGACGGGGTTTCCTCGTTGGAACTCCGGCCAAAGGTGAGCTGCCACTTGCGCTTCCGAAACAACTGATACGCGTAGGCGTAGGCGTGGCCCGCCTCGTGACGGATCAGCCGCATGAACCACTCGGGGGTTTCGCCCTCAACCTCGAGAATAATCGCTCGTTCCAATTCACGCAGCCGTTCGTGGACCAGGAAGAACGGAATGAAGATGATCGGCAACCCCACCGGCACGAACCATTCATCGCCCAGGTAGCAGGGCGGATGAAAGCTCAGGCCCTTCCGCGACAGTTCATCATACAACCGCTCGACCAGTGGCTGCAGCGGCGAGCCTTCGAGCCGAAGCCCGAGTTGGGCAATGCGTCTCTGAAGCAACACATCGTCGCTCAGCGCGGCCCAATCCGGGGTGTCCATGTGGCAAAGCTAACACGCCGGCCGCCTGCGTCACAAGAGCGTGGCTTTGCTGGGGTGTGAAAGGAAGTGACGGTCCCGGCGCACGAAATCCCCACACCGCCGAGGCATCGGACCGCGGACAGCGGTTTCGTCGCTTGCCGTGCTCACCGCTCCTCCGCAAACTGGCTTCCATGAATTCCGTCCGAACCATCCTTGTCGCCGGCCTGCTAGGTGTCGCCTCCATCAACATCAGCACTGCCGCCGAGCCGGCATCCGCCACGTTCGTCCCGGCCCGCTCTCGTCTCGGGATTAACCTCAGCGGTTGCGCGGATTGGAACACGGAGCATCCGTTCGTGGACGTATTTCGACTATCGCGCCGCTGGATCAGCCAGCGCGAGGGCGCGGACTGGGGCAAGGGGCCGGAGCTGGAGCGCGACACGAACGGCTGGATCAAGCGGCTCGAACCCGGCTGCCGCGCCGAGACGCCGATCCTCACCGCCGGCCATGCGCCCCGCGGCGAGTACGTCTGCCTCTACGAGGGCGACGGCGAACTCGACTTCCAGCACAACAGCCGCGTCGTGTCGCGTGCGCCGGGCCGGATCGTAGTGGAGATGGACGGCGCGAAGGGCGGCGTGTTCGTGCAGCTCAAGCGGACGAACCCGGAGAACCCGGTTCGGAACATCCGCGTCCTGATGCCCGGCCACGAGAAGACTTACGCGAATGAGCCGTTCAGCCCCGCCTTTCTCGAGCGCTGGCGCGGTTTCAACACCATTCGCTTCATGGATTGGATGGACACCAACGGCTCCGAGCAGCGCGAGTGGGCGGACCGCCCAACGCCAACCTTCTGCAACTGCACCGAGCGCGGTGTGCCGGTCGAGGTGATGCTGGACCTCTGCAACCGGCTCCAGGTCAACCCGTGGTTCTGCATGCCCCACGCCGCCAGCGACGATTACGTGCGCCAGTTCGCCGCCGCCGTGAAGTGCCAGCTGGATCCCTCACTCAAGGTCTATCTGGAATATTCGAATGAAGTCTGGAACGGTCAGTTCCTGCAGACGCGGTACGCCGGCGAGCAGGGGCGCAAGCTGGGCTTTGCGGAGAAGGATTGGGAGGCCGGCTGGCGCTACTCGGCATGGCGCTCCGTGCAGATGTTTAAGCTGTGGGAACAGGCGTTTGGCGGACGCGAACGCCTCGTGCGCGTGATCGCGTCGCAGGCGGCAAACGCTTACGTCTCCGAACAGAAACTCCTCTTCCAGGAAGCCTGGAAGCAATTCGACGCGCTGGCCATCGCGCCGTATTTCCACCTGAACGTGCCAGCCAAGGGGAGTGACCGGCAACTGAGCGCGGAGCAGGTGGCGCAATGGCCGCTTGAGCGCCTGCTGGATCACGTCGCCACGAACTGCGTGCCCGAGGCGATTCGCGACATGGCCGCGCAGAAGCAGCTCGCCGACAAATATGGCTTGAAGCTGGTTTGCTACGAAGCTGGCCAGCACTTGGTCGGCGTGGGTGGCGGCGAAAACAACGAGGCGCTCACGCGCCTGCTGCAGGCTGCGAACCGCCATCCGCGCATGGGTGATTGCTACCGCGCCTATCTCGACGGATGGAAGGTGACCGGCGGCGGCGACCTCTGCTGCATCTTCTCGTCAGTGGGACAGTATTCCAAGTGGGGCAGTTGGGGGCTGCTGGAGTTTGCGGACGAAAACCGCTCGCCCAAGTTCGACGCGGTCTTGGAGTGGAATCTCAAGAACCCCCGGTGAGCACGTGCTCCCGGCATCCTGCCGGGAGATCCCTCTAAACCGTGACGCTGCAGCAGCAATCGTCACGAAGAACTACCGAGACGCGAGCGCAGCGCCCGGCCGCTTCTCATTCACGGAAAGGTGACGCCGTGGCACGTCGCGGTCACGTGCGCCTCAGCGTCCATCGCGTCTCTGCGGTTTTCCTTCTGGATGCAACTGCCTGGATGTGGCTGAGAGAACTGCCGAAACGGGCAGACCCCGACTTACGAGGCGTCCGCCGGCTACGCCGCGGGCGAGAAACCGGGATAGACGCGGGAATGCTCCGCCAGTTTCGCCCGCGCTTTGCCTACGGCGCAATCTTGAGCGTGTAGACCGGCGACCGCACGCTGTCATCCCTGGGTTTGCCCAAGGCATTGCATTCGTAGTCGAACTTGTAGGAGTAATGCACGAGGCTTTCGCCCGCCGGCACGGGGATCAGGGCTTCCCACCGGTTCTTCATCAGCGCGGTCCGCCGCATCGGGTAAAAGTCCGTGCCCACGACGACGTACGGCTGGATCGTCTCCCAACGCAGGGTTTGCTGGCGCGAGTTGAAAGCCACTTCGACGGAGTAAGCGTTGTTCGCATTCCGCGGCTGCTGCGCCGGGGTCAGGTTCGTGAAGGTGCCGGGAAGGGTGGTGGTGCAGCCGGCGAGCACCAGCGGCAGCCAGACCAGCGTCAAAAGCTTCTTCATCATGCCCGCAGCCTGACACGCCCCCGCCGGATTTGGCAAGGGGGATTTGGCGGCGCACTCAGCCCCGCAGCAAAGCCGCTGCCGGACCGCGACCGGTCCCCGGGCGCTGCAGTCACTGAGGCAACGGCTGCCGCTGTTCTCTCGGGACCTCGGTTTGGTTTGCGCGGGCTGCACGTTGAGGACAACGCGCGGTCCAGGAAAGACAGAGGACCGCGACCGGTCTCCGGGCGCAGCAGCTTCGGAAGCGGAGAACGCGCAACCGTTATGGCTTTCCAGCAAAGCGGAGCGCTGCGTGTCGGGACGGCCCGCGGTCCAGTGCCGCGGCATTTGGCGGCTCTTTGGGACGTGGTCGCCTTTGCTGAAAGGGGAACGCCGTCACGTCGCAGATTCACTTCACACTCTCGAAGATGTTTAACGACCACAGCGGGCCACGCTTTGGACCGAGCAGCGTGTTCATCTGCCCGTAGTTCGACTGTGGCGCCCAGCCGCACAACGTGCCATCGGCCGCCAGCGTGAGGAGCGCCTGGTCGCGCACGGTGGCCGCCAGCCAATCGCGATTGTCGCCAACTTTCTTTGGCCGGCTGAACTCGCGCGGCTTCCACCAATCGTCCTGTCGCCAGAGCGAACCGTCCGCATGAACAGCCACAAAGGGGGCGCCGGACGCAATCCCGCGCCAGTTCCCGTCCGGGTTGATGCGAACCGGGGTCACGACCACCGGAGCAACTTCCCACCATTTCTCTTCACTCCCGGGATTCGCGGTGGGATCATTAAGCAGGCTTCGAGGAACGCCGCCGACGGCCCAGACGCTGCCGTCGCGGTAAAGCGCCAGTTCCCCCGCCCAGATGCTATGGAGTGAAGCCAGATTCGTCCCTGGCAGATTCCAGCGGATCGGGGTCGGTTGGCGCAGGATCTGTTTCAGGGTCGTCCCGTCTGGCAGGTGGTAAAGGCCGCCCCACATCCAAACGCTGCCATCGCGCTTCACAGCGGCGGAACCCAAACCAGAGGCAAAAACCGCGGTCCAGTCGGAATCGGTGCCAATGCGCACCGGGCCGTTGGTGAACTGCTTCGGTCCTTCACCCAGTTGGTTGTGGCTGTTGTCGCCCCAGCCCCAGATCGAGCCGTCCTGCTTGAGCGCGAGGAAGTGATCCCCCTGCGCGGACAGCATTTTCCATTCGGTGGCAGTGCCGATTCGTTTGGGAGGTTCTTGCGCCGTCCCCAGCACGCGAGTCTTGTGTTGCAGCCAGTAGGACCGCGATTGATCGAAGACGGTCCATAAGCTGCCGTCGGCTTGCAGGGCCGCCGTCTGGGCATGAGTCGCAGCCAGGGCGGTCCAGTTCGATCCACCAATAAACTCACCCGTGACAGGGCGGAACTTACCGGTTTCCGCCACGATTGCCGCTTCGGTAGAAATCCAGAGCCGCCCGTCTGGGAGCAGAATGAAGGCGCGTCCGGAGGCGAAACAGAGCTCGACGCGTCCGACAGATGAGATTCGCGCCGGTCCGTGCTGCGGCTCCAGTGGCAGCACCAATTCCCACGCGCGGTGGTATACCAGCGGCGTGACAACCACAGTGAACGCCAGCCACACGCCCAGCACGGCCAGATTTCGCCGCCACAGTTGCCCTGCGTGATGCAGCCGCTTGAAGTTCCAGTAACTGAGCCCGATTAGCACTACGGCCAACGACGGTCCGCCGATTACATGTAACAGCGACAACTGCCAGAGGTAACTCTTGACTCCACCCCGGCTGCCCAATCCTATGGTCGCCCAAATCACCATCACGCCCACGAACACGCCCCCCATAGCTTGGAGCGTGGTGCGGGTCAGCGAGGAGGCGTAGCAGGCAATCAGCGTCAGACCCGCGGCAACTCCAAACCAGAGCGGCAAAATCGCGCCTCCGTGAGGCAGCCAAAAGCTGTAAGTCATGTGGAACTTGCCGAGCGCATCCGTCCCGGCACCGCAGCGGACGGCGAGATTCTCCAGAAACACCGGCATCACGCCGCCGAGGATCACCCCCACCACCAACACGAAGCACAGCTTCAATGCGAACTGCGTCCGCCGCCGTGCGGGCAGGCATAACTGCCCCTCCATCGTCCCAAGCTGACGCTCACTCGCCACCGCCTCCGCGCCGGCGATGAGCGGCAGGATGAACCAGAGCCCCCAAATCACACTGGCTGCCTCCCGCCAACCACCTGATTGCTCACCAAACTTGCGCACCCCAATGGCTGCGAGATGGAGCACCAAGACACCCACAGCGAAGAAGAGGCTGAGGCTGTGCAATTGGAGTTCTTTGATCGCCAAAGCGCGCAGCGGACGAAGGCGCGGTTCGCCCACCGGGCCTACGTTGGCTTTGAACCAGCAGCCAACACCAACCAACGGCTTTTCGGCCGCCGCCCAGCCCACATCCTGAGCCCGCAGGAACAGACGCCGCGCCCACCAGTAGCCGGCGATCGAATAAAGAATCAGGATCACCGTTACCGCGAGTGGGATGATGGATTGTGGATTGGGTGTCGCGTCTTGCATAGCCGGTTCACGCCACGCAGTCAGCCACTCGGTAAGTTGAGCCACAGCCAACGCCAGCGCTCCGGGAATGAGCAGCGTTATCCAGAGCGCTGCCGTGAATTGCCGAAACAACAGTGTTGTCCACAATCCCCCCGTCAACAGGGCCAGACCGACGGTCGTACTAGCCAGGAACATGCCCCAGTCCGCATCCGCGTTCCGAATGTCAGACAGGTTAGTCCAGAGAAAAAGCGACAGACCAAACAATGAAATCGAAGCGAGGCCCACCCATCTGGATTTGACCCGCCATAGGCGTTCGCGCGCGATCGGTTGAGCGAGCAGCCCTGAAAATGAACCCGAACTGAATTCGCGTCCGAAAGACGAGAGCCCCAGCAAGGTCATCGCCAGCCAGAAGGTCATCAAGCAGAGGGCGCGTGCATCGATTGAGAAAGCTGTGAAGCCCGTGGGCCCGGCGGCCATCGCCAGCACTGCTACGCCCCACGCCGGTGCGATCACCCGCAGCTCTTTCCGAACCAGCGCATTCATGGGCGGGCCTTTGTCAGGGTTCGCGACGCCACGAAGATTTCCTCCAGCGACAGCGCTTCGCAGCGCAATTCTTCGGGCTGTTGCGCCTTCAGCGCAGCGAGCAGTTGTTCACTGTTGCCGTTGGCGAGCACTTCGATCTCCCGCCCGGTCTGGCGAACGTGCAATGCACCCGTGAGGTCGAGCTTGGGCGGGGTCTCAGCAAACCGCGCCCGAATCTTCCGGAAGCGATCGCGTGCCCCGTCCGCGTCCATCGTCAGCAGTTCGCGGCCTTGCTCGATGATCGTGAACTCGTCAATCAACCCCTCGAACTCGGAGATGAGGTGCGTGGAGACGAAGACCGTCCGCCGCTCTGGGTCGCCGGATTGGTAAGCGCCGATGACTGTCTCAATGAACTCGCGCCGCACAATGGGATCGAGGCCGGAGGTCGGTTCGTCCAGCAGCAACAGCTCCGGCTCGGGGCAGATGGCGCTGATCAACGCGAGCTGCGTCTTCTGGCCTTTCGACAGGCTCGTGGCCTTCTGCGCCGGATCGAGCCCGAAGCGTTGCAGCAGGTCGTTCTCGATATCGCGATTCCAGTGCGCGCGGAACGAGGCGAGGTAATCGAGCGTGTCGCGCACGGTCATCCACGGGTAGAACGCAACGGTGTCCGGCACGTAGGCGAGCCGCGATTTCACCCCCACCTCGTCACGCTGCGGGTCGAGCCCGAACACGCGCACGCTGCCCGACGTGGGCTTGAGCAGGTTCAATAGGCATTTGATCGTCGTCGTCTTACCCGCGCCGTTCCGGCCGAAGAAGCCGTAGCAGCGTCCCGGCCGCACGGTCAGGTTCAATCCGTGGACGGCCTCGAGCTTGCCGTAGGTGCGCGTCAGGTTGTCGAGTTGGATGACAGGTTGTTCGGTACTCATGATTTGCTCTCCTTGGCGTCTGCCGCCTTGCGTTCAAAGTAATCCAGCCGCTCGCGCACCAGCGCCAGAAACGCCGTGCGATCCACCTGCAGGTGATGCGCCGCCACGACGGCTTCATCAATCTCCTTCACCAGAATCTTCTGCCGCGCCTGCTTCGTGAACGGCGAGTCGGTGGCCTTCAGGAAGCAGCCCTTGCCCGGGATGGTCTCGATGACGCCCTGGCTTTCCAGCTCGGCGTAGGCCTTGGCGATGGTGTTGCGGTTGACGCGCAACTCCTCGGCGAGCGGGCGGATGGAGGGCAGCGGCTCGCCCGTCCGCAGCGCGCCCGACGCCGCGCCGTAGCGGATCTGGTCCACCAACTGGAGATAGACCGGCTTGCCCGTCTTGAAATCAATTTGGAAAACCATAACCCGTAACTGACATAGGACACTATGACAGTTAAGGGCAAGCTGTCAACGGGATTTTTTGAAAGGAGGCAATGCCGGGTCGGAGTAAGCGCTGGCGATCCTTCGGGCGAACGTTCTGCTTCTTGCCGGCCACCATCGCCAGACGACGTTGGCTGGCGGAATCCGAAATCAACTGTGCCAAACGTCGGGCCCGCGTCTCCTCGCGCTTCGCGCTCGTCACCCAAAAGATGGCGACGCGCTGATACGACGGTGGCTGGGCTTGGAAGTAACTCCACGCGGGCTTGTTCGCTTTGAACTGCTTCTCGTCCTCGGCGGCCAAGTGGCGCGGAAGGTTTTCAAAGGAGTAGCTGCCGGACTTTGCCGGGTCACGGTCTGCATGCGCCTTGAGCCCAGACGGCTCGATGCGGCCCAGCTTCTTCAAGCGCTCGAAATGCCGGAGGTTGACCTGACTCCAAACGCTCTTGGGGCGACGCGGCGTGAAGCGAATCGTGAAGCTATCCGCATCCACACTCTTCCGCACGCCATCAATCCAGCCAAAGCACAGTGCTTCATCCAGCGCTTCCGGATACGTAATGCCGCCCTTGCCGGAATCCTTCTTGTAGAAGCCGACCCACAGCTCCTGAACTTCCGCGCCGTTCCCCTCCAGCCAATGGCGAAAAGCCGACCCGGACTCGAAGAACTGAGGTTTGACGGCGCCAATGGGCATGGGCTGTAGCCGTAGTTCGTTCAGCGCGGCAGGAAATAGCCCTGCTGTTTTTCGCTGATGGGGCGGCCCAGCTTCTCCAGCACGGCGAGCATGTCCTCCCAGACCTTGCGTTTCTCGGCGAGGGCCTGGTTGCGCAACAGGTAGGCCGGGTGATACGTGGGCATGAGCGGTGTGCCGCGGTAGGTATGCCACTGGCCGCGCAGCCGCGTGATGCCGATGGTTTTGCCGAGCAATCCCTCCACCGCCGTCGCGCCGAGCGCCACCAGCACACGCGGACGGATCAAATCAATCTGCTCGTGCAGATACGGGATGCACGTCTTCATCTCCTCCGGCGTGGGCTTGCGGTTGCCGGCGGATTGGCCCGGCGTGTCCGGACGGCACTTGAGGATGTTGCCGATGTAAACCTCTTCGCGCTTGTAGCCCATCGTCTGGATGATCTTCGTGAGCAACTCCCCGGCACGACCGACGAACGGCTCGCCCTGCGCGTCTTCGTCGGCTCCCGGTGCTTCGCCCACGAACATCAACTCGGCGTCCATCGAACCCACGCCGAACACAACCGTCTGCCGCGCGGCGGCGAGATGCGCGCATTTCGCGCAGGCCAGGACGCGCGTGCGCAAATCGGCGAACGCCGCGGCTTTGGCTTCCGGGCTGAGCGCCGGCTTGGATATCACTACCGCTGGTTCGCCGGGCAAGCCGAGCGATAGGCCCATCTCCGCGACGGGCAGCGGGCCGGGTTTGGTCGCCGGGCTGGCGTTAATTGCGGCTGGCGATGCAGGTCGCGGTGCGGGGGCAACGGCTGCGGCGACGCTGGGTGGCGTTGCCGGCGCGCGTGAAGACGCCGGGGCGGGCTGAGCCGCCCCGCCCCGAGGCTGATTCAACGCAGTCAGGGTTTCGCGCGACGCCGGCACGAACCGCACCCCGCGCGACTGGAGTTCCTCCAAGTGGCGGATGGTGGCATCGAGCAATTGTGTGTAAGCGTCCGGCATCGGAGGCATCGTATCCGCAGCCCCAGTGAGCGCACGAAAAAACTGCGGGTGAAGCCGCGAGGCGCGACCGACGCTGTCCGGACCGTGCCCTTTCAAGCTTCCAGTTTGATGTCTCAATCCTTACATTCCGGCCCGCATGACACAAACCGCCAAGCTGCTGGCCGAGTTGATCGCCCTGCCGAGCGTGAACCCCGCCTTCACGGAGGTGGCTCGGGCACTCACCGGGGAGCAACGGGTGGCGGAGTTTCTGGCCGCCACCGGTGCGAAGGCGGGTTTGGATGTGGAACTCCGCAAGGTGAAGCCGGGCCGGCCGAACCTGCTGGCGGTGCTTTCGCCCACCGGGGAGGTTCGGCAACGCATCTTGCTCGCGCCGCACTTGGACACGGTGAATCCAGCCAGTGACCCACAACTTGTCCCCACGTTGCGGAATGGTCGTCTCTACGGGCGGGGCGCCTGCGATACGAAAGGATCGGCCGCAGCCATGTTCACCGCGGTGTGCGAGCTGGCGCGGGCCAAGGCCCGCCCGCAGCACACAGAGATCGTGTTTGCCGGATTGATTGACGAGGAACACGCGCAAAACGGGTCACGGGCTTTGGCGGCGAGCGGTTTCACAGCGGACCTCGCCATTGTGGGCGAACCGACACGCCTGCAAGTCGTCACCGCACACAAGGGCAGTATTTGGCTGCGTGTGGAAACCCGAGGGCGCTCGGCCCACGGCGCAACGCCCCACCTGGGGCGCAACGCCGTCCACACAATGGCGCGCGTGGTGGATTTCATCCAAACGACCTACGCCGTGCAACTCAAGCGCCGGCTGCATCCTTTGCTGGGGCACGCGACAGCAAGCGTGGGACGCATTGGCGGCGGCGGACAACCGAACATCGTCCCCGACCACTGCCACATCGAGGTGGACCGGCGCACGCTGCCGGGCGAGACCGAGGCTGGCGTGTGCCGCGAACTCGCATCCGAACTCCGCAAACTGGGCTTGGCAGCAAAAGTCCGCGGTATCAAGGTTTCGCCCTGCCCTCCGCTCGAAACCGATGCGCGCCTGCCGCTCATTCGCGCGTTCCTGCGAAGCGCTGGCCAGCGGCATCCGGTGGGCGTGCATTACTTTTGCGATGCCGCGGTGCTGGCGGAGGCGGGCATCCCCAGCGTCGTTTTCGGCCCCGGCGATATTGCCCAGGCACATACCGCAGACGAGTGGATTTCGCTCGCGCAGCTTGAACGCGGCAAGGAGATGCTGGGCCGCTTCCTGAAATCACTACCTTGAACCCTCCAGCGCCCACCTTGTCCAACGCTCATGCTCGCAAAAGCAACTGATGTCTCGCCCCCGGGAGGCCCGAAGCACCACTGGGAGTTCTTCCGGCAAAGTGGCTGGATGATGATCGCCACTACGTTCGGAGGCGGATTGATGTACGCCGTCCACATGATCGCCCGCCAGATGCCGAAGGAAGAATACGGCGTCTTCACGACGCTCCTGCAAACGGTGTCGCTCGCGAGTATTCCGGCGGTGGGATTGCAGGGCGTGTTCACGCATCAGGCCGCCGGAGCGGTTACACCTGCACACGAACGCGAACTGGCGGGAGTCGTGCGCGGGGTCGTGCGCGGGACCTTTGCCATCTGGATGGTGATGGTGGTGGGAGCCTTCCTCTTTCGAATGCAGATTCTGGAGGCGCTCAAGATTTCCAACCCGGCCGCGCTCTGGGTGACGGTGTGCATTGGTCTGGCCGCATTGTGGCGGCCGATTGTGCAGGGCGTGCTGCAAGGGCGGCAGAATTTCCTGTGGCTCGGCAACGTGATGATCACCGACGGGATCGGGCGTTTCAGCGCCGTCTGCGTCATCGTCGGCTTGTTGGCCCATTACGCCGCGGGAGGGATGGTGGGCGTGTTAATCGGCTACCTGCTGGTGATTCTGGTGGGCGCTTGGTTCTGCCGCGATCTCTTGCGCGGTCCGGCGTTGCCGGTCAACTGGGGCGGTTGGCTCAAGCGCGTCGTTCCGCTGACGCTGGGGCTGGGCGTCGGCACGTTCATGCTCGCCGCAGACATGATCTTCGTGCAGCGCTTCTTCTCGAAGGAACAGACCGGTTACTACGCGGCGGCGGGGATGATTGGCCGGGCGCTCGTGTATTTCACGACGCCGATAGCGGCGGTGATGTTTCCGAAACTGGCGCGCAGCCGGGCGACCGGGCAGAAGAGCAACGCCTTGGTGCTGGCCCTAGGTCTAACCGCGCTGGCTGGGGCGGGCGCGGCGTTGATGTGCAGCCTGTTTCCATCGCTGCCGCTGCGGATCGTTTATGACGAGTCGTTTCTCGAAGTCGCCACGCCGCTGGTCCCCTGGTTTGCGTGGTGCATGCTGCCGCTGACCTTGGCGACGGTCCTGTTGAACAGTCTCATGGCGCATTCCCGTTTCGAGGCCGTGCCCTGGCTGGTCGCCGTGGCGGCGGGATACGGGCTGACCCTTTACTTCCGGCACGAGAGCTTCACTCAAGTCATCCAGACGCTGGGACTGTTCGCGTTGATCCTCCTGGCGGTCTGCGCCTGGTTCGCCTGGCGGGATCCCAAAGCCGGCGAGCCCGTCTCGGAACCGCAGGTCTGATCGCAGCCTTAGGAATTCGGTTTCCGGGGAGAGTCCGGCCCCGGCAGCGGGCGGGGCGACCGCAGCTTGCGGTAAACCCAGCCTTCCAGCGGTCGCAGTGGCTGCAGCCACCGGTAAACCCACGGCCAGTAAAGGAGTCGAACCCGAACCACGGAGAGAAACATCGTCAACGAAGAGCGGAACAGCGACGCACTGACCTTCGACCCGAGTTTGTCCGTCCATTCGGTCGGCACTTCCAGAATCCGAAAGCCCGCCCGCTTGACCGCCACCAGCAGGTTTACGTCGAACGCCAGATCAGCGATACGCAGCGCGGGAAGGATCTTCTGCACCACCTCCCGCTTCATCACTTTGCACGGGCACTGTGTGTCTTTCACGTGCAACCAGAAGAAGGTTTCGACGATCAAGTGAAAACACCGGCTCACGAACCGGCGTAACAACGGCTGTGCCTGATGCAAGACCGAGTCCGGCAGCCAGCGCGAGCCGATCACACAATCTGCCGGCCCGATGCGCTTTACCAGTTCGACAACCGCATGCGGCGGCGACGCGCCATCGGCGTCCACATAGCCCACCAACTCCGCCGTGCCGGCCAGTTTCAGCCCTTCGATCAAAGCGCCGCCCTTGCCGATAGGCGCGGGAAAGTCCAGCAGGCTTATGGCCGGAAACTCTTGCGCCACTCGCTCAACCACGCCGCGGGTGTTATCACGGCAGCCGTTAAGGACCACGACCAGCCGGAAACTCCCGCGGTAGTGCTCCTGGAAATAGCGCCCGTAGTCGCGCAACACCGGTTCGATGCGGCGCTCCTCGTTGTATGCCGGAATAAGGAGTAACAGGCTGGGCTCGGCCACGTCCATTGACTACCAGAGAATCGGGGAAAAGCAATGGCAGGGTGTCGGCGGCAACGCTCGCGTCGGGATATGATCCCATACCTCTGCTCCATAGGAATCAAACAGCCGGCGAGTAAGTCGCCGGCTGTTGTTGAAGCGTCAATTGCCAAGGCAACGGCTGGTTGATCAGCCGGGGCTCGCGGCTATTCCCAGATCATGTCCGCCACCGTCCGGCCCGCCGGGATGAACGGGACCACGTGTTCGGTGTAGGGCACGATGACGTCGAGGACGTAAGGTTCGTTGGCGTCGAGCATGCGTTGCATGGCGGCGCGGAGGTCTTTCTTGAACATGACCCGCTCGCACTTCACGTTGAAGCTCGCGCACATGGCCACGTAGTCCGGGTAGATTTCCTTCCGATGCTCGGGGTCGCCGAGATACGTGTGGCCGCGGTTGCCGCCGTAGAACTTGTCTTCCCATTGCATCACCATACCAAGGTGCTGATTGTTCAGGATGATCGCCTTGGCGTTGATCTTCTCGATGTGCGCCGTGGCCAGTTCTTGCGCGTTCATGAGGAACGAGCCGTCGCCATCAATGTCCACCACCTGCTTGTCCGGGCAGGCGACTTTGATGCCGAGGGCCGCCGGATAGCCAAAGCCCATCGCGCCCAAACCGCCACTGGTGATGAACTGGCGCGGATACTTGTACTTGTAGTGCTGGCCCGCCCACATCTGGTGCTGGCCCACGCCCGTGGTGACGATCGCTTCGCCTTTCGTCAACTGGTAGAGCGTCTCCACCACGACCTGCTGCATGATGACTTCGCTCTCCATGCCTTGGAGATGATCGCGCATGTGCTGCGACTTCTGCACTTCCTCGGTCACCCGGTAACTGAAGGGCGCTTTGGCCTTCCACTCGGCGATCTGCGCGTGCCAGGCGTCGAACTTCTTCTGGATCGCCCGCTCGCGGAGCATGGCGTTGAGGCGGTTGAGCGCGTAACGGATGTCGCTGTGGATGGGCAACTGCACGCGCCGGTTCTTGTTGTGCTCGGAGGTGTCAATGTCCACGTGGACGATCGTCCCGTGCTCGCAGAACTTATCCGCCTTGCCCGTCACGCGGTCGTCGAAGCGCACGCCAAAGGCGAGCAACAGATCCGCGCCGTCCTTCAACTTCTCTTCCGGGTCGGCGTAGCTCTTGCGATGCTTGAACTCGCCGTTCACGGCCCAGTTGGCAAACGCCGCACCGTGCATGCCCAGCCAACGCAACGACAGCGGGTCTTCTTCCGGAAACGCGCCGATGCCCATGAGCGTGGTCGCGACCGGAATGCCCGTGTGCTTCACAAATTCGCGCAGCTCGGCCGCCGCGTTCGCCGTGATGATGCCGCCGCCGCAGTAAATCACCGGCCGCTCGGATTTCTCGATGAGCCCAATAATCTCGTTCAATTCCAGATCGCTGGCGTGCGGTTCGGGATTGTAGCCGCGGATCTTCACCTCGTTGGGGAACACTGGCTGCGTCTTTGCCTGCTGGACGTTCTTGGGCAGGTCAATCACTACCGGACCGGGCCGGCCGGACTGCGCCAGATAGAACGCCTCCTTCACGATCCGCGCGATGTCGTTTACGTCGGTGACCAGATAGCTATGTTTCACGATCGGCAGCGTCACGCCAAACATGTCGGTTTCCTGGAACGCGCTCTTGCCGATCATGTTCGTCGTCACCTGGCCGGTGATGGCAATCAGCGGGACAGAATCCATGAAGGCGTCGGCGATGCCGGAGACGAGGTTCGTGGCACCCGGGCCGCTGGTGGTCATGCAGACGCCCGCCTTGCCGGTGGCGCGCGCGTAGCCGCCCGCCGAGAACGATCCGCCTTGCTCGTGCCGCGGCAGAATGGTGCGGATCTTCTTGGACCGCGTCAGCGCCTGGTGGACTTCCATGCTCGCGCCTCCGGGGTAGGCGAAAATCGTGTCCACGCCCTCGCGCTCCAGCGCGGCGACGAGGATGTCGCTGCCGGACATGGTGGGGCCGAGTTCCGCGCGCTTCGCCGCGGCGGGTTTCTTCTTTTCGATGGTCTTGCTCATACTGCTTTCGGGATCAAGATGGAGATGAAGATTAAGAACCGGACACTGCCGCGCCGACGTTCTTGCTCTCGCTGTTCATCTTAATCAATGTCTTTCTCTGGTTTTGGCCGGCGTCCGTGGGCCAAACAAAAAACCCACGACCGTTTCCAGCCGTGGGTTCTTGTCAAACTCGTCCTTAGCTTCGACAAGAGCCAACGGCGGCGTCGGTAACGACGACGACCGCCAGAGCCAGTACTTGCCGAATGCTCATTAACATCGCGGGGAAATTATCGGCGGGATTGGGCGAGGTCAAGAGGAGATTTTCTGCGAAAAATTAAGCGACTGAATCCACCCGGAATCGGCGCTGGAGGGGCACAGCGGCAAATGCAGTGCCGCTGGCAGGGTTGCAGTTTCGCAAGCGCCCACCTGGCGACTTGGCGCTGGGGCAGTGGTGGTGGAATCCCGAATCTCCGGCGCTGCAGCGGCCTTTTGGGTGAGCACCAGTGTGGCCTGCACACCCTCTGTTACGCCCCGCGGGTTCGCGCTGATGCATGCCGCGAGCGCTTCTCCTGCACACGCAGGACCTCTTCGTAACACTGAACTGCTTGGTCGTGTCTGCCGAGCTGGTTACACAGGGTGGCCTTGTGCAAGTAGGCGGCGGTCAGATGTTCGTTGAGGGCAACCGCCCGGTCATAGCAGGCGAGCGCGGCTTCGGGGTCTTGCCCGCGCTCCAACGCGAGCCCCTTCTGGGCCCAGGTCTCTGCGTGACCGGGATGATCCGCCAGGATTTCATCGAAACAGGCAAGTGCGGCAGCGGGTTGGCCCAAGCTGAGCAAGGCTTGTCCCTTGGCAAGCAGAACCGCGATCCGGCTGGAAGCTTCCGGCGCGACCATCGTCTCGACCGAGGGATCGGCTGCCGCAACCGGTGCTAAGTTGGACTCCGCCCCACGGGCATGCTGCTGGGGGTGTTCCAGTTCGAGAATGCGCTTCTCCAGTAGATCCACCGCACCCAGCAATCGGGCGCTGGAGGTGTTGGCCGCCGGTAGCCCGACTGGACTGGGGAGGGTAAGGCGCGTGAGGTCAGCCAGGGCGGCGGAGAAACCTGCCAGACGGTTGACCGTGCGCCATTGGAGGTAGGCCGTCAGCAGCAGCGCGATGAACCCCATGCCGCCGAGTGCGCTCGCCACGGCCAGCAGCAGGCGATTGCCGTTCTGCGGCGTCTCAGCCTCCCGGGCGCGCTGGGCTGCGAGGATCGACTCGATTTGCTCCAGCCGCGATGCCAGCGCCTCGGCCTTCCGGGCGGCCAGCGCATCTGATTCCTGGCGGCTCTGCTCCAAGGCCAGTTGGGTGGCATGCAGTTGTTCCTGCAACCGCACATAGGCGTCGAGCAAGTCGTTCGTCGCAGCAACGGTTGACGCACCGGGCGTGTTGGTCTCCTCTGCCCCCCGGCTCGCAGTAACCGTTACGAATACCAGGGCAACGGCGAACTGCAGAACGCGCATGGGGCGAATCAGGCGTGGAAGAGCGCGGGTGATCATCTTCTGGCGCTAAAGGGTGGGTAGCAATCCGAACAGTGTCAAGCTGCAGCGCGCAACTCGGTACGAACGGAAGTCGCGTTCAGGAGGAGCGCGCCCGGTCCCCGGGCGCAGCGGCCAAACCTGCCAATCCCAGCGGGACCTGCACCCCATCGGGTGG
>CAZWJC010000088.1:0-23921 GCA_964634255.1 uncultured Verrucomicrobiota bacterium | reverse complement strand
GAGCCATCACCCATTTTGAAAGCGGAACGTGCGAACGCTCCAAGACTGTTCCGACAGTCAGCCTCGACAATTTCCCGGCTCATCCCGTCCGCTTCGAAGAGGCGGTGGTTGGAGGGCAGATAGTCTTTGCAGGTGGTCCAAGAAAGAAACATTTTGACTGCTGCCCGGCGGTCGTTCCGGCTCTTCGCGGATAACGACCCGTGGGATTTCACATAGACATTCAGGTGGTCCTTGGTCAGATCGCAAACGGCAGTCGCAGGAAAAACCCCAGCGAACTCTCGCAGCCACGCCTCGACGTACCTGGCATAAGCTGGCGACAACTGAGAACGCTTGCCGTTCTTTTCTTCGGTCTTGTGCCTCCTATTCTCAAGGAATTCCTCGACGGCCTCAGCCAGGTCCTTACGCCGGACGACGGCAACCGTTTGCAGGTATCCTGCGACAGCCTCGCCCAGACTTCGTCCTCCCAGTTTCTCATCCGACTCGACAAACCCCGACACCGCGGCAAGCAAGGAGAATCGGCGACCGGTGGGCTGCCGGTGAGCTTCCAGCCGTTGAAGGGCGGCTAGGGCATCGCGGGACTGTGCGCCTGTTAGGGCGGCAGACTGGGAGCCTTTGGCCAGGTCTCGCACGGTCTGCTGAGCAACGCTCTTGGCCTCACCATATGACTTGAAACTCCGGACCATGCGCCTGCCTGCCGCGTAGTAGGCTAGACGGTAGAAGGGATAATTAGGCTTCTTACCGTAGATCGTCGCCTCGACGCGCCGGAAGCGGATGACGTTGGGGAATCTCACGTTTGGCCTCTCGGAGTGGGCCGGAATTTGTGCGGGATTTGTGCGGCGATTCTCAAAACCCTCGATTTCCTTAGGAAAGTTGGCTCCAGAGGTAGGACTCGAACCTACAACCACACGGTTAACAGCCGCGTGCTCTACCATTGAGCTACTCTGGAACCCAAAGCGGGCCGAAATCTACTAGCCGCCTCCCCGAGCGTCAACAGCATTCACCGTAAGAAAATGCAACCGAGAAATCGCGGCGAGTCGCCCTGCAAAGGCACGGCCACAAACTCGGGCGACCGCCGTCCGGTCTCGCGCCCGAAGAGTTGCTTTCGCTTCCTTTCCGCTTCCCTCCCCTGCCCGTTACCGTATCTTCGCGCTGGCATGTTTTCCGAAATTCGATCAGTGCATTTTGTGGGTGTCTGCGGTACGGCGATGGCCTCAACAGCCGCAGCGCTCAAGGAGAAGGGCTTGACGGTCACGGGCTCGGATCAGAACGTCTATCCGCCCATGTCCACGTTTCTCGCCGAGCGCGGCATTGAGGTGATGAACGGCTACGCCGAGCGGAATCTGGCTCATCGCCCCGACCTCGTGGTGATTGGCAATGCGATCTCCCGCGGCAATCCGGAGGCGGAATACTGCCTCGATCACAAGCTGCGGTTCTGCTCGTTGCCCGATTTGCTGCGCGAGTTCTTCATTCGGGGGCGGCGCTGCCTGGTGGTCAGCGGCACCCACGGCAAGACCACCACGACGGCACTCTTGACCTGGGTTTTCGAGCACAACGGGCTCAATCCGAGTTTTCTCATCGGAGGGATTCCGAGCAATCTCGGCCAAGGGGCACGGTTCACCGGGAGCGAGTGGTTCATCATTGAGGGTGACGAGTACGACACGGCGTTCTTTGACAAACGCAGCAAGTTCGTCCATTACCTGCCGGAGATCGCCATCGTCAACAACGTCGAGTTCGATCACGCGGACATCTTCCCCGATCTGGCCTCCATCCAGAAATCGTTCAGCCATTTCATCCGACTGGTCCCTCGCAACGGACTGCTGCTCGGCAACGGGGACGATCCGAACCTCGCGCCGCTGCTCGACGTCAACTTCTGTCCCGTGAAGCGCTTCGGGCTGGGTGAAAACAATGCCGTGCGCGCGACCAACGTGCGGCTTGGGCCCACGGCGAGCGAATTCGAGATTCCAAGTGCGCGGTTTCACCTGAACCTGGCTGGAGAATTCAACGTGCGCAATGCGCTGGCCGTGGTCGCCGCCGCGAAGCATTGCGGGTTGTCCAACAAGCAAATCCAGTCCGCTTTCGACACCTTTAAAGGCGTCAAGCGACGACTGGAGGTGCGCGGGATTGCGGGCGGCATCACCATCATTGACGACTTCGGCCATCATCCGACAGCGATCCGCGAAACGCTGCGGGCGCTGCGGCTGAAATACGCCAACGAGAGGTTGTGGGCGGTGTTTGAACCCCGAAGCAACACGACGCGGCGCAATGTCTTTCAACTCGAGCTGGCGGAGTCGTTCGCGCTGGCCGACGGGGTGGTGGTTTCGCAGGTGGCGCGGCTCGAACTGCTCAAGCCCGAGGAGCGGCTGGATCCGGCGATGCTGATCGCCGATCTAAAAGCGGCCGGCAAAGACGCCGCCTATCTACCCGATGCGGATGCCATCGTAGCGCACCTGGCGAACAAGGCGCAGGGCGGCGATATCGTGGTCGTGTTCAGCAACGGCGGCTTTGGTGGGATTCACCAGAAGCTGCTGGACCGGCTGGGGCGGCGCTAGGCTGGACCCGCAACCCCGGGGCGGCTTCGATTCACTTCGGCGGCTGCCCCTGCTTATTGCCATAACGGCGCTCGAACGCTGCACGTTGCTCAGCCGCGGCGGCGGCATCGGTGGTAGCCGCGGGCGCAGCGTCGGCCGCCGGTGCCGGGGACGGATTCTCCGTCCCGATCACATGAGGTTTCACCCACACGGTACTCGGGAGTTTCGTCACCTTCTTGTTCACGGTGTTGCTGGCGGTGGTCGACGAGACTTTGATCCAGAGGAAACTCTGGTTCGTGTCGGCGTGGAAATAGAAGGCCGTGTTCGTTACGAGATTGCGGAATTGGTAAACCCCCTCCGGCATGGGCTGGGCCTGCGGCAACTGCGTCGTCGGCTGGGCCGGCTGCACCGGTGTGGCCGGCACGCCATAGCGGCTCGTGCCGCGGTAGCGATCGGCGGCGGCACCACCACCGGCTGCTTGCGCCAAGACCGATGCCGCGGGGATCAATGAGGCTGCCAAAACGAGGGTGAAGACGACTGCTGCTTTCATGTCGCGACGCTAGATTCTCCGTGCGAAAAGGTCAAGTCCAGGAGAGGCGTGCGTGGGCGGGAGACAGCCATCCAGCTTGCCATTGACGCAAACGAACCCATATGGTCTCGCCATGCAGGCCCGCTCGCTACTCCTCTTCCTATTCGTCGCCGCTGCGCTCCCCGTTTCGGCCGACACCCCACTCTCGCTGCATCCGGAGAACCCCCATTACTTTCTGTGGCGGGGCAAACCGACAATCCTCCTCACCTCCGGTGAGCACTATGGCGCAGTGCTCAACCGGGATTTCGACTACCGCAAGTATCTAAACACGCTGGGGAAAGACGGACTCAACCATACCCGCACGTTTACCGGGGCGTACTGCGAGCCGCCCGGAGCATTCAACATCGCACGCAATACGCTGGCGCCCGCGGCGTATCGTTTGTTGTGCCCTTGGGCGCGCAGCGACCAACCCGGCTACCGCAATCGCGGAAACAAGTTCGATCTCAACCGCTGGGACGAGACGTATTTCAAACGGCTGAAAGATTTTGTGGCATACGCCGCAAAACGCGGGGTCGTGGTGGAACTGAACCTCTTCTGCCCGTTCTACGAAGAATCGATGTGGGTGCTGAGTCCGATGAACGCCAGCAACAACATCAATAACGTCGGTGGCGTGGCCCGGACAAACGTCTACACGCTGGATCGGCACGGCGGCCTGCTGCCGATCCAGGAAGCCATGGTACGCAAAATTGTCGCCGAGCTGAAGGACGCGCCCAACCTCTACTACGAGATCTGCAACGAGCCGTACTTCGGCGGCGTGACGATGGCGTGGCAGCATCGGATCGCCGACGTGATCGCCGAGACGGAGGCGGCGCTCCGCGTGCGGCATTTGATTTCGATGAACATTGCCAACGACAAGGCAAAGGTGGCGGATCCGCACCGCGCCATCTCGATCTTCAACTTTCACTACGCCTATCCGCCCGACACCGTGGCGATGAACTACGGCCTGAACAGCGTGATCGGTGACAATGAAACGGGTTTTCGCGGGACGAACGATCTGCCGTATCGGGTCGAGGCGTGGAGCTTTCTCCTGGCCGGTGGCGGGCTGTTCAACCACTTGGATTACTCGTTCGTGGCCGGCCACGAGGATGGCACCTTCGTGTATCCCGAGACACAGCCGGGAGGCGGCAATCCACGTTTCCGGCGTCAGCTGAAGGTCCTCAGCGACTTCTTTCGCAGTTTTGACTTCGTATCCATGCAGCCGGACGCGACCGTCATCTCAGATGGCATTCCCCTTGGCCATCGTGCGTATGCACTGACCCAGCCGGCGAAGGCCTACGCAGTCTATCTCGCACGCGACACCAAGGACAAGAATGGGCCAACGGGCCCGCAGACCGCGACGTTGCAGCTAAGACTGCCGCCGGGCAAATACCATGCCCAGTGGGTGAACCCTCGAACCGGCAGGATCGATCGACGCGCCAAAATCTCGGCGGCCGACACGGTCACTGCGCTCATCAGTCCGGTGTTTGAAGAGGATATTGCCCTGCGCCTGCGATGCCAGTGAACGTCGCCAGCGACACGCAACCCATGCAGCGTCTGGCTTGAACCGTTGTCTGGTTCGCGACTGCGACCGAACTACTTGGCCTGCTGGTTCAGCAACCTTGCCAACCGCAGCGCCATCTCCAGCGATTGCTCATAGTTAAGCCGTGGATCCACGGGGCTGCGGTAGTCCCGCGCCAGGTCGGCTTCCGTCAGACCACACGCGCCTCCGAGGCATTCGGTGACATTGTCGCCGGTCAGCTCAAAATGCACGCCGCCGAGATGCGTTCCGCAATCGGTCAGCACCTGGAACGTCGTCTCCAACTCGGCCAACACCTTCTCAAAGCGCCGGGTCTTGATGCCGTTGGCTGTGGTTTCGGTGTTGCCGTGCATCGGATCGCAAACCCACAGGACATTGTGCCCGTGCTTCCGCACCGCTTCGACGATGGGTGGCAGTTCCTTCGCCACGCGCGCCTGGCCGAAACGCACGATCAGTGAAAGTCGGCCCGGTTCGTTCGTCGGATTCAGCGCACCGCACAAGGCCACCGCTTCGTCTGGCGTGATGGGCGGGCCGAGTTTCAATGCGATGGGGTTGCAGATGCCGCGGAAGTACTCCACGTGCGCGCCATCCAGCGCCCGCGTGCGATTGCCGATCCACGGGAAGTGCGAGCCGAGGTTGTACCAGCCGGTGCGGCGCGGCACCTGGCGGGTGACGGCTTGTTCGTAGGCGAGCAACAAGCCCTCGTGGCTGCTGAAGAAATCCACACGGTTCATCTCCGCGATGGGGCCGCCCGTCAGCGCCTCGATGAACCGCAGCGACTCCGTGATGCTGCGAACCATCGCGTGGTACTCATCGGCCACCGGCGTCTTGCGGGCGAACGGCAGTTCCCAGTATTCCGGGTGGCGCAGGTCGGCGAACCCGCCATCAATCAGCGCGCGAATGAAATTGATCGTGAGCCCGGCCCGTTCATAACCGCGCAAGAGCAACTCCGGATCAGGCATGCGCTCCTCGGCCTCGAAGGCCTGGCGGTTGACCAGATCGCCGCGATAGACAGGCAACGTGACGCCGGCACGCGTCTCAGTATCGGCAGAGCGCGGCTTGGCATACTGGCCGACGAACCGCCCCACGCGAGTGACGCGCTTCCGCGCGCCTTGCACGAGCACAAGGCTCATCTGCAGAAGAATCTTCAATTTGGACGCGATGACGTTGGACTCGCAGTCAGCGAAAGTCTCGGAGCAATCCCCGCCTTGCAGGAGGAAACGTTCACCTCGCGCGGCTTCGGCGAGCTGATGCTTCAGGGACTCCACTTCCCAACTGCTGACGAGCGGCGGTAGCTGGCCGAGTTGCTTCACCACGGCGGCCAATGCTGCCGGATCGGGGTAAACCGGCTGCTGCGCCACGGGCTTGCGCCGCCAAGAGTCCGGCTGCCAGTCAGTCAAAACGGTCGATTCACTCATGCTGCCTGCAGGGTGCGCGAAAAACCGGCGGGGCACAAGCCATGGAGAGCTTCAGCGCCGTGGGACACAACAGCACCCGCCAAGTGGAAAGAGAACGCTGATCCATGGTCAACGTCGAGTGCGCGAAGCACGCAATCGCGATGCACGTCGGTGCTCCGATTGGCAGCGCTCCTAGCTTCTAGAAGCAATACCTCACAAACGACGTTTCACTATGCCTCGACGCCGTCGCGCACAACTTGCCTTCATGACTTACACGGTGCGCGGCAACCAAGTTCTGCAGCGCTCGACAAACCGTTCCGAGCAGGGATAGTCTCAACCATGCAAAAAGTGTGGCTACGAACGCGCAGTTGCTGGGCCTGCTGGGCCGCAAAGCGGCTTCCGACACTCTCTTTCTTGCTGGTTCTGCACACTGTTTTCGTGTGCAGTTGCACCCCAAGACCAGCCGCGCATGTCCGGGCGTTAATTGAGGCCACGAAGCAGCAGGCAAAACCTGACGAGCTTCGACAGCTTCTGCTTCCATTCTTCTACTATGACGGACCTCGCTACGCCGATGACACGGTCTCGGTCACGAATGCTTTGCCAAGGCAGATTCTCGCTCTACCCCTCTTTGCGGAGGAACCCGTCTTTGTACAAGTGGACCGCGTGGATCGCGGCAATGTGTTGGTACTCACAACCGGCAGCGGTTTCGGGCATTGGGGTATCGTCGTTTTGCGACCTGGCTACGAGGAGTCGTTTGATGACTCGATATACACGGCGTGGGGAAGAGGTGTGTATTTCTACAACGAATACAAGTAGCTCAAGCAAAACAGGCGAGCCGTTACCGGCCCGCCTGTGCGTTTCCTAAATCTGCGGAGCGTTCGCTCGACTAGCGCCGACCACCACCACGATGGTGTCCGCCGCCGCCACCGCCACGCTCACGGCGTTCCGGGCGTTCACGGCGTTCCCCACCACGGTCACCGGGGCGGTCATCCCGACGCTCTTCGCCTTGCGGCTGGTCAGATTGCGGCTGGGCGTCGCCTTCCTGCGGCGGCGGTTGTTCGCCACCGCCGTGTTCGGCGTCGCGCTCGGCCATCGCAGCCTTGCGGGAGAGCCGCACGCGGCCCTTTTCATCCACGCCCAGGCACTTGACCCAGATTTCGTCGCCCATCTTGACGATGTCTTCGGTCTTCTTGACGCGGAAGTTCGCGAGTTCGCTGATGTGGACGAGGCCGTCTTTGCCGGGCAGGAACTCGACGAACGCGCCAAATTCTTTGATCGTGACGACCTTTCCGCGGTAAGTCTTGCCGATCTCCGCCTCGGCCGTCATGCCGGTGATGGCTTCGCGGGCGATCTTCATGCCTTCCTCGGACACGGAGAAGATGTTCACCGTGCCGTCATCTTCGATGTCGATCTCGCAGCCGGATTCCTCGACGATGCGCTTGATGTTCTTGCCGCCAGGGCCGATCAGTGCGCCGATCTTCTCCGGGTCAATCTTCAGCGAGACGATGCGCGGGGCATACTTGCTGAGTTCGGGACGCGGGGTGGCGAGGGCCTTGGCCATCTCGTCCAGGATCGCCAGACGGGCGACGCGGGCCTTCTCGATGGTCTCGGTCATGAGCTTGGGCGAGAGGCCGCGGAGCTTGAGATCGAGCTGGAAACCGGTGATGCCCTTGGCGGTGCCGGCGATCTTGCAATCCATGTCGCAGAAGTGATCTTCCGCACCGAGGATGTCCGTGAGGAGCTGGTAGCGGGCAATTTCCTTCGCGTCGTTATATTCGGTGCAGATGCCGATGCTGATACCGGCAACGGCCGCCTTGACCGGCACTCCCGCATCCATGAGGGCAAGCGAACCGCCGCAAACCGTGGCCATGCTGGTCGAGCCGTTGGATTCCATGATCTCGCTAGTAATGCGGATCGAGTAAGGATAGTTCTCGGTGGGCACCATCGGTTCGAGCGAACGCTCCGCGAGCGCGCCGTGACCGATTTCGCGCCGGCCCGGCCCGCTGATGCGGCCGGTTTCGCCGACGGAGAAGTTCGGGAAGTTGTAGTGCAGGATGAATTTCTTCTCGGTTTCGCCGCCCGTGTAGGAATCGAATTCCTGCGCGTCCTGGCCGGTGCCAAGCGTGGCGAGGACCATGGCCTGCGTTTCACCACGGCTGAACAGCGCCGAACCGTGCGCACGTGGCAGCACGCCGACTTCCGCGCCGATCGGACGGACGACATCAAACGCGCGGCCGTCGAGCCGTTTGCCCTGATCCAGGATCAAGCCGCGGACGGCTTCCTTCTGGATGTAATACTGCGCGTCCTTGATGACGAAGGGCGTGACCTTCTCCGCGCCGAACTTCTCGACGAGCTTCTTGCCGACCTCTTCGAAGATGGCGTTGACGGCGGCTTCGCGGGCCAGCTTGCCGGGCGTGCTGGTCAGCACGGTGGTAATCCGGTCGCCAGCGAGGGCCTTGGCTTCCTTCAGGACTTCCTCGGGAACGATGTTGAGTTTGATCTCGCGCTTGGGCTTGCCGGCCTTGGCCACGAGTTCCTTCTGGGCGGCGATGATCGGCTGGACGGATTGCAGGCCGAACTCGAGGGCGGCGTTGAAGTCGGCTTCCGGCACTTCCTTCGCCGAGCCTTCAAACATGACGATCTCGGTTTCGCTGCCCACGAAGACGAGGTCCAGATCACTGTCCTTCATCTCAGTGTGGGTAGGGTTGGCGACGAACTTGCCCGCGATGCGCCCGACGCGCACGGCGCCCAGCGGACCAGCCCAGGGGATGTCGCTAACCATCAGCGCGGCGGAGGCGCCGTTGATGCTGAGCATGTCCGGATCGTTCTCGCCATCGGCGCTGAGCACGATGGCCTGAACCTGGACTTCGTTATACCAACCCTTCGGGAAGAGCGGGCGGATCGGGCGATCCGTGAGCCGGCAGGTGAGGATTTCCTTCTCGGTGGGGCGGCCTTCGCGCTTGAAGTAGCCGCCGGGAAACTTGCCCGCGGCTGCGGCTTTCTCGCGATAATCCACGGTCAGCGGGAAGAAATCCTGGCCTTCTTTGGCCTTGGTGGCAGCCACAGCGGCCACAATGACCATTGTTTCGCCCAGTTGGACCGTTACGGAACCGTCCGCCTGTTTGGCGATCTTGCCGGTTTCAATGGTGAGTTGTCGTTCGCCAATGCTGGCGGTGACTTTGGTTTGCATGGTTTAGTTCTCCCTCCGTTGCTGCCGAGAAACTTCAGTGAATCCCGAAAACGTTCGGGACTGAGTGAAATTGCCCGCAGCAACGGAGTTTTTCATACGCGACGAGGTTGGAGTGTGTTTCCGGCCCGTTCGCGTTAACCGGCCCGAAAACAAAATGAAAGGCTGGCGCCACCGCGGTGCGGCACGCCAGTCTTCCTCAAAATCCCTACTTACGAAGCTTCAGCTTCTTGGTCAGCGTCTGATAGCGCTTCAGGTCAGTCTTCTGGAGATAGTCCAGCAAGGTGCGGCGCTGGCTAACCATCATGAGGAGGCCACGGCGCGAGCTGTGATCCTTCTTGTTCGACTGCAGGTGATCGGTCAAGTGATTGATCCGCTGGGTCAACAGGGCCACCTGAACATCGGCCGACCCCGTGTCCTTCTCATGCAGCTTAAATCCGTCAATCGTCTTCTTCTTTGCTTCCATACTTCTTTTTCTCGGGGCGGAAAGGTAGAGACGCGGCCCGCACGTGTAAAGCCATTTCACTGGAAAACTCGGTGACTGGGCCCATACCTAGACCAACCCTATGGCGCAGAAGCCGGGGAAGAATCTCTTGGCACGTAGTTGCTTACCGCCGCGCAAGCAACTACGTGCCACCCTCTGCACTCAAACACCCGAATCGGAGTAGCCCTATGGCCGCCGGAAGCTCGTGCGCGACTTCAACCAGTCGAAGTCTGCAGACGGGGAAGCCGGAATCTTGGTTCCGCGCACCACCTGCTTGCGCGCCGGCTGGACGGTTGCAGCAACCACCCACCGATGAGATTCCCCGTGCCCGTCCGCAAAGGACAGGTTCACTGCGCCGTTGTGATAAGAACCCGGCAGGTTGCCCCAGGCATAATCATCGAGCCGGTTTACAAAGAAACCGTCGTTAACCGTGTCGCAGTGCTCGTCCAGAAACACGAAGATGCCGGACGGATTCGAGATTTCGGTCCGTTTGAAGAACTGGACATACGCCGGATTGAAACGGTTGGTCAGCTCGCCGGGATTACCCACGAGGGCGTTCATAGCGATGGTGCGAACCCGCTCCCCGTTCCGGGCGGTTTCGCGGTCGGAAGGGCACTTGTAGATGCGCGTGGCGCGGTTGGCATAAGGCCCGAGCTTGGAGTTGGCGAGCAGCACCAGGTTGGTGTTGTCGTCGCCATCCTCCCAATCCAGCACGTTACTCGCCCACGTATCGCGGCGGGCGAAGGTTTCATCCACGCCGTGATTGTTGACCAAAGCATCGGCATTCTCATCGGCGTACAGCAACCAAGCCATGGAGACCTGGCGGAGGTTGTTGGCGCAGGCCATCCCTTCAGCGCTGGCCTTTGAGCGTCCAAGGGTCGGCAAGAGCAGCGCCGCCAGAACCGCAACGATGGCGATCACGACAAGGAGTTCGACCAAGGTGAAGCCGTGGTCGGCATCCGCTGAAGGCTGAACCGATGGCAGACTCACTGCGCGTGGGATTTGGGGAGACACGGTTTCATCTCGAGCTTGGGCGGCGTCTCATCTTTGACGCGATCCCAACTCGCCACCACAGCGTTTGACAAGAATCACAGGCGGACTGTGCCTCTGAGTTGCCTGCCGGTCGAGTCTCAAATCGAAGGCCGCAGTCTTCCGGCCGCGCACCGATTCGACTGGCAGAATTCCGGACTTTTCAAATCCGTCCGTGCGCCCTACCCTTTCCGCCCTGCCGGGCCTTGGCCGCGCTGGTTTTCACCGCGGCTGCCGGCAATTGTTATGGCATTGATCGTCCAGAAATACGGCGGCACTTCGGTGGCAAACACCGACCGCATCAAGAACGTTGCGAAGCGCGTGGCGGAATATCGCCAGCGCGGCGACAAACTCGTGGTCGTCGTCTCCGCCATGAGCGGGGTGACCGATGGCCTGATCAAGCTGGCCAAGGACATCGCCCCCCTGCCCAGCGAGCGCGAGATGGACATGCTCCTCGCCACCGGCGAACAGCAAACCATCGCCCTCACCGCCATCGCTCTCCAAACGCTCGGCGTGCCCGCCGTCTCCCTGACGGGCGCCCAGGCGGGCATCGTCACCGACGGCGTTCACACCAAGGCCAAGATTCACAACATTACGCCGAAGGCCGCGCATGAATTGCTCGACGCAGGGAACGTCGTCATCGTCGCCGGTTTTCAAGGCGAGACGCCCGAGGGCCAGATCACCACACTCGGTCGCGGCGGGTCGGATTTGACCGCCATCGCCCTTGCCGCGGCGCTCAAGGCCGATCTCTGCCAGATTTACACCGACGTGGACGGCGTCTATACCGCCGACCCGCGCATCGTGCCCAGCGCGAAGAAGCTCGAAGAGATTTCCTACGACGAGATGCTCGAACTCGCGAGCCTCGGCGCGAAAGTGATGCAGAGCCGCTCGGTGGAATTTGCCAAGAAATTTGGCGTGGTGTTTGAAGTCCGCTCCAGTTTGAACGACAACCCCGGAACGATCGTGAAAGAAGAAACCAAAAGCATGGAAGGCGTCGTCGTGCGCGGCGTCTCACTCGACAAGAACCAGGCCAAGCTCACGCTGGTGGCGGTGCCGGACAAACCCGGCGTGGCCGCGCGTGTGTTCAAGGCGCTCGGCGACGCGACTGTGAACGTGGACATGATCGTGCAGAACATCAGCCACGGCTCGGGTTCGCCGGCGACGGATCTCTCGTTCACCGTGGACAAGCCCGACCTGCTCAAGGCGCGCAAAGTGATTGACGGGCTGAAGGCCGAGATCGGCTTCAAGGAAGTCATCGCCAACGAAGCCATCGGCAAGCTCTCCATCGTCGGAGTCGGCATGAAGAGCCACACGGGCGTGGCGGGCAAGATGTTTGACACGCTGGCAAAGGCCGGCGTGAACATCGACATGATCTCCACGAGCGAGATCAAGATCTCCGTGGTGATTGACCTGGCCAAGGGCGAGGCCGCGATGAAGGCCATCCACGCGGCGTTCATTGGCTAGAAGCGCTTTCCAGCTTGGCTCAGCGTGCTGCCGTGCTTTCCCACGGACAGACAGCATTCGCACTTCATTTTTCGGAGCTGACTTCCGGCCAGATGCTGGCAGCAGGCGAGAGTAGTTGTATTGCAAGATTGGTCCGGCTCACTTCAGCTTGAACAGGCCGCCGGACGCAGTCGTCCAAGCAAACGTAACAACGGACGAGCTATGATACGATCAAACCGGCTTTCTCGATCTCACAACAGCCTGCGCACTCTCCTTCGCCGATGCGTCGCCGGGCTGTTCCTGGTCACGGTGGCCCTGATATCCCACGCCCAACAGCCGCTCGAACGTCCCGCCGTTCTGCCCGAGGCACAATTCCAGGAGCAGCTCCGGTCCTTGGAACGGTTGAGCAATGCCTTTGAACAAGCCCGCCAAGCTGACCGGTGGGTGCGGGATCGCTGGCTCTCCAGCCAGCAAGTGAAGGCCATCGCCAAAACCATGGTCCAGGAGGACGCCCGATTCGATTTCGCCGTCGCCGCCTACCCGCGCACCGTGGACCCGGAGAATTTCTACGAGGTCTATGACGCATTCACGAGTTACTCGAAGGTCTTCCGCCTCCACGACCAGATTCAACGAATGCGCACGCCGCTGACGCCGCCGGGCGGCCAACAACCGCCCATGGTCCTGCAACCGATCACGGATGAGGCCTTCGCTGACTTGCTCAAGTCCTTGCGCGCCGAGGCCCTGGATGACACCAAGAAGTCGCTCGCGCGGCAGATGCTCGCCGGTCGGCCGCGCTTCCTTTCGCGCCAAGTCCGCGATCTCGTCAAGACCTTCAGCTTCGACGACGGACGATTGGAGATCGCCAAGTATGCCTACGACTCCGTGGTGGACCCGGAGAACTACTATCTCGTCAACCAAGCGTTCACCTTCTCGGATCAGAAGGACAGTCTGGCGCGTTACATCGAATCCCGGCGCACGGAGCGCCCGTCTCGCCCGAACCGCTGAGAGCGCCCGGACCTCGCGAGCGAGGATTTGACGCGACTTTGACTGAATAATCGCGCGGCCTCGGGCATCAATTAGGCGTGATTTCTTCGCGTCGCCTCAAACACGCAGTCCGCCTCGCGCTGGCGCTAACCCTCAGCGCGGGCCGACTTGCCGTTGCGGAAACCTCAGATTTATCGTCGAGCTATCTGCCGCTCTCCAGCTCAAACGCCGCCGGCATCACCGACCTCGTGTTGATCTACCAGGGCGGAACGGACCGGCCGGCGTGGACTGTGGATCAGTTCGCGCCCTACGTCAGCTTCCACGAAACAAACCAAGCCAAGGCGCGATGGCTTTTCGACGGCTTCCTGTTCATCGAGTTCAAGGATGGCCGCGGGCAGGAGTTCGCGCGGGGCTACAAACAGAAGCCCGCGCGGCAGACGGACTGGCTGTGGCTGCTGGACCGGAATTTCGAGAAAGACCGCGCAATTGACGCATTGGATCAGGCCATCGCTGCCGCCGCAACCCGAAATGGCGCACCGGCACGCCGCCGGCAGGTCGTGCTCACGTTGCCCGAACCGATTCACGGCCAGACCAACTGGGGCACGCTCGACGGCCGGGCCCTCGATTTCAACAGGCCTGAAGACCGCGTGGCCGCCTGCGCGTGGCACGTAGAAACCGGGCTTGCCAAATGGCAGGCGCTCGCGCCAAAGCACCTCGACCTCGCTGGGTTCTATTGGGTCGCGGAAGACTCACGCTCCGCCACCAACATTCTGCCCCGCATCGCGGCGGACATCCACGCCCACGGGAAGAAATTCTTCTGGATTCCCTACTGGAAAGCCGCTGGCGCGGCAAATTGGCGCAACCTCGGTTTCGACGCCGCCTACCAGCAGCCGAATCACTTCTTCAACGCAAAAGTCCCGGACAGCCGGCTCGATACCGCGTGCGCCGTCGCGCGCACGAATGGCCTGGGACTGGAGTTCGAGTGTGATGAGCGCGCCGCCGCTTCCGCAGAGGTTTTTCGACCGAGGCTGCACGCGTACCTGCAAGCCTTCGAGCGCAACGGCGTGAACACCAACGCGGCAATGGCTTACTACGAGGGCGGCGGCGCGTTACTGACGATGGCGCGGTCGGAGGACAAGGATGTCGCCGCCCTGTATCGCGAACTGGCCCGGTGGGTGGCCGCCCGCCAGCGCGAGGCAGATGCCGCTCAAGTCTCGGCGAAGTGAAGAGTCGGCCAAGATCCATCCCTGAGCCGTTTCTCTCCGCGCGTGATACCGGCAGGAAAACCGCAGAGAAGCGATGGACGCTGAGGCAGGGCAGGAGTCGCCGAACTTGCCGCCAGGTCGTGGACTGCGCCAGCCCGCTGGCGCTTTCGGAATAGGCGCGAGCTTCAATGCTCATTCACGTCCGCGGCAGAAAGCGGTGGAGGGTCGCCGCACTCCAAGACGCTGGCGCGGCTGACGCAGGCGCTTTTCGGTCTCGTAGCACAAGACCGGCGGGAAGTGCTGAAATCCAAAGCAGGTGTCCGTTATCGCGGAGTGGAAACCGTCGGTGCGGCGTTTGTGGAGGCGGACAAATCCAACGTCGTTGTCTCTCCAGCGCGAATTTCGAAAGGGATCTGTTGTTCCGGTGACTTGCGAACCAGTGTGTGATGCCCGGGCGGCAGTTTGGGAAACAGTTTGGTCTGCGGTGGGCTGGCTGGCTGCCGGTTCTCCAGCCGGGCAGAATGCGTCGGTAACAGCAAGCCGTTCCCGAATTCAAAGGAACAGCTATCCAGGCCGGTGACTTCCAACCGTCCCCAAGACTGAAGCTGGAGGGTTGGACTTGCTATCAGAACCGCCGGCGTTGCCTCCGCGTAACCGTCGGGACACACCACCAAGACCCGGTCAATAGAATCGTCCGGGCGCAACTCGAAGGTCCCGCTTTTATCCGTCTGCGCGTGCGCGCCTCCCGGGCTGGCTTCGCGCGACAGCCCTCCGAACGCCAGTTGCAGGCGCGAACCGGGATAGTAGAAACCGACATCCGCAAGGGCCGCAGGCTGGCCATCCGGCTTGAACACCGTCACGGTGGTGTTGGTCGCCGGTCGCAACTCCACGTCCAATTGGACGAACCCTTCGTCGGGCCCGATGATCCGGGACACATGAGAGGCATAGCCGGCAGCCTCGAACTTGAGGACGTAGCCAGGGTTTTCACCATCCAAACGGCGCTGGAGCGGCTCATCACAACTGTAACGGTAAGTGCCATTGGTATAGTCCACCCAGAACCGGTCGAACCTGGCCCATTCGATGTGTGTGGTTCCACCGGACAACTCCGGACAGCCGAGGCCGATCCGAAAGCGCGGCAGCAATTCGCCGGTGGCTTGATCCCGAACCGTTCCCTGAACAATGACTGCGGAAGCCAAAGTCACCGTGTGCTCCTCGCCATCCGCAGGGATCTCGATATTCTCGACTTCCAAATACCCCGGCGCGATGAAGCCGAAGCGCAGTTCTCCAGCCGGCGCATTCGTCCAAACCACGCGTCCATCGGGATCAGACTCCACTTGGAAAGACGTCTGGACTCGCATTGCCAGGCCCGGCTGCTTCGGCGTGTCGTCGGGATGCTGCAGATAGACTGTAGTTTGGGGAATCGGATCGCCAGCACGGTTCACGACACGCAGTCGTAGGACTTTGCCCCGCTGCAGGACCAAGTGAATAGGTGGTTCATTCGCGCCGAGATTGGCCGCCACGGTCGTGGCCGCATATCCACGAGCTTTTGCGCTGACCCATTGCATCCCCGGCACACAGCCGGGAATGGAGAAAGTGCCGTCGGCTGCCGTAGTGCCTTCACGACTGTCACCATAATTCACCTTCCCGATCAGAACCTTCGCGTCACCGATGGGCACTCCCGCTGAATCAAGCGCCATCCCCATGGCGGTGACCGCGCGTCCCAATTTGAAGATGTGCGTGCCTTCACGAAGCTCTCTTTCGACGAGTGGCCGCCACGAGACGTGAACGTACTGAGCATCGATGTAATTGGTGTGTTTCGCGTATCCGACCAGCCGCCGGAACACTTCTTCCGCGATTCGCTCGATCCGCCATCGGCCAGTCTCATCCGTCTCCGTGGTAATCCATGCGAACTCGTGGCTCTCGGGAACGTTCTCCACACCGCCTGCATCATCCTCTAAATACCATCCGATCCGAACGCCAGCAACAGGGCTACCCTCATCATCCACCACCCGTCCACCGATTCGCGTCGGCCGATCCAGGCGCAGAACATAGCTCGAAGGAACTACCTCGCCCTGGGCGGGCCGCCAAAGCAATCGGGTGTCGGCAAAGCCGTCCAGATGAACCCAGAGAACCAACTGCCCGACTTCCCGCCCGTAGGCAACGTCACAGAGTCCGTCTCGGTCTGAGAGCAGTCCTGTCGTGCCCCACAGTTTCGGTTCATGGCTGACCTGCACCTCGACAAGCGGCACCGGTTTGCCACTGTCTGCTGCGAGGATTTGCAGATGTAGAACGGAGTTGGTCACCGAGGTCACCGGAGCGGGCTCAGGATCGCCCGAGCGGAACTCAGTCGCGGCGGGATTTCCGACGCTCGAATGCTCACTCGGCAAGTCAGGCGCTCCAGCCTGTTCCTTCAACGCATCATCGGTCTTATGCCGGGAGAGCACTATCAGCGCAACGACTCCGATCACCGCCAAGCCGACCGCCAATGCCATTTGCATCTTCGCCGAAGGCAGCATCTTCAGCAGCCCTGCCACGATCCCCGTGCCCACGCCCGCCGCGGCAAGTGCGGCGCTGCTGATGGTTGACGCCAAACCTGCCGGCGCCGCGTTGACGGCCGACGTGACCAACACCGCGCCCAGCGCCGTGACCGTGACCGCTACGCCGCTGGCGTTCACCCGCTCGCGCAGTCGATCCACCGCACGGCTCACGCGCTTCTGGGCGGCGTCTTCGCTGATTCCCAGCGCCACCCCCACCTCCCGCAAATCTCGTTTCTCGAAGAATCGCAGCACAATGACTTCGCGATCCGGGGACTCCAATTGATCAATCGCTTCGTCCAGCACCGGACCCAACTCGTCCCAAGGTCGGTCGGGAAACGCCTGTAAGGAGTTCATTTCGGCCGCCTGCCTTTCCCGCTCGCGGCGGCGGCGCTCGGAGCGCAGGAGCGTGGACGCCACGAAGCACGTGTGCCGATGCAGCCAGCCGCCCAACCGCATGTCCGGCGGCAGGGCGCGGGCCTTGCGGGCGAGATCGGTGAAGACGCTTTGGGCGATGTCCTGGGCCAGATGGACATCGCCACCAGCCCGCCGCAACGCGACCGAATAGACGAGGTCGAGGTAGCGGGTGACCAGGGTGCGAAACGCAGATTCCGAGCCTCTTTGCGCATACTCCAGCAGCAGTTGGTTGGTGTCTGTCATACCTGTCACCCGATATAAAGCCGCTGATCCGGAAAATCCGACACACTCCAGCACTTTCGTCTTGGCCAGCCGCACTTCCCTGCGCGTCAACCGCCCGCGAAGTAGCCTTGGATCGGCTTGAGTACGCCCAGCTTGATGAGCACCACGATGAGCGCGGTGTAGGCGAACGAGATCCAGAGGTCCTTCCAAATCTCCCGTTTGGTTTCCTCCTTCTCTTGGGGCGAGCGCAGCCAGCGCACGCCTTTGTGCATAAGCACGAAACCGAGCATGTTTGTGAGCCAGTACCCCACCACAACCGCGACGTTGAACACGGCTTCCCGCGCTGCAACGCCCGCACAGACGCTGACGGCCCACGCGAAGCCCAACGCCAATGGCAGGTTGACGAAGGCGTCGTTCCACCACGACAGCGGTGAAAACATGAAGCCCACCGCCGCGAGGACACCGCCCGTCAATCTACGCTGCCACGCCATGCGCGCCGGAGTGTCGAGGGCCGGCCGCCAGAAGCAAGCGGGAAAAACGATTTGACCGTGGGCGTCGGCGTGGTTAGTTTGCGCCCGTGAATCGCAACCGGAATCTGCTGCTTACGAACGCGCTGCTGCTGAGCAGCGCGGCAGTTGGGTTCTAGTTACGACGAGTGATTTAAGGAACCCCACTGCCAAACGGCGGTGGGGTTTTTGTTTTTAAGCGCGGATGAAAACAGATAGACACGGATCAGCAGCAATGGCGTCCTCTCGTCGAAGACGATCCGGACGCGGAGCGCGTGCTGACATAGCCCGCGGCCACACGGCGTTCCTCGGAGCGCGAGCCCAAGCGCGCCGGGATGCTTCATCCATGTCCATCGGTGTCCATCCGTGGTTTAACTCCGCAACCCTTTGACTTTATGTTGAAACAGCCATCCACCAAGTACCGTCCGTTCCCGCTGGTGAATCTCCCCGATCGCCGCTGGCCCAACCGTGTCCTCACCCACCCGCCCCTTTGGTGCAGCGTGGACCTCCGCGACGGCAACCAAGCCCTGGCGGTCCCCATGAACGTAAGTCAGAAGCTTGAACTGTTTCACAAGCTGGTGAAGTGCGGGTTCAAGGAAATTGAAGTCGGCTTCCCGTCGGCCTCGAACACGGAGTTCACCTTCAACCGCCGGCTCATCGAAGAACGCCGCGCGCCGGACGACGTCTGGCTTCAAGTGCTGGTGCAGGCCCGCGAGGATTTGATCGAGCGCACGTTTGAATCGCTCGTGGGCGCGAAACGCGCCATCATTCACATGTACAATTCCACCTCACCGGCGCAGCGCCGGGTGGTGTTCGGCATGAGCAAGGAGCAAATCCTTCAGGTTGCCGTGCGCGGCGCGAAACTCATCAAGGACCGTTTACCCCGGCTCCAGGGCACGGAGGTCATGCTCCAATATTCCCCGGAGAGTTTCTCGTCCACCGAGGTGGAGTTCGCCAAGGAAGTTTCCGAGGCCGTAATGGAGATCTGGCAACCGACGCCGGCGCACAAGATGATCTTGAACCTCCCGGACACTGTCCAGGTGGCGATGCCCAACGTGTACGCGGACCAGATCGAGTGGATGAGCCGCAACCTGAAGAACCGCGAATCGGTGATCATCAGCCTGCACACGCACAACGATCGCTGCACCGGCACGGCGGCGACCGAGCTGGGCTTGCTGGCCGGCGCGGATCGCGTCGAGGGCACACTCTTCGGGAATGGCGAGCGCACGGGCAATCTCGACATTGTCACGGTGGCGTTGAACCTCTACATGCACGGGATTGATCCGGGGTTGGACTTCACCGACCTCAACGCGCTGGTGGACGTTTACGAGCGGTGCACGGGCATGACGGTACCGCCGCGCCATCCTTACGCTGGCGAGCTGGTGTTCACCGCTTTCAGCGGATCGCATCAGGACGCGATCAAGAAGGGCCTCGCCGAATGGGAGAAAGGCGGGCGGACGCAATGGGACGTGCCGTACCTCGCCATTGACCCGACGGATCTCGGCCGTGAATACCGCGAAGTGATCCGCGTGAATAGCCAGTCCGGCAAGGGCGGCGTGGCGTACTTGCTGGAGAGCGAGTTCGGCATCGAGCTGCCCAAGGACATGCAGCGCGAGTTCGGGCCGATCGCCAACAACGAGGTGGACCGGCTGGGCCGCGAGGTCAGCGGCACAGAATTGAAGGCGATGTTCTGGCGCGAATACGTGGAGCGCACCCTCCCCTGGCAACTTCAAGGATTCGAAACCGAAAGTCGCAATGGCACGGTACGATGTCGGGTGCGGCTCTTGCGCGATGGCAAACCGGTCGCGTTGGCGGGCGAAGGCAACGGGCCGCTCGCCGCGCTGGTTCACGGCTTCATGCAGGCGGGCGTACCGCGTTTCGAGATCGTGGGCTACACTGAACACGCTCTGAGCTCCGGCGAGGAGGCCAGCGCCATCGCCTACATTCAGATCAAGCATGCCGACGGTCGCGCACGTTGGGGGGCGGGTGTGGATACGAACATCGAACTCGCGTCGGTGCGGGCGGTGCTGAGCGCGCTAAACCGGTCGTAGGTGTTAGCTCTGAGGTTCGGAGACGATCGGCAGGCGATGCGGAGTTGCCGGCGAGTTTGTCCTCGCTGGAAACGGTATCACGCACCAAATCGAGACCGCGGCCCGGCCCCGGTCGCAGCGGCCCACAGAAGCGCGCAACCTTTGGCGTTTGCCGCTTTCTCACGCGATGGCTGGCGCTGCGCCCCGGGGACGGTGCGCGGTCCGTTGACAGTCCTGGCTGTCCTGAGCTTGTTCTGCCGCAACCGAGAAGGTTTGCGATTTGCCGCCGGCTGCTTTACTAATCCGCCATGCGATTCATCGGTTCCGTCATTGAGAAACTGCAGCGCCATCCGAAGCGGCTCGTATTCCCGGAGGGCACCGAGCCGCGCGTGCTTCAGGCGGCGCGGCAGTTCCATGCCCTGCGGCTCGGGGCGCCGGTGGTGTTGGGGGATCGCACCAAGATCAAAGAGATGGCGCAGGACCTGAACATCTCGCTGGAAGGCGTGCGCATCATCAATCCCGTAGAGAGCGAGGAGCTCGATAATTTCGCGCGCCGCTACAAGTTGCTGCGCCGGTCGAAGGGCCTCCGCACCACGGAAGCCCGCGAGGCGATGCTCCAGCCGAATTACTTCGGCGCGATGATGGTGGCCATGCACCAGGTGGACGGTCTGGTGAGCGGCACGGTTCACACCACGGCAAGCGTGGTGCGCCCCCTGTTCCAAATCATCAATTTCGCGCCGGAGGTCAAGCTCGCCTCGGGTTGCATGGTCATGGAGGTTGAAGACACCCGGTTTGGCGAAGATGGCGTGCTCTTTCTCGCCGACTGCGGCGTCATCCCGCAGCCGACCGTGGACGAACTGGCCGACATCGCCGTCTCCACGGCGAAGTTTGCGCGGCATCTGCTGGGCATCCGCCCGCGGGTGGCGATGCTCTCATTTTCCACGAAAGGCAGCGCGAGCCACGAGTCGGTGGGCCGCGTGCAAGCCGCCACCGCGCTGGCGCAACAGAAGGCCCGGAACACTCAGTTGGAAGCGGACATCGAGGGGGAGTTGCAGGTGGACGCCGCCATCGTGCCGGACATCGCGCGACTCAAGTATCCGGAGAGCAAGGTGGCCGGACGCGCCAACGTGCTGATCTTTCCGGAATTGAACTCAGGCCACATAACGAGCCGCATGTTGCGCCACCTCGCCAAGGCCAACGCCTACGGGCAGATTCTCCTCGGCATGGACCGCCCGGCGGCCGACGTTTCGCGCGGCTCCAGCGCCCACGACATTCTCGGCGTCGCAGCCATCGTCGGCGTGCAATCCATCCATTACCAAGTCCTGTATCCAGGCGCAGGTTTGCACCTGCCTGGCGAGAAGAAATCATGAACCTCCCCTACCCCGTCAATCCCACGCTCAAGGACCTGCCCGTCTATCAGCCAGGCCGTCCCATCGAGGAAGTCGCCCGCGAACTCGGTCTGCCTGCGGCCAGCATCATCAAACTGGCCTCGAACGAGAATCCGCTCGGCCCCTCGCCCGCCGCGTTGAAGGCAATGCAGGACGTGCTGGCGAACATCCACCTTTACCCGGACGGAAACGCGTTCTATCTGAAAGAGCGGCTCGCCGCCAAGCTGGGCGTTCAGCCTGCCAATCTCGTCCTGGGCAACGGCTCGAATGAGATCATCGAGTTCGTTGGGCATGCGCTGCTCGGTCCGGGTGTGGACGTGGTGGTGTCGCAGTACTGCTTCGTCGTCTATCCGCTCGTGACGAAACTGTTTGGAGCGAACGTCATCACGGTGCCGGCCAAGAACTACGGGCACGATCTGGACGCGATGCTCAAGGCGATCACTCCCAACACCCGCGTGGTATTCGTGGCCAACCCGAACAACCCCACCGGCACGCTGGCTTCGACGGCGGACTTGACCCGGTTCATTGAGCGGGTTCCAGCCAACGTCCTCATCGCGATGGATGAAGCTTATCTGGAGTTCCTGGATCATCCCGCCGACTTCGTTCCGCTGATCCGCGCGGGCAAGTCGAACCTGATCCTGATGCGAACCTTCTCGAAAATCTATGGGCTGGCCGGCTTGCGCATCGGTTACGGCATCGCCTGCGCCGATCTCGTGTCGGCGCTGGAGAAGATCCGCGAACCGTTCAACACCAATTCCATCGCCCAAGCCGGTGCGCTCGCCGCGCTGGATGACGCCGAGCACATGCGTCGAGCGCGGGAGAACAACACCACCGGCTTGCGCTTCCTTGAAGCGGAGTGCAAGAAGCTGGCACTGGAATTCGTGCCGTCGGCCGGCAACTTCATTCTCGTCAAGGTCGGGCAAGGCGGACGCGTCTTTGAGGAGATGCAGAAGCTGGGCGTGATCGTACGGCCCATGGGCGGCTACCAACTTCCCGAGTGGGTCCGCATCACGGTCGGGACGGCGGCGGAGAACGACCGTTGCGTGAAGGCGCTCCGGCAAGTGCTGGGCAAGTAACGCGCCGCTTCTTGCAGGGCGCAGGCGAACGGGAATCCCGGGCTTGATACCCGGATTATGTCCCGACGGCACCAATAGCGCCCCACCCAAAACGCACAAACTCCTCACCCGACTGCCGGGTGAGGAGTTTAACCAATTCCCCAACTACTTCAGCGATCACCCGCCGCTTTCAGCGGGTCCCAATAACGTGAGTTCTTAAGTGCCAGTTCCGAGCCGCCGGCCGGATCACGCGGCGGGTTGATTTTGTCATCCTTGCGCACCTCGGAGTGGCCATCCACGAAAGTCACCGTCCCGCCTCCCCGATGCCGGTTCGGATCCACCCCTTCGAAGCCGCCATTGGAAAACCTGCGATCCATACAGGCGTTCGGCCAGAAGGAACTGCTGCTGTAGAAGCCATCCGTCTTGGGCATCGTTTCATCAGTCATTAGACAATCCACCGGATTGCGAACTTGGGAGCGTTTAAACCACAGTTGATTCCGGAACGTAACTCCCCCCACCGACAGAGTGCTAGGACCGTGCGGATAGAGGGCCAAGAAGAAGCTGTTGATTCCGTAACCCACCTTGTGCATGTCGAAAGCCCAGTCCCACTTGAGTCCGTTATCGGTGCGCAGCCCTTTGTGGGCGGGGCAGCGGAAGAGGTTCGAGCGAGTCCCCGCAATCGTCGGCCCCCACCAATCATCGTCGCCGCTCCGGAACTGATTGCGGTGACCGGGAAACACGTCCTTGTTCTCATCCGTGTAGAACTGCATGTAGTAACTGATCTGCTTGCAGTTGTTCAGGCACGCGATGCGCTGGGCCTTTTCCTTGGCCTTGCCCAACGCCGGCAGAAGCATGCCTGCCAGGATGGCGATGATGGCAATCACGACCAACAACTCGATCAGGGTAAACGCGCGGGACTTGCCAGCGATGCCAAGCTTCGACATCCCTGCGATCGTCCGCGGGCCAAACTTCAACAAACAACGGTCATTCATAACGGCTCAGGGCACTACGTGCTGGAGTCATTACCGATTCGTGCCGACAATGGACCGTATCACCCCGCCTCGGGGCTGTCATTGAAGGTTCACGTTTTTTTGTTGAGGTTTTTCGACGCCTGCTTCACTTGCCCCGGGCGTTGAAGAATCAAATCAAACTTGAGGATCTCCGCGAGACTCCTGGCAAGAAAACCAACAGCCAACAACGCCTGAGGCCGGGCCTTGTGGAGTGGCAAAACCCGGGCAGGATGAAGCTCACACCCGCCACTGGAGAACGGCGCGCCCTATCCGACCATAGCTGTGTGAAGAGCTGTCGGTTCAGGAAGATTTTGCACCCGCAAAGAAGTCCTTTATGACAGTAGCGACGCGCTGCACTTGCGCGTCGGTCAGTTCGGCATAGATCGGCAGGCTCAGA
>CAZWJC010000087.1:0-24242 GCA_964634255.1 uncultured Verrucomicrobiota bacterium | reverse complement strand
GCCCGGATACATGCACCTTTTCCCGATCCACGCGCACCTCACCCCAGGCGGTTTCACGGTCGCCATAGGAAACCAGCGCCTTGGGCAGAACCAGCTGATGGACATCCTTCCAATCGAACTTCAGGTCGTTCAGTTCATCGCTGTCGAACTCCAGCGAGCGGTTCTGCATGCCGTAAAGGGTGCCCCGCAGCCACTCGCCCGACTTGAGCTGGATCCAGTCCTTGGTCGCCGGTGCGGCAGGTTGTTTCGCCTGCCAGAACCAGCGCCACTTGGCCGGCGCGTTCGTGCGGTCAACCGCGGCCACGGGTGAATTGGTGGAGGCGTCCGACACCTTGGACGCGACGGCGGGGGGCAGAGGCACGAAAGATTCGTGGCGCGCGGTCGGGGTGATCGACGCCGCGGGAGGCGGCTCCAGCTCCACTTTTTCAATGCGATCGCGCGGGACTTTTAATCGCCCGAGGGTTTGGGATTCGATGATGACCTGCTCCTTCTCGTCTGCGATGATTTTGCCCATCAACCGCTCACCGCCGCGCAAATAAAGCGTATCGGCCGCGATGGCGGTAAACGAGGCCAGGCCCCCGGCCACCATCACAACCCATATGCCGGAACTGTTCCCAAGCATGCTCGACATGGGGAGCAATCGCTTCTTGCGCACGCTGCCTCCACCCGGACCATCCTGCGCGCGACGGTTTTTCATTCAGACCCACCCGTTCCGGGCCAAGGCCCAGGCTGCTGAGATCGGCAGCGCGGGCCACGGCCCGGATGTAGTTTCGCCGGTCGGTCAACGCACCACACCGTCTTTGCGCATGGCATCGACGATCTTGGCCACGATCGGATCCATCTCCGCGACGCGGTCGGTGGTTTCCTTGATGACCGTCTGGGTCAACCCAGTCCAGACGGGCTTTTCAGCCTTCAGATCGAAGAGGCCGGCCTCGATATACAGCTTGGCTTTCAAGTTCCCGTAGGTGGGACTCATATCCATGTACGCCACGGTGTAGTAGTCATACCAGCCTACGTTTTCGAATCCGGTGATGGTTTCCGCGTAGCGCTCGCTGCCGGGTCGAACCTCGCGGTAGGAAGTGCCCAAACTGGCCAGTCGCACGATGAGCACCGCCTCCGCGCCGCTGGCGCGCAAGCGCTCGGCCGCGGCCTGCTTGTCCTTCTTAATCTCGGCCAGGGAGAGCTGATCATACGTGGGCACGACAGTCGCGCCGCCCCGAGTCAACTGCGTGATGAACCGATTCTCAAAGCCCTGGCGCAACATGCCCCGCTCCTCAATGAAGAGGACGGCGAGCTTGTCTACGGGCTTCTGGCATTGGGGTGATTTCCACGTGCTTTTGAGGGACGTGGCGGCACACGAGACCAGCAATGCGGTAAAGGCACACAGGCCGAGCGAGCGGAGGCTTGAGAGGGCTGTGGAGATGTTCATGTTCTTCATGGGAGTTTACCTGCGACCGCCTGAAACCCGCGGGGTGGACGGAATGGACGGCATCGGCCGGGCGGATATTGCCGCCGGTCGGGTCGATGGTGCCGCCGGCCGGGTGGAGGGCCTCGACTCAGGCCGCGCGATCGGCTGTTCTGGTCGCACCGGCCGATCCGGCCGATCCGGTCGGTCGGGCCGGTCGGGCCGGTCGATGTCAATATCAATGTCGTGGTCGTAATCGCCGTAGTAGTAAGGGCTGTAGAAACCAACCCCGTAAAAGACGCCAACGCTCGAACTGGAACTCCCGCCGCCGCCGGAGCTTTCGCAACCCGTGAACCCGCCGAGCGCAATCAAGACTGCGGCGAAGCGGAGAAATTGATTCATCGTGCTCATGGCTTCTGACCTCCTTTCGCCATTCCCTCGGGCCATTCCAGAATACCGATGGCCGCGCCGGTCGGGTCGGCGATCACCGCCACTTTGCCGTCGAAGAGTTCGGGCTTGGGTTCGACCACCACCTTACCGCCCAGTTGCTTCGCCATCGCCACTGAGTCGGTCAGGTTCTTCACGCGCACAAACGGCAGCCAGGTCGGTTGCATCTTCGTCTCGGTGTTTCGAATGGTCCGGACCGTACCACGCGCATAACCCTCGCTCGTCAACATGTAATCGCTCACCCGGTTGCTCTTGGTATTCTCGACCACCGCGTAACCGACCACGGCGCGGTAAAACTCCGCCGCCTTGCGCGCGTCGCGGCTCGACAGTTGAATCCAAATCCATTCGCCCGGCTCCGCCAGAAAATCCTCCGGATCCCCGGCGCTGGACTTGACCACGCCAAACACGGCGCCCTCGGGATCTGTGAAGATGGCCTGCTCCCCACGCTTGGGCATCTTCTGCGGCGCGGCCAGCACCCGCCCGCCCGCTTGCGTCACCACGCGCTGGACTTTTTCGACGCTGTCGACGGAAATGTAACCAAACCAGCGTGGCTTGGCCTCTGGCTGGTCCTTCGGTTTTGGTCGCTGGAACATTCCGCACAAGGGCCGGTCGTCGCTAAACCCGATGAAGTAGCCGCCGTAGTCATAGACCTTCCAGCCAAACAGCGCGGCGTAAAACTTCTGGGCGACGAGCACGTCGTCGGTGACGAGGTCCGCCCAGACGAACTTGCCCGGCAGGCGCGGGTTGCCCGAGACGCTGGTCAGCGGCGGCAGCTTGGGCGCGGCGGCGAACGCGGGCAGCTGAACCGTGGCCACTACGGTCAGCAGCGCCAACCCATGACACAACCACGAGTGCTGCCAGCGGCGACCACTCCAAGGAGCGGACGTTGGGTTCGATGCTTTCATAACTGGTTTCTTCCGGAGTCGCGGTCCGTTTGCAGACACGTCACGGCGAGACCGCCATCCAGCGACGGTAAACGCGCTGCAAGGTTCCGTCTTGAGCGGATTTCTCGAGGAATTGGTTCGCCGCGGTGAGCAGCGGGTCATCGCCCTTGCGCGTGGCCCAGCCCAGGACTTCCTCGCTCAGCGGTGCGGGTACCGCTGCCAGGCCATCGTTGGCATGCAACCCGGCCAGATACCAGACCAGCGTCGAGTCGCCGACGAAGAGATCGATCTTCTTCTTTACCAGCGCCTTGACGGCTTCCTCTTCCGTTTTGAAGACCTTGCGGTTCGCTTTGGGGTACTCCCGCTGTACCAGGAACTCGCCCGTCGTGGCTTTAAGGACGCCCACGGTGCCCGACAAGCGCGAGGGAATGCCCAGCAAGTACTGATTCCGGTCTTCCCGCCGGACGAGGACCAACTGTCCCACAATCAAGTAAGGCTTGGTGAAATCCACCACGTAGCGCCGCGCCTGAGTGACAGACATTGAGGACATGATGATGTCCGTGCGGCCGTCGCGCAGCGCCTCGATCTGATCTTCCCAGGGCAGTTCCACGAAAGTGACCCTGCGTCCGAGGTGTTGGCCGAACGCCTCGGCCAGATCCGCTTCCACGCCGGTGAGTTTCCCGCCCTGTTTAAAGACCATCGGCGGGAATACCGGCGACACCCCCACCCGCAGCGCCGCAGTCTCCGGCGGACGCTGCTGGGCGATGGCTGCGCTCCCAAACACAAGACAGCTCAGAACGATGGCGATCCCAAGCCTTGCGAACCAAGTCATGCAGGTGTTCATGCGAGTGAAGCAGCGCGTGAAGGTTGAGTCTGGAGGGCGGGTCCTTGCCGCCAAATCACGGTTTGATGCGCAGGTCGCGGAAGATTTCGTTCACAACCTCCTGGATGCGCGCAGCTCGTTGATCCTCCGGCAAATCGCGGAGGATCGGCCGCGTGGCATAGCCGCGCTTGAGCAGCTTGAAGCTCTTCGAATCCACCAAATCTATGACCAGCGTGCCGGCCTCGAAGTAATTCGGGTTCTTGTTGCCGGTATAGGCCTTGTGCGCCTTGTCCCGGAGCGCCGTCTCGTTGCCCCCGTAGCCGAAGTAGTCGTCCAGCGCGGTGGTTGTGGCGTTGTTCCCGACGATGAGCAGGTAGCTCACCGTAATGTCACCGCCGGTTGCTGCTTTACCGACCCCGCGGGTCGCCAAGCTCTTGGTGATCGCCTCCTGAACCAAGGCATGTACGTGCCCGCGTCCATCCGCGAACGTCGGGACCGGACCGCCCCGGTTGACGAAGCTAAACGAGCGGGCGGTTATGGTGCCGGCGTCAACTTTGGTCGGGGCGGAAGAACAACCCGCCAGCGCGAGAGCAACAGCGGCAATGGAGAGAAGGAAGGTCAGTTTCATGCGTAGGGTTTTCGAGAGGATGTGATCCGTATCAGTTTATATGTGGTTCAATAACGTTTCAGTTGCCGGCATGCTAGTGGAAGCAGGGCCGGCATTGGAATTCAAAAGAGACCGGCAAGTGACTACTTATCTTTGACGTGGTCGCATGAAGGCAGTGTTCAGTACTTCTCGGGCACGAACTTCCTGCCCTTGAGCGCTGCCTGGTCGTCGTAAGCGTGCTTCATCGAGCGCTTGGGCAGTTTGACCTTCTCCCGAGGCACCTCCTTATACGGAATCAACTTGAGGATGTGGCGGATGCAGTTGAGCCGGGCTCGTTTTTTGTCGTCGGAGCGCAGGACATACCACGGGGACCACTTCGTGTCGGTGGCTTCGAGCATCAGGTCGCGGGCACGCGAATACTCGAACCATTTGCTGCGCGAAGGCAGGTCCATGGAGCTGAGTTTCCACTGGCGCAGCGGGTCCTCCATGCGGGCCTCGAACCGCCGCTTTTGCTCGTTGTCGCTAACCTCGAGCCAGACCTTTATGAGCTGGATGCCGCCCTGCACGATGTACTTCTCGAGCTCCGGGCAATTCTCAAGGAAGCGGCGATGCTGCTCCTTCGTGCAGAATCCCATCACGTACTCGACGCCCAGGCGGTTGTACCAACTCCGGTCGAAGATCACCACTTCACCCGCCGCTGGGAAATGCTGCATGTAGCGCTGCATGTACATCTGCGACTTTTCGCGGTCCGAGGGCGCGGGCAACGCCACCACACGGAACACCCGCGGGCTGACCCGTTCGGTGAGGGCCTTGATGGTGCCGCCCTTGCCGGCGGCGTCGCGTCCCTCGAACACAATGATCACACGCAGCCCCTTGTGCTTGACCCATTCCTGCAATCTGCACAGTTCGCCCTGGAGTTTGCGCAGTTCCTTCAGGTATTCCTTACCCTTCAACTTCTTCGCTTCATTGGCTTCTGGATGTTTGCTCATAGTGGGTCCTCGCAGTGTGGAGTTCTATAAGCTGCCTAGGCGGCGCTATTCTTCGCAGCCTGGAAGGCAGCGGCCATCTCGTCGTTGGCAGGAGGCCCCTCCGCGGCGGCCTCCTTGGCCTTACGATGAAGCATCTCCACCTTGGAAGGCAGATTCCCCATCATCAACATGACCTCGGCCGCAGTGCCAAAGACGAATTCCGCCCGGCGCTCCGGGACGGAGAGCCGGAAAAAGTGCGCCAGCGGAAGCCACTTGCCCGAACGGCCGAGCACGAACTCATCGGCCTTCGCGGTGGCATCTTCCGGATCGTAGCCGTCTTGGAACACGATGTAAGGTCCGCCACGGTCGCGGGGGGAGATTTCGGCGGCTTGACGCCAGGAGGCGAGACTGACTAGCCGGACATCCTGGAAGTTGTTGGAGATCTTGCGGAGGTTTTCGTTGCTCATAAAAGAATATGGTCGTTCAAGGCTGTTTCGTAATCATCTGACTCCCGATCGCGTCCGGCAAGGTCCAGCCTCCGCCCAACGCACGGTAAAGTTGGATAACACTGAGAAGCTCGTTCAACCGGGCCTGGGCCAGGCCTAACTCGGCGCCGAAGAGTTGCTGCTCGTTGTAGAGGACCTCCAGGTAGCTGGTGACACCCCCCTCATAGCGGACATTGGCCAGGTCGGTCGCATTGCGATTGGCCTGGGTCAGTTCCTCCTGACGGGCGCGAAACTCCCGAGTGCGACGGTAGGCGATGAGGCTGTCCGAGACCTCACGGAACGAGTTCTGCACGGTCTTTTGGTACTGCGCCACGCTTTCCCCGAAACGCGCCTGGGCCAATTTCAAGTTTCCGCGCAAGGCACCGCCCGTGAACAACGGCATTGAGACCGCCGGGCCAAACTGCCAGGTGCGGGACGGGCTGGTGAACAGGTCGGAAAGCGCCACGGACTGCACCCCATAGAAGCCGGTAAGGGTGACTTTGGGAAAGAAGGCGGCTTTGGCTTGGCCGATGTCCGCGTTGGCGGCGACGAGCAGTTGCTCCGCCGCCCGAATGTCCGGCCGGCGCTCCAGCAGATCGGAGGGCAGTCCCGGCGGCACGGTCACCTCACGGTTCTGGCGCAGGAAACCTTCGCCTCGTTGAGGCGAACCCGGGTTACGCCCGAGCAGGATGTTCAACTCGTTTTCCTGCTGTTCGATGCGCCGGTGGGTATCGGCAATGGATGCCTCGGCAGTGGAAACCAGGATTTGCGCCTGATACACGTCCTGCATCGAGGCGACCCCGCCTTCCTGGCGCGCGGTGGTCAGCGTCAGGGAGTTGGTCCGAACGCCGTAGGTGCGCTGAGCAATCTCCAGTTCGTGATCTAGTTCCAGCAGGCTGAGGTACGCCGTGGCGACCTGAGCCACCAGCGTTTGCCGGACCGTCTGCTGCGCGGCTTCCGTGGCAAGCAATTGCGCGCGGGCCGCCTCATTGGCCCGGCGGATACGCCCCCAGAGGTCCAGTTCGTAAGCCGCCATGGTGCCGTAAACGCTGCCGAAGTCCTGCTGCGGATTGGGCAGGGCGCCGGACGGTCCGTTTTCGGAGGTGCGCGCGGTGGTCCAGTCGGCGCCCGCGCCGACTGTGGGCATGAACTGGGAGCGGGTCACGCGCGCAATGGCCTCCGCCTGCAAGACGCGGGCGGCGGCGATCTTGATGTCCCAACTGTTGGCGAGCGCTTCCGCGATGTAGGCCTGGAGCTGCGGATCAGGCATGACCTGCCACCAACCGAGGTCCGCCACGGAATTGGTGGCCGAAAGGTCGGCGGTTTCCGACCCGGCGGCGCGGAAGGTCGCCGGCGTCTCGAGCGCGGGGCGTTGGTAGATCGGGCCGACGGCGCAACCGGCCAGCGCGGCGAGGAGGACCAGCGAGAATGCGGTCGCACAAGTCGCCGTGCGGGAAGTCCGAAATCCGAAACTCGAAATCCGAAGGAAGAGTCTTTTCATCAGTGCGTCCCTCCCTTCTCCGCCGGAGACGCAACGCCGGCCTTCGCGGGTTGTGGCTTCTTGCCACCGCGTTCCACGATCCGTTGCACAAACACGTAGCAGACCGGGATGATAAACAAACCGACCGCCGTGGCAATGGTCATGCCGAACACCACGCCCGTACCCATCGTGCTGCGCGCGGCGGCACCCGAACCACTGGCCAGCATCAGCGGCACGCAGCCGAGGATGAACGCGAACGAGGTCATCAAAATTGGCCGCAAGCGCAGCCTCGAGCCTTGGACGGCGGCGTCGAGAATTTCAACGCCTTCCTCACGCTTCATCTTGGCGAACTCGACGATGAGAATGGCGTTCTTGGCGGCCAACCCGATGAGCATCACCAGGCCGATTTGTGCATACACGTTCAGATCAAATTGCCGCACCAGCATGCCGACCATTGTGCCCAGGACCACCGTCGGCGTGGCCAGCAACACGGCGAACGGCAATCCCCAGCTCTCGTATTGCGCTGCGAGCAGCAGGAACACAAACAGCACGGCCATGCCGAAGATGATCGTCGCCTGACCTTCGGACTTTTTCTCTTGCAGCGTCAGGCCCGACCACTCATAGCCGACCTCGGGAGGCATCGCCTTCATGACTTCCTCAATGGCCTTGATCGCCTGGCCCGAACTGTAGCCCGGCGCCGGCGCCCCGATTATTTCCGCCGAGTTGTAGAGGTTGAATCGCGTGACAAAGTTCGGTCCGGACATCTTGCTGATCTTCACCAGCGTGCTCAGTGGCACCATCTGCCCGTCATTGTTGCGGACGTAAAAACTGCCAATGTCATCCGGTTGGCTGGTAAACTTCGATTCGCTTTGGAGGAACACCTTGAACACGCGACCGAACCGGACGAAATCGTTCACGTACAGTCCGCTTAAGTAGGCCTGCAACGTGGAAAAGACGCTGTCCACCTGTACCCCCAAAGTCCGCGCTTTCTCGCGATCGAGCTCGACTTTCACCTGCGGGGTGGCCGGATTGAAGGTCGTGCTGACCCGCGCAATCTGCGGCCGCTTCGCCACCGCCTCGGTGAGTTGCTTCACATAACCAGCCAGTTGTTCGATGCTGCCGCCGGAGCGATCCTGCAATTGCATGGTGAAACCGGACACGTTGCCGTAGCCGGGCAAAGGCGGCGGACCGAAGGCGAACACCCGGGCGCCGGGCAGGGCGTAGAATTTCCGGTTCCACTCGCGCGCAATGGCGCTGGCGTGCATCGCCGGTGACTTGCGTTCCTCCCACGGTTGAAGGCCCACGAACATGAGCGCGGCATTGGGCACGTTGAGCGAGTTGAGAATATTCATGCCCGCCAGGCCCACGGCCGAACGCACGCCGGGCGTATTCACCACGACGGCTTCCACCTGCTTGAGCAGCGCGTCCGAGCGCTGCAGCGACGCGCCTTCGGGCAACTCGATGGCGATAAAGAGATACCCCTTGTCCTCGTCGGGAATGAACCCACCAGGCACGAACTTGCTGATGAGAAGAATACCGCCGATCACCGCGACCAACAGCAACATCGAACGCGTGGCCTTGCGGGCAAGGCCGCCCACGATGCTGCCGTAATTCGTGCCCAGCCAGTCGAAGAGTCGGTTGAAGCCTTTGAAGAACGCCGCAATCGGGCCTTGACCGGGGGTGGGCTTTTTAAGCAGCAAGGCCGAAAGCGCCGGGCTGAGGGTGAGCGCGTTGATCACCGAGAAGACCACGGCGACCGCGATGGTGAGTGCGAACTGGCTGTAGAGCTGGCCGGTCACACCGCCCATGAAGGCTACCGGCACGAACACGGCGCACAGAACCAATCCAATCGCGACAACCGGCCCGGAAACTTCCTTCATCGCCTGGCGCGTGGCTTCCACCGGGGTCATCCCGTGCTCCAGGTGATGCTGCACGGCCTCGACGACGACGATGGCGTCGTCCACCACGATGCCGATGGCCAACACGAGCCCGAACATCGTCAACACGTTCACGCTGAAGCCCAGGACCGGGAACATGATGAACGCGCCGAGCAGCGAGACCGGCACCGTACACATGGGGATAATCGTGGCCCGGAAACTTTGCAGGAAGACATAGACCACGACCAGCACCAGCACCACCGCCTCGAGCAACGTGTGCACAATCTCCTCCATCGAGGCCTTGATCGGCAGTGTGGAATCGAGGGTGACGTCATACACCATATCCGGCGGGAACTTGGCTTGGGCCTCTTTAAGGATCTTTCTGACGTTGTCTGCCGTCTCAATGGCGTTAGCCCCGGGCGCGAGATAGACGGCGATGGCCGCTGCAGGGGAAGGCTTGGCGGGAGGGCGGGTCTGCCGCGCCCGCAGGTCGTAGGTCTGCGCGCCGAGTTCCACCCGGGCCACGTCCTTGATCTTCACTTGCGAGCCGTCCGGATTGGAGCGGATGATGATTTCCTCGAACTCCTTTGGCTCCTTGAGCAAGCCCAGCGCCCGGACGTTGAACTGGCTTTCCTGCCCCGGTGGTGCCGGCTCTGCGCCAATCCGCCCGGCGGGGGATTGGGCGTTCTGCTCCTTGATCGCGTTTTGGATATCCGTGGGCGTTATCCCCAGCACCGCCAGTTTATCCGGCCGCAGCCAGATGCGCATTGAGTAATCCTGAGCCGTGAAATTCTTCACGTCCCCCACGCCCTTCACGCGCTTGATAGCATCCACCAGATTGATGTCGCAGTAGTTGCCCAGGAACACCGCGTCGTAAGTGTTGCTGGGAGAACTGAGACCGACCACCATCAGGATGTCCGGGCTGGACCGGTTGACGACCACGCCTTCGCGCTTCACGGCGTCGGGCAATTGCGCCTCCGCCTGCCCCACGCGGTTCTGCGTGTTGACCTGCATGATGTCCACGTCGGTCCCGACGTCGAAATAGACGTTGAGCGTCATCTTGCCGTCGTTGGCGTTGAACGATTGCAGGTAGAGCAGTTTGTCCACGCCGTTGACCTTGGATTCGAGGGGCGTGGCCACGGACTCCATGACCGCCTCGGCGGCGGCGCCGCGGTAGGTCGTGGTGACCTGAATCATGGTGGGACTGACCGACGGATACTCGGAAATGGGCAGGCGTGACAGCGAAACAGCGCCCACAATCACCGTCAGGATGGCGATGACCATCGCGACAATGGGCCGGCGGATGAAGAAGTCAGCCATAACGCTTACTCTTTGCCGGAATTGGCTTCGCCTCGCTGGGCCTCGCTGGGATTCACCTTCCTGCCGGCTTGCGCGGTGGCCTCGGCAATCTGCGCAGCCGTCATGGGTTGAACAAGCGCACCTTCATGCAGCTTCTGCACCCCTTCGACCACTACACGCTCACCCGCCTTGAGACCTTCCAGAATCACGCCGTGCTGGCTGATCCTGATCGGGGCCACGCGGACCGAGCGTTGCGAGACCTTGTTGTCGGCATCAACGACCCACACAAAACTCTTACCCTGCAATTCCACCAACGCGCGCTCGGGGACTAAAATATTCCCGCCGTCAGCCCGCAGACTCAGGCGGATTCGGGCGAACATGCCCGGACGGAGGATTTTCTGGGGGTTGGGGAATTCAGCGCGCGCCCGGATCGTGCCGGTTTTCACGTCCACCGCACGATCCACGAACACCCACTTGCCCGGTTCGGGATGTTCCGAGCCGTCGGAGAGGATCAACGACACCGGCAGCTCTCCGACTTGCCGTCCAGCTTCTCTTGCGGTGCGTTCAGCATGCAGGTAGTCAACTTCGCTGATGGCACAATAGAACCAGATCGGATCGAGTTGCGAGATGGTGGCCAGCAGTGTGGGCTCTCCCTTCCCGACGAGATTGCCAACCGAGACTTGCTTCGCACCAATCAACCCGGAAGCCGGCGCCTTCACATCACAATAGCCGAGGTCTATTTCCGCCGATTTCACCCGCGCCTCAGCGGACTCTACATTCGCCTGACCTACCGCCACCGAGGCCACGGCGTTGTCCAAGTCCTGCAAGGGGATGGCCTTCTTGTCGGCCAGCGGCTGGAGGCGGGCCACGTCCTTCTGATACTTATTCAATGCCGCTTTGGTTTCCGCGAGCATTCCTTTGGCAGCGGCGAGTCTTTCTTCGAAGGGCTTCTTGTCGAGGGAAAACAACCGGTCGCCCTCCTTCACCTCGCCGCCTTCGATGAACGTGATGTCCTCCACAAAGGCCTCCACCCGCGCGCGCACCTCGACGTTCTGCGGGGAGTCGAGCTGCCCGATAAAATCAACCGTGCGGGCCACGTTCGTGGCCGCCAGCTCCAGGACCTGCACGATGGGCGGTGGCAAGGCTGGCTTCGCCTGCTTTTCGCAGCCGACTGAAACCATGACCACGGCGGCGATGGCGAGCACACCCCACACGCTGACCGAATAACCGTCCCGCCTCGTTCCGGCAGGCAAAGTACCCAGATCAGTCCAAGAAGATGACAATCTCATAAACGTGTGCCATTGCCCGCGAGTCTACAGCCACCATCCACGCAGCTCGGCCTTAGGCGTTGTTTGGTTTGGCTGGCAGTATAACTCGGCATTTCACTCGACTGCAACCATTCCCCAGTCGGCAGCTTCCGTCCCTAACGAGGCCGACGACCCTCAACGGAGCTTCATTTAGCGGGGGGCACTTGAGAAAAGTGGGGCGTCGAGGGATCGGCGACGAATTCGTCCGTCCGTTCTGAAAAACTCCCGCCGAGGGCGAGGTGCAGGTTCACGCGTTGGGCCAGTTGCTCGCTTTGCACGCGCAGCAACGCCAGGCGGGCTGCAAGCACGTTGAGCTGCTGCTGCTGCACCGCACGCAAATCACCACGACCCACGCGATAGCTGGTTTGTGCCAAGGCCAGGGCCCGCTCGCTGTCGGTCAGGACCTGACGCAACACGCGCTCGCGTTCAACCAGCGTCTGGCCCGCAGCCAGCGCGTTCTCAACGTCGCCAAGGGCCTTCAGCGCCTGGCCGGCGTATGAAGCCACGGCTTCTTTCTGTTCGAGCGTGCGGATGCGGACCTGGGTCTTTAACGCGCCACCTTGGTAGATCGGTGCGATGAGTTTGGCTCCGGCCCCGCCAGTCGGATTGTCGAAGTCATCCTTCAACTGAACGATATCGCTGTTGATGGCGGCGACATTGGCGTTGAGGATGAGGCGTGGTAATTGAGCCGCCTTGGCCTCGCCGACGCGGTTGAAGGCAGCAGCCACACGCCGCTCGGCGGCGACCATGTCCGGACGGCGTTCGAGCATTTCGAGCGGCAGACCGGCCGGGATGTCGTCCGGGAGCTTGGCCAGTTTATTGCGCGCCGTGAGCTCAGCCCCTGGATAACGGCCCAGCAACAATTCCAAGGCACGCAGCGTTTGCTGATGCGCCAGCCGCACCTGCCGGGCGCTGTCCTGATAGTTGCCGAGGCTGGCGCGGGCGAGCGCGACGTCCTGCTCGCTACCGGGCCCAATCTCCTGCCGTTGCGATGCCAAGGTCACAAGCTCCTGCGCGGCCATGACCATGTCATCGGCAATCTGCTGCTGCAACCAGGTCTCGCTGGCGGTGAACCAGCTCTTGGCGGTGCTTGCGGCCAGGGATTGGCGGGCAAACTCAAGGTCCGCCTGCACCGACGCGTAAGTGGCTTGGGCGGCATTACGGCCATATCGCATCCGCGCCCAAAGGTCCGGCTCCCAGGAAGCGCCGAGCGAGATGCCTTGCAGGGCGGAACTCACGTCACCGCCGCCCATGTTCAACCCTCCCGTACCGAACAGGTTTACGGCAGGGCGAAGCGCAGCCTTGGCGAGTTCGACGTATTCGCCGGCCTGTTCCACCCGGGTCGAGGCCACGCGCAGGTCTGGATTGTTGGTCACGGCCTCGGCGACCAACGCATCGAGTTGCGCATCGCCGAAGCTGGCGAGCCAGTTATCTTTGATGGTGTTGGTCCCGGCGGGCGCGGCCTTCCACGGATTCGTTAACGCCAGGTTGGTCAGCGTACCGGATTGCTGGCGAATCTCGGCCGTGCTCGGCGGAGACTTGGTGGCACAGCCAGCCAGCAGCAAGCCCGTGGCTGCCAAGGCGGCGAAAACTGTCTTCGATGCGTGCATACGCGCCTCAGTGCATTTTCAGGATCAGCCAATCCAGCTTGGCACTGATCCGGACCAACACCTTGCGGAGAATCTGGATGGCACGGCCGCTGTCGGTATAGACCGCGCCAGCGCCGTGGGCGCCGGAAGCCAGGAAGAGGTCTTTGTCCTTACCATCCGGCAGCAGCCGCACAGCGAGGTCATGCGCCGGAATGGGCGCCACCCCGCCCGCGGGGTTCATGGAGCCGATGGGCAACTGCCCTTGCGCGGTGGCCCACATAACCGAGTCCACCTTGGCCTTGATGATCCGCCCGGGATACATTTTGAAGGCGATCTCCGCCTCTTGACCCGGCTTGATCTTGCGGACTTCGTTCTGGTGGTAGATGGCGAGAATCCACTGCTCATCCTCAACGAAATTCATGGCGGGCGACATGGGCATTGGTACGGCCATGGCACCCGGCCGGAGCGTGAGCGCGACGACCGTGCCATTGGCGGGCGCGTAGTACGTGGTCTGGCTGAGTTCCCACTTGGCGTCGGCGAGTTGCGCTTCAGCGCGGGCGATCTGGGCCTTGACGTTGGCGACTTCGTCCTGCTCGCCCTCAGGCGTCTTCGCACCCAGTTTCTCTCGAGCCTGCGACTCGGCGGCAGCCGTGGAGGCCAATTGGCCTTCGAGATTCTCCACGTCCGCCCGGGCCTGCTCAAAGTCAAACTTGTTACCGGCACCGCTGTCGGCCAACTCCTTGAACTGCTGCATCCGCAACCGGGACAGCCGCAGTTTGGACTCGATCGCTTCCTTCTGGCCGGTGGCGCCCTTCAGAGATTCCTGCAAGTTCCGCGTGGTGGCCTCGGCCGTCACGAGTTGAACCTTGAGTTGGGCGATCTGGGCTTCGTAATTCTTGACCGTGATCTCGTAAGGCGTCGGGTCAATCTTGAACAACACGTCGCCCTTCTTGATCGGGCGGTTCGGCTCGATGGGCACTTCGGTGACCATCCCGCGCACGGGCGGGTTGATCGGCACGACGTAGTTGACCACCCGGATGTCATGCGAGGAGGGCGCCACGATGTTCAACAGGAGGATCAGGATGGTCAGCCCGACGATTGGAATGGTAATCGTGATGACCTGACTGACGATGTTCCACGGCAGCCATTTGAATTTTCCGAACACCAGCCAGGCGAAGAACGCGTAGATTCCGAGTAGGATGGCTTCCATAGGTCAGGCCTTTCCTCCTTCCGCGGCGGTCTTGCCGGCGAGCTTGGTTTCGAGTTCGGCGACGCGCTTGCGCAACTGTTTGAGTTCCTCCGCCTCGTTCTTCTCCGGTGGCGCGTGGGCGGAGTCACCATGTCCGTGGGCTACCCTGTCGGTGCCATAGGCCATCTTGTAAAGGACGGGTTTGCTGTAGGCCCAGAGCCAGGCTAGCGGCCAGAGCAAGCCGCCAAACACGAGCGAGAGCAGACAGAGGCATTGGATCGCCTTGGCCTGCGGGTGCTCACGCTTCTCGGCGATCTTCTCCGGCAGAATATGCACAAGCCAGAAGACCGCGAGGCCAATGATCGGCGCGATGATGAGGACAACCCACGTGAGGACATCGGCCATCTTGTCGAGCGCTTCGCCTTTGAACATCGAGGCGTGGGCAGGAGCCGGCGCGAGCATCATGGCGACCAGGCAGATCCACAGCCAGCCGCTTTGACAGCCGGACCGTGGACGGGAGGAGGGACGGTTCGCATTCATAAATTGTGGAGGCAGCAACGACGCACAGTCTTCAGTCGGATATTGTCGCGCCGGGAATGGTGCATGGTTCAGGTTGTGATCCAACTTCAACATGGGGCAGTCTGAATGGTTCTTCTGTCGTGTTCGCATGGACATCGGTCATGGGTTTGGCATCGCCACTGCGTGCCGGCGTTGCGGCGGACGATGGTCGTTGTCCGCCGCCTGTTCCACAAGTTTAATCAAAGAGCGAATACACCATGCCGACCTGCACCCGCCAGTGATCACCGCTGTCCACGCCGTTCTTGGCTTCCTGGATGCCGTAAAGGCCTTCGAGGCCAACGCTCAGGCGCTTGCGCAACTGCCAGATCAGGTTGGCACTGGCGTACTGGCTGGTGTGATAGAACGTGCCGACCTGCCCGGAGGCGTTGTCGAGATTCACATAACCATACGTGACGGTGGACCGGAGCACCTCGCTCCACCGATGGGTGAAGCCACCGGCGATGCTCCAGTACGGCAACGCTTCGAGGTCCCCGTTCGCGTCAAAGGCCGCGTCGCTATTCAGGAAGCTGGTGTCGTTCCCCATGCCCCCGACGCCCTCGCCATACACGCCGAGCACCTGCAACGAGTTGTTTTTGCCCAAATCAATTCCCGCGCTCAGGTTCACGCCCCAGCCAAAGACATGATACTGCTCCCCGAGACTATCCTGTGCCCCGAGTTCGCGAAACATGGCACTGAATTGCAGATGGCCAAAACCGGCCTTTTCGTAGCGCGTGTTGAATCCGAGGTCAGGCATGCGGGTGCGTTGGGAACCACCAGCATTGGGGCCGGAGTCCACGTCCACGTAAATGTCCGGCTTCTCCACACCGAACGTCGTGTTCCAGTTGTCGTTCCAAGCGACGGTATATTGCGCAACCGGGCGACGCGAGAAGATGACCGCATTCGGCCCTTCGTAATCCACCGTGTCCGGCCAGCTATCCGGGTCTTCCCAGACGCCGTAGGTGAAGCCGGCTTTGAAGCCGTAAATCTGTCCGTAAATGTGCTGGACGCGATACTTCATGTCACCGGTGTCCGAGCCGGAGCCGAAGAAATCGTTTTGATAGTAGAACCGGAAGTTGCCCGCCATTTCCGGCGCGCGGACGTCCAACCGGAGTTGCGTGGCATTGGCGTTCACGTGGAACTCCTGTCCGCCGCCGTAATCAGCGTCCCCTTTGAGCGGAAACATCGCCGGTACAAACCGGTTTTGGTTGCCCGCGTTCATGTTGTCCGAGGTCATGTCCAGATGCGGCTTGGCGTTGAATTTGATCAGCGCCGGCGTGTTCGGGATCGGAATGAAACCCTGGAATTTTGGGTCCAGCGTGAAGTCTTTTGGCCGTGACGCCGCCTCCTGCTGGTCGTTCATCGCGCCACGATAGGTGATCGGGCTTTGCTCGCCCACCATTTCGCCCGCGGCGACTTTCTCCACGGTCTTCACCGAGGGCGAGGTTGCAGCCGTGACGCCAGGCATCACTGCCGCGGGGGCCGGGGCGACTTTCCCTTTTTCCAGCTCGGCGATGCGAGCGTTCTGGGCCTCGATGGTCTTCTGCATCTGCTCAACCATTGTCTTCAGTTGCTTGAACTCTTCGGGCGTCTGGGCGCGCGCGCCTGGCGCCGCCACTACCGCCGCCGCCAGGGCCAGGGCCAATCCGCGCCGGGTTGTGAGGAGTGTTGAACGTGTTGTTTTCATGTTCATGGGTGCTGGGTGTTCAGGAGGTTTCATTTGGACGAACCGAAAATGCTGAGGTCGAGCTGCTCGGCGATGTACTGAATTGCCTTCTGCGCCCGGACGCTGTTGCCAAACTGGTCCAGCGGAGGCGCGAAGCCGACGATGGCCATCCTGCCGGGGACAACGGCCACGATGCCGCCGCCCACGCCGGTTTTGGCGGGCAAGCCCGCGTTCCACGCCCACGCGCCCGAGCCATCATAGAAGCCGGCGATGGTCATCACCGAGAGAACCTTCGGGACATATTTCGCGTCGAGGCAGCGCTCCTTCGTCACGGGATTTACGCCGTGGTTGGCGAGCGTGCCGCCCATGACTGCGAGTTGTTTGCAGCTAACGCCCACAGAGCATTGCTTGGTGTACACATCCGTGCATTCGAGCGGCTCGGCATAAAGATGGCCGGAGTTGAATAGCACGTGCGCGATGCCGCGGTTGCGGAAATTCGTTTCCGCCTCCGATTTGTAAGTGTCCTCCAGCACGGTGAGCTTTTCGCCGGCGAACTTGTTGTAGCAGTCGATGATCTTGTCCCACCGCTCCTGCGCATTCTTCGCCTTCACGAGGCTGACCGTGGCAATGGCGCCCGGATTGACGAACGGATTGTCGGCCCGGCCGTCGCCTTCCTCGATGGCGCGAATGGAGTTGAATGCTTCTCCGGTCGGCTCAACATTCACCTTGTCGTAGATCGCCTTGTCGCCCGACTCCTGCATCACGAGGCACATCGTGAAGACCTTGGAGCACGACTGCATGGAGAAGGCGTAGTCCACGTCGCCGACGTTGATGACCTTGCCATCCACGGTGACAATGGTGATACCGAACAAGTGGCTCGGCACCTTGGCGAGCGCCGGGATGTAATCGGCGTTCTTGCCGCCCTTGTCATCTTTGAACTTCGCGTGAGCTTCCTTGGCGAGGCGTTCGAGCGTCGCCGCATCTTGAGCCAGCAATGCTTGCGGCAGCACTGCGAAGACACCTAGCGCCAGCAGCCCGCGCCGCCAGCCGGTCATGATTTTGAATTTCATGTGATTCCTTCGGTTGGGTGTTGCTTGGTTGTTTTGCTTTGTCGAGTCATTCAGTTGAAAATCGCCTCGTCCGGTCAATCAGAGCGTTTAGGTGAACGCCACAATGACCGGTCCCCACACGGCCAGCAACACATTCGAGATCGCATACGTGACTGTAAAGCCGAGCACGGGCGTGGTGCTGTCCGCGGCTTCATTTACGGCACTGAGTCCTGCGGCGACGGTTTGACCGCCACATAGCGCGCCGAGCAGGATGGCCGGATGTAGCTTGACCACAAACCGGCCGAAGCCCAGCGCCACCAACAACGGCACCAGCGTCACCACCGCCCCCACCCACAGCAGCGCGATGCCTTGTTCCTGAATTGCCGCCACAGCTTTCGGGCCCGCGGCCAGACCGACGGCAGCAGCGAATGCGCTCAAGCCAAGTTCGGAGAGAATCCACTGCGCGGGTCCGGGCAGTCCGCCGAAGACAGGGTAACGAGCGTGCATCCAGCCAAAACAAAGCCCGGCAACCAGCACCCCGCCGCCGACTCCCAGCGTGATCGGCACGTCCCCCAGCATGACGGACATCAACCCGAGCAGCGTGCCCGCCACGATGGCCAGTGCGTGATATGCCAGATCGCTCTTGCCGCCGCCGGTTTCCGCCGCACCGATCAGCGCCACCACGCGATCCACCTGATCCGGGCGGCCGACCAGTTCGGCGACATCGCCCCGGCGAACTTCCGTTCCGGCCAGGACCGGCACGGGAAGCCCCTGGCGTTTGAAACTGGAGAGGTAAACACCCTGGAGATTCGCTTCACCCAGGATTGTCCGCACCTCGTCCAGCGTCCGGCCGACCACACGCTTGCTGGTGATGACGACGCTGGCGACTCTTGCCGAAAAGGACAGGGCTTCGCGGCTCTCAACTTCGTCGCCAATCCATTGGCCGGCCGCAAGCACGCCCTCCAACCGGCCCGCGATGCCCACCACATCACCTGCTCTCAGCACCAACTCCGGCGCGGGTTCAAGGACTTCCGTGCCGCGCAACACCCGCTCGATAGACACGCGCTCGAATTGTTTGGACAGCTCGCGAATGGTCTGCCCCACCGCGGCGCGGGCTTCAAAGGCGCGGGCAACCACCGGCACAAACGGAGTGATGAAGCCCGGCCTCGTCACGACACCGCCGCCGGCCAACTCCGCCTCCAGCTTGCGTGCGGCTTGCTTCACATCGGTGCCGAGCCAGCGCGGTGCGACGCTGCGGAGGAACACGATGACGCCGACGGTGCCGAAGATATAAGTAATGGCAAAACCCACGGCCATTTGAGCGTTGAGCTTCGCGAGCTCGTCCGGGGCAAGCCCCAACCGCGACAGCGCGTCGCCTGCCGTGCCCATCATTGCGGTCTCCGTCAGCGCACCGGCGCCGACGCCCGCGGCGAAACCTTTGCCAAAGCCGCACGCCCGCGCGAGGATGATCACAAGGAACAAGCCGGTCAGGCATTGTACCAGCGACAAGCACACGAGCTTGAGCGATGAGCGGTTGAGGCCGCCGAAGAATTCCGGCCCGCTTTTGAATCCGATGGCGTAGATGAACAGCGCAAAGCAAACCGCCTTGACTGCTTCCGGCATGACCACGCCAGTCAGTTGGCCGATCACCAGCGCCACCAGAAGCGAACCCGCCACGCCGCCGAGGCTGAAACTGCCAAACTTCAGCCGGCCCAGGGCGTGCCCCAAAGCCAGCGCCGCGAACAGCGCGATCTCCGGCGCGGCTTTGAGGATGTAGTTGGCCCAGGTCATGTGGCGCGTGATGCCCGAATCAATACTGGTAGAAGTACTCCTGCAGTTTCTTCACGTCACCAGTCTTGGTCAAAGAGAGCATCAGGAGAATCCTTGCCTTCTGGGCGTTCAACTCCATGCCGGCGATGAAGCCAAGCTTGTCGTCGTTCACCTCAACGTTGCGGTCCACGACACCGCCGCCCGTGCGCGAGCAGCGCACCACGGCCACGCCCTGCTTCGCCGCCTTCTCCAACGCGGCGATGGCGGCGTCGGTCGAGTTGCCATCGCCCACGCCGGCCAGCACGATGCCTTTCACGCCTTGCGCGACCAGTGCATCAATAAGTTCGCCACCGAGATTGGCGTAGGAGTAAACCACCTCGACGCGCGGCAGGTTCGCGACCGTTAGCCCATCCACCGAGAACTCGCTCTTCGTGGTGTGGCGGACCGTGTTGGCGGAATAGAAGAACGCTTTGCCGGTGTTCATCATGGCGGCGATGCCACGGTTGGGCGATTGGAACGTGTCCATGCGCGTGGAGTGCATCTTCTGCGCCTCGCGCGCGTAATGAACGGTGTCATTGAGAACGACCAGCGGTCCCCTGCCCTTTGCCTCAGGGTTTCCGGCCAGCGACACGGCGTTATAGAGGTTGATCGGACCGTCTGCGCTGATGGCGGTGGCGGGACGCATCGAACCAACGAGCACCACCGGCTTGTCGCTCTTCACGACAAGGCTCAGGAAGTAACCCGTCTCCTCCATCGTATCCGTGCCGTGCGTGATGACGACGCCGTCGGTGTCCGGGCTCTTGAGGACTTCGTTGACGCGCGCGGCGAGCTTGAGCCAAACCTCGTGGTTCATCGTCTGGCTGCCGATGTTGGCGACCTGCTCGCCGGTGAGCCCCGCAATATTGGTCATCTGCGGCACGGCCTTGATGAGGTCGTCCACGGAGAACGTGCCGGACTTGTAGCCGGCGTCCGCTTGGGTGGCTTGCGCGCCAGCGATCGTGCCGCCCGTGGCGAGGACTTTGATCTTGGGCAGCGCCCAAGCCGCCGGAGCGGCGGCCAGCAACGCGGCCAATGTGAATGCTACGACGAGAGTCTTGCGTGTTTGTATTTTCATGGTGCTATCAAGTGAATGGTTAACGGGTCAATCGGGGATGAGTCATGTTTTCGGGCTTCAAGAGTTCGTCCAGCTTGTCCTTCGTCAGCCAGCCCTTGGCGATGACAAGGTCATAGACACTGCCGCCAGTCTTGAGCGCTTCCTTCGCAATGGCGGCGGACTTCTCGTAGCCGAGCACGGGGTTCAAGGCGGTGACGAGTCCGATGGAGTTCTGCACGTATTCGCGGCAGCGCTCGCGGTTTGGTTCGATGCCAGCGATGCAGCGCGACGCGAGCACGATGGCGGCGTTGCGCAACAGCGTCAGGCCGAAAAAGAGATTAAACGCGATGATCGGTTCGGCCATGTTCAACTCGAGCTCGCTCGCCTCTGAAGCCATGGAAACCGTCACGTCGTTGCCAATGATCTGGAAACAAATCTGGCTCACGACCTCGGGCACAACGGGATTGACCTTGCCGGGCATGATCGACGAGCCGGGCTGCATCGCGGGCAACCGGATTTCGTAAAGACCGCACCTCGGGCCGGAGGAAAGCCAGCGGAGGTCGTTGCAGATTTTCGAGAGCTGCACGGCGGCAGTCTTCATCGCACCGCTCATGAGCGCGAACTCCCCCGAGTCCTGGGTCGCTTCAACGAGGTCGGCCGCCAGCCGCACCGGCGCACCGGAAATCTCGGCGAGTTTCTTCGTGCAGAGCGGGGCGTAGCCGGCCGGGCTGTTAAGCCCCGTGCCAATGGCGGTCGCGCCCATGTTGGTCTCGAGCAACTCGTTGCCGGCGTGCTCCAGGTGGCGCATGCCATCAGCAATCATCACCGCGTAGGCGCTAAACTCCTGACCGAGCGTCATGGGCACGGCGTCCTGATTCTCGGTGCGGCCCATCTTGATCACGTCGGCAAATTCCTTTGCCTTCGCCTCAAGCGCCAGCTTCAGGTCCCGCAGCCCCCGCAGGGTGTCGCGGAGCGTAAACCAAACTCCCAGCTTGATCGCCGTCGGATACGCGTCGTTCGTGGACTGCGAGCAATTGACATGGTCGTTCGGATGGCAGAACTGGTATTCGCCCTTCCGGTGGCCGAGCAATTCCAGCGCGCGGTTGGCAATGACCTCATTGGCACACATGTTCGTGGAAGTGCCGGCGCCGCCCTGAATCATGTCCACGACGAACTGGTCGTGGAGCTTGCCCGCGAGGAGCTCGTCGCACGCCTTGGCAATGGCGTCGGCAATCTTCTGGTCCAGCACACCGAGTTCGGTGTTCGCCAGCGCGGCAGCCTTTTTCACGCACGCCAGCGCGCGGACGAAATGCTCGTAGTGGCAGACATGAATGCCGGAGAACGGGAAGTTCTCCACGGCCCGCACCGTTTGCACGCCGTAGTAGGCGGAGTTCGGAACTTCTCGTTCGCCGAGGGAATCGTGCTCGCGGCGGACATCGGAGAGCGCGGGTGCACCGGCCTGTTTGGCAAGACGCTCCGAGGAAGCCCGGAGTCGGTCGCTCAGCCGCCGTGCGATCTGCCCCACGAGGCGGTAGAACACCTCCGGGTTTTCCGCACGGACCTTCTCCAGTTCGGCGCGTGGAATCTGCCAGACGGTCGCGCCCTGCCGCGTCACCGCAGAGGTGCCGTGCGGCGTGTCGTCGAGCATCACCCCCTCACTCAGCATTGCACCGGGTTGGGCCACGCCGATGATGACACTTTGTCCGTGCTGGCCGCGCACCAAGTCAACCTCGCCTTCGGTCACCACCCCGAGCCATTGGCGGGGTGTGGATTCGTGAAAAAGATAATCGCCGCTGCTGTAAGTAACGGCCGCCCCCCGCTGGACGACAGCCGCCAATTCCTCCGCCTTGATGCCGATGCGTTGGGCGGCTTCGGCAATTCTATTCGAGTTCGGTTTCATGGGAATTCCGTGTTGAGGTTTGCTAGAAGAACAGTTTTGCGATCACCAAGCCGATGCCCACGCCGCCGATGGTGGTGATCAAGCCCGGCAGCATGAAAGAGTGATTCAGAAGGTACTTGCCGATGCGCGTCGTGCCGCTCCGGTCGAACTGCATCGCCGCGATGAGCGTGCCGTAGTTCGGGATGAAGAAATAGCCGTTGACGGCCGGGAACATGCCGATGAGCGACGCGGCCGGAATACCCAGGGATAAGCCCAGGGGCACCAGCGCCCGTGCGGTCGCCGCCTGGCTGTAAAGCAGCATCGAGGCGATGAACAGGCCGATGGCGAACGTCCACGGCGCAGCTTCGGCCATGTTGCTGAGGCCGCCGATGATCGCGTCCTGATTCGCGCCAATGAACGTGTCGCCCAGCCACGCGAGGCCGAGGATGCCAATGATCGCCGTCACGCCCGACTGGCAGGTCTTGCACTTCGGCACTTCGCCGACCGGGGCACGCGTTGCCGTGAGGATGATCGCCGCCACCGCCAGCATGACAATCGCGATGGCAATGGGCATCCCGATCACCACCGGGTCAGCCGCTTTACCGGGAACTGTCCGCAACGCAGGGAAGAGCCCGGCCAACACCACCAGACCCACACCGCCGAAGAAGATGAACGCGCTGGCTTTGGCCCCGCGTTTGAGCGGCGGCGGCTCGGTGTTGGCATTGGCGCGCTGCCGCGAGGGCGGCGCAAGTTCGCCCGCCTTCAATCGCCGCTGATATTCGGGATCGTCCGCGAGCTCTTTGCCCACCCGCATCTGAACGAATGCGGCGACCACCACGGCCAGCACCGTGGACGGGACGCAGATGAGGAGAATCTGAACCAAGCCCATCCCGTGCGCCGCGAGCAGGCCGATCATTGCCGCCGTCGCTGCTGAAACCGGACTCGCGGTAATGGCCTGCTGCGACGCGATGGTGGCGATGGCCATCGGGCGTTCGGGCCGGATGCCGCTTTCATGGGCGACCTCGTATATCACCGGCAACAGCGGATACACGATGTGGCCAGTGCCCGAGGCGAAGGTGAATCCGTACGTCACCAAAGGCGCGACGATCGTGACCTGTTTCGGATTCTTGCGGATGATCCGTTCGGCCACGCGCACGAGGAAATCCACGCCACCCGCCACCTCCATCGCTGATGCCGCCATGATCACCGTCAGGACAATCATCAGGACTTCGCCGGGAATCGCGCCAGGCGGAACGCCAAAGCCGACCACCAGCACCAGCAGGCCGACTGCGCCCCACAAGCCAAGCCCGACGCCGCCCGCGCGGGCGCCCATCAGCAGCGCGCCGAGGAGAACGGCGAATTCGAGGATGAGTTTAATCGTCAAGGTTTATTTGAGTGTTTGCCCGCAAGCACGACCACGGAACGCGGGCCGACTTCGTAATCGAGCGATGTGATCGGCTGTGCTTTGCCCGTCTCGGCGATGTCCTGCGGACTGGTCAGGCTGGTGTCCACCACACGCTCCCAGTCCTTCGCCGCTCCTTCCTGAACGTGGAACTTCAACGACTGGTCGTGGGCGTTGATCATCACGTAGAGATCACCTTCGTCGAACTGCGCGCCGAGCAAACGGTAGGCGAGGCTCCGAGATTCGTGCGTCAGGTCCGGCTCGCCAGCCGCACCGTACCACCGCAGGTCCTCGCGCCAAAACCGGCTGCGGCCCAGCATCCGCCGCGATTTGCGGAACGCGATCATCCGCTGGAAGAAGCGGAACATGTCGCGGTTCTGCTCCAGACGGCTCCAATCGAGCCACGTCGTTTCGTTGTCCTGGTTGTAGGGATTGTTGTTGCCACCCTGGGTGCGGCGGATTTCGTCG
>CAZWJC010000086.1:0-24557 GCA_964634255.1 uncultured Verrucomicrobiota bacterium | reverse complement strand
CTCCCAGTTCGGCACAATCACGGCACTGCTTATGACGGCACTGCGGGACTTAACAGGTTGCAGGAAGAAACCGGCCATCCATCGCCAGCAACAAGCAAAGGCGGACGAGAAGTGTCTATGAAGCAGATGTATGCAAGGTGGCGATGGTTTTCGCAAGGTGTGGCAATCGTGCGCCGTTGGGCAGGCTTGGGAACGGCGCTCGTGATTCTCGTGGCTTGGATACCCAGCCTGGAGGGAACAGAGGTGTTCTCGGAAGGGTTTGACGGTTTTCCCGACTTCCCTGTCGGTTGGACGAACTCGCCGGGCGGCGTGGTTGCGAGTTGGCGCATTACCTCCGCTGCGAGTGACACCGTGCCGAACGCGGCATTCGCTCCCGAGGCGGGCGTTTACGGTGCGAGTTTGTTGACCTCTCCCTCGATCTTCATCCCGACGCCTTCCGCCCGGTTGAGCTTCCGCCACCGAAACACTTCCGTATACTCATACAGTCGCGGTGGGCTCGAGGTTTCCATTGGGGGCGATGAATTCAAGGAGTTTACTTCCGCGGGTGGGGCCTTTTTGGCAAATGGCTATTCACCGAACTCCTATCCTTACGGCTGGGGACCGACATCGGGTGGCTTCATCACCACCGAGGCGTATTTGCCGGCGCTCGCGGCCGGCAAGATGGTTCGGCTGCGCTGGCGTTTCACAAGGGAAAGCAGCTCTTCAAGCTCTGACAAGGGTTGGGTCGTGGATACCATCTCCGTCACCGACGGGAGGATGCTTCTGGCCGACGATATTTCGGTGACCTTGACGGACGCGCCGGATCCGGTTGCCGTCGGTGCGAATCTCACTTATGTGGCGACGGTGACCAACACCGGGCCGTCCACCGCCACGCAGGTGGTTCTGACCAATATCCTGCCCGCCAACGTGACATTGGTGTCGGCCTTGCCATCCCGGGGGACGTGGGTTGCACACGGGAACACCCTGATCTGCGACCTGGGTTCGCTGCCGGCCAACCGTGGCGCAACTGTAACCGTGGTTGTTCAAGCCTCTGCCAACAGTGTGCTGACCAACCGCGTCTCCGTGTCGCGGGTGGAACCCGACGCTGAGTTGCCCAACAACACCGCCACGACAACGACGACCGTCACCACGCCGGCGCTGACCGTCGCCGACGTGAGCCTGGAAGAAGGCGACGCAGAGGAGAGCATCGCACGCTTCAATGTGTTTCTGGTGCCGGCCAGCACCCAGACCGTGACACTGGAGTTCGCCACTACCAACGGGACGGCGACAGCGGGCAGCGATTACGTCGCCACGAATGGCGTTCTGGTCTTCGCGCCGGGGGAGACGCTCAAGACGATCCGCGTGCCGATCATTGCGGACCTGCTGGACGAGACCAACGAAACGTTCTTCGTCAGCGTGGCCAATCCGACGAACGCCCTGCTCGCCCGCGGTCGAGGCGCGGCCATGATTGTGGACGACGACGCGGAGCCGGGCTTTGTCGTATTCGATGCGTGGGTGGAGGAGGGGGATGGCGGCGTGACGAACGCAGTGTTTACGGTCTTCCTGACCTCGCCCAGCGGCCAGCCTGTGACTTTCACCTACTCCACCGAATCTTACAGCGGGACGGCGACGCGAGGGAGTGATTACCCAAGCACGAATGGGACGGTCGTCTTTCCGCCGGGCAGCGTGGTTCAGACGGCTGCGGTGCCGGTCTATGGAGATCGGGTGGTGGAGGCCAATGAGACGTTTTATGTCAATTTCAGCCGGGCGAACGGAAGCTGGGGCAGTTACGGCGCAACGGCACTCATCCTGAACGACGACGGCTTGCCGGGCAAGGTGGACCGCCTTGTCTGGAGCGCCGTTCCGGACGCCGTGCTCGTCGGCCAGCCCTTCCCCGTGACGCTGACAGCGTTGGATTACTTCGATCAGCCGGCCACAAACTTCATCGGCCCGGTCGCTTTCTCCGCGCGCGCCATTCAAGGAACGGTGAGCCGGACGATGCTCGCGTCGCTTGGGCATGATTCATCCTACAGCGGCTCCTATACGTACGGGTACTCGTTTACGCCCAGCACGAATTTGGTCGTCACCCATGTGCGGCATTATTCCGGCACCAAAGTCTCGATCTGGACTGACGACGGCACATTGTTGGCCAACCAAATCGTGACCGGCACGATCCGGTCGTGGACGGAAACGCCGTTGGCCACGCCCCTGCAACTGAAAGCCGGCACGCGGTATCGGCTCGGTGTGTACGCCGGCAGCGACTACTATGGCTACTACCGGTATGGCAACTTTCCGGAGTCGTTTGAGCACGGGACTCGGCACATGGGCTACATCACCTATGAGGACGGCTTTCCGCAGCAATCCACGTCCACCCGATACCTCGTGGACTTGCGCTACACCGTCGGTACACTGGAGAGTGTTGCGCATGTTCCTGCCGAATCCGGCTCCTTCACGAACGGCATTTGGTCCGGCACTGTGGCTGTTTTGGGCAGCGGTGGGAACGTGATTCTGAAGGCGGACGATGGCCAGGGTCACGTCGGGTTGAGCAACCCTTTCGATCTGTTGGTGACGAATGATCTTTCGCTTCGCGTCTCCGCGACGCCGGACCCGGCCACGGTGGGTGGACTGCTCACCTATGCGATCCTGGTGACGAACACTGGACCGGCGGACGCCACTGGCGTCACGGTGACCAACTTCCTTCCGGCCGGCGCTGCGCTGGTTTCCTTTGCATCGTCTCAGGGTGTGTGCGAGGGAGTTGGCGACCTTCTGATATGCACCTTGGGAACGTTGTCCGCCGCGGCCAGCGCGCAGCTTCGAATCATCGTCAGTCCTGCGTCTCTCGGCGCCGTGACGAATACCACCACTGTGTCCCGGGCTGAACCGGATTTCACCCGCCTCAACAACACCGCGACCATCGTCACCGCCGTCGCCCTGCCGACCCTTTCGATCTCGGACGCAGGCGTGGTCGAAGGCAACACCGGCACGGCGGCTGCCATGTTCGCGGTGCAACTCTTCCCGGCCTGCGGTCAGACCGTGATGGTTGACTACTCCACGAGCGATGGCACTGCTGGCGGTGGTGACTACCGTGGCACCAACGGATCACTGACCTTCGGTCCCGGCGAGACCAACCGGACATTTGCCGTATTGGTGAACGGCGACCTGTTGAACGAATCCAACGAGGTCTTTCTCGTTTCACTCTCGCATCCGACCAACGCGATTGTGGGTCGCGGCCAGGCCGCGGGAACCATCCTCAATGACGATCCGCAACCGACACTGCTGCTGTACAACACCGCACTGGCCGAAGGAAACGCGGGCGAAACCAATGCCATCTTTTTGCTGGACCTGTCGGCCCCAACGGAACGCCCGGTTTCGGTGAGCTACAGCACATACTACTACAGCGGAACCGCGACACAGGGAACGGACTACCAGCCAACCAACGGCGTCTTGGTCTTTGCGCCGGGCTCGACTGTGCAAACCATTGCTGTCCCGGTCCAGGGTGACACGACCATCGAAAGCACGGAGACGTTCCTGCTTCGCCTAGACTCCGTCCAAAATGCCACCGTGGGCAACTACCAGGCGACTGCATTCATCGTCAACGACGACGGCCTCCCGGGACAGGTTCATTCCTTCGCGTGGGCGGAAATTCCCCCGATGCAGCCGGTCGGGGGTCCGATTGCCGTCGCGATTTCGGCCCGGGATTACTTCGACAATGCGGCCAGCAATTTCGCCGGCGCGGTTTCTCTCTCGGCCTACCGAGTGACGGCAGAGGCGAGCGAGACCCTGTTGAACGCGGTGACGCATTCGTCGTCGGAGTCCGATTACAGCACCACGACCGCCGGCTATGTGTTTACGCCAAACACCGACCTCTTGGTCACCCACGTGCGCCATTACTCGGGGATGAAGGTGTCCCTCTGGACCGACGATGGCATCTTGCTGGTCAGCCAACAGGTCACCAGCGTTGCCGCGACCTGGGGCGAAACCGCCCTGGCCAACCCCGTGTGGCTCTCGGCTGGCCACACCTACCGCATTGGCGTTTACGGCGGGCGATACATGTACTACCGGACCGATGGCCCGACTTCGTTTAACCACGGTACCATCGGCCAGGGTTGCAGTAGCAATAGCGACGGGTTTCCCGATTACTCAGGTTGGTGGCGCTGGCCGCTGGTGGATTTGCGTTACACCGTTCGGAGCCTTCAGCCGGTTACCATCACACCAAATCACTCTGGCTTGTTCGTGGATGGAATGTGGACCGGCTCAATCGAACTACCAGAAGGCTCGCCGCTCTTCCTGCGGGCGGATGACGGTGCGGGGCATTTCGGCGAGAGCGGCCTGTTCGCCACCTGGGGGACGCGGTTGAACGTCCAACGAGCCGGTGACAACGTGATCCTCTCTTGGCCGATCAGCGCGACGGGATGCGTGCTCGAGTCCGCCGAAACACGGACCAGCGTGGCGAACTGGTCGGCGTGCACAAATACACCGTCCATCCTCGGCGATCGAATCGTGGTGACGAATCCGATTTCGAGTGTGCCGACTCTGTTCCGGTTGAGGAAGTAGTCGCGCGAGTTGCCGTCGGCGCTATCGCGACACGATCTCGAATGGGATGGCGGGGAGGGTGGCCACAGCGAACTTGCTGCCCTGCGCCTTGGCCTTGCCGGCCGCGCCGGGACGGTTCGCGAAGGCTTTCACGATGAGATTGCCCTTCGCGCCGGGCTTTGCCTTCTCGGCGTCCGCGCGCAGCGTGAGTTCCGTGCCGTCCTTGGCTGGAGTGATCTTGCCCAAGCTGATCCCCTCGGGGGCATCGCTGAGTTCCAGCTTGAGCTGGTCCGCAAAGGCGCGTGCCGGTGCGTCAATGCGAACCACCGCAGTGCCGCCTGCGGGAATCTTTACCGGCGTGTCGCTCAGGATTTTTACGCCGCCGCGGCCAAACCCGCGTGTCACCGCGACCCGGAACTCGTTGGCCGGCACCAGGTGCCGGTAGAAGAACGCCTGCATCATGTCTTCGGCGGGCACTGCGGCGTGTGTGACTTCGCGACCCTCAATCTGGGTTCGGCCTTCGAGATGAATCTCCGTGGGCGAGTCGGGCGCGAACCACGGAGCGGTGACGGTCAGTTTGACTTGATCCTGGCCCGCTTGAACCCGACCGCCGCTCAAACTGAAGCCGGGCGGGGCCTCCTTCAGCGCCAACGTAATTTCGTTGGTGAAACCATCCTTGCGCAGCGCATACACCGTGATCGGAACGCTCGAACCGGCGCGAGCGCTGAGGCTCGATGGCACAACGCGGAGCGCAAAGTCGGGTTGAGGTGGGCTCAGGCGCAGGCGGTAGCCATACTCCGGCCCACCTTGGTGCGGGGCGTCGGTGATTTGGAGATAGTAGGTGCCGTCGGCCGGTAGCTTTGCCCGCAGGTAAGAATCCGCTTGGTGCGTGGTCAGACCCGCGCCTTTGTCGTCGCAGTCATCATTGGTGGCGATCTGCTTCCCCGCGGCATCGGTCAACTTGAGCTGGGAGTCTAACGGGGAGTTGAGTCGACGCGCGCAAACCTCGGCGACGATTTCCTCGCCGGCCTTGCCGTCGAACTGGAAGACATCCACGTCTCCTGCCAGTTCGATCCGGCCATTGACGATGATTGGCAAAGTCAGACGCTGGGCCTGCTTCGGCTCGTTGTTTCCCGCGCCCTCCCGGCACTCGGGCAGCGTGTCCACCGCGAAGGGTAGGGGATTGAAAGTCCATTCGCCTTTTCGGAGGCGCACGGTCCGGATGCCCGGCGGTTGATCCTTGTCGTCCACCATGAGTTTGGTTTCCGGCAGATTCCATCCCTTGAGCTCAAGCTCGGTTTTTTCGCCTGCGGGGCCGCCCAGCGGAAAGATGCTGGTGACAAATGGCACTTCTCCCATCGTCAGCCGATAGACAAAATCTTCGCGTCCGCGATAGATGGAATCTTTGATCTCAACCACATAATCACCGTCGCGCGGGATTTCGTAGAAAAGCACCGGGTCGGGGTTAAAACGGAAATCGTCTGTGTAGGCGAGTTCCTTGCCCTTCGCATCGCGCAACGCGAGCGTCGCCTGAAACCAGCCGGGTACCGCATCGGCCAGATACGGAATGAGGGCGCGGGCGCTGGCGGCCACGACCAAGCGTTGGCCTTTGCGAGCTGTGAAGCGATAGTTGTCCACCGTTCCGGGCATGATCTGGCCGTTCACGGTGGCCGGCAGGTGGATGCGCATCTCGCTGCGAGTCGGGGTGTTGGTCACCGTCCGGCCCAGCCGCTCCAGAAAGCGATCCAACTCCGGGTTCTCGGCCCGGGCGATAGGCTCTGCGGTCTCTGGCAACTGGCCGACGCAGAAGACGAGCGGATTCGAGAGCCCCGTGGGCGTGCTCAGGCGGATTTCCCGTACTCCCGGCTCGGCGTTGGTGGCCAAGGTGACTCGCAAGGTGGCGGTTTCGGCGATGGCCGGCGTGGCTTGGCGGTTGGGCGGGTTCTTCAGCACCTGATCCCGCATGTCCGTAAGCTTCTTCTCGTCAGCTGTGGTCCAAACGTTCGTGGAGTTTTTGACGCCACGCCGTTCATCGCGAAGAGCCGCCTGTTTCCGGTCCTGCAGCACTCGCATGTCGTCGCGCAGTTGGTTGAACTTGCCCTGGTTCATCGGCTTGTTGAAGCCGATGACGGTTGCGTTCGCACCGCTGCCGGAAATGAACGCGTTGGTAACGCCTTCGAGGAACTGCCCACCGACGACGACTTGGAAGGTGCTGCCGGCGCGTCCACCCGCGGGATAAACGTAGCCGGCGCGAGGCGTGGTTTGGGCGAGAATGGGAGTCGCGAGCGCCAGCAATAGGGCAAGAGCCGTGGCGAAACCCGAACTCCCAGACCCGAACTCCGAAGGCAATCCGGAACTCGAAACTCGAACGGTCCACGTCCCTCGCCGTGGGGCTAAGGAGAGGCGACGCCGGAGATTGCAGGCGTCGTCGGATTTCGGCATGCGCACTTCCTTCGAGCTTCGGATTCCGGTCTTGGGATCTTGCGCCTCGCTCACACGATTTCCTTTAACCGTCCCCCCGATTTCACGTTGTCGTCCGCGCTGGGGGCAACCTGCGCCAGGGTGCCTTGCGGATGTGGGAGCTTCGCGTTGAGATCGATACCCATGAGTTCGTACATGCTGCCGAGGAGATCGCACGGGTACACCGGTCGATCCTTGACCTCTTCGCCCTTGGCGTCTGAAGCGCCGACAACCTGACCCCCCTTGAAGCCGCCGCCGGCGACGACGGCGGAGAACACTTTGCCGAAGTGATTGCGCCCGCCATTCCATGGCGCTTCCCAGAGAACCTTCGGTGTTCGGCCGAACTCGCCGCAACACCAGATGAGCGTGCTGTCGAGCAACCCCCGGTCGGACAGGTCCTGGAGCAGCGTGGCAAAGCCCTTGTCAAACTCGGGCAGCTTGCGGTTCATGGCCGGGAAGTGATTCTTGTGCGTGTCCCACCCTTCGTGGTTGATCGTGACATACGGCACCCCCTTTTCCACCAACCGCCGCGCCATCAAACACGCCTGCCCGAACGTCGTCCGGCCGTAGCGCTCACGCAGTTCGTCTTTCTCCTGCGAAAGGTCAAACAGCTTGCCCGCGCCACCGAGGATCAGTTCGTAGGCTTGTTCCTCAGATTGGTAGAGCGTCTTGAGGGTTGCGTCGCCCGGCAGGTTGCGTCCGAACGTGTTCAGCTTGTCGAGCAACGCCCGGCGATCCCGCTGCCGCTGTTCGCTGATCCCCGCTGCCACCACGCCTTCCACGGCGAACGGCGTTCGCGCCGGATCGCCGCCCGTGGCGAAGGGCTTGTACTTCGAACCGAGAAAACCAGCCTCCGAAAACCGCCCTTGAGGACGGGTGAGCACGATGTACGGCGGAATCAACCCTTTGTAACCGGCCTCGTAACCCTTGAAGAGCGAAGTCACCGCGCCGACGCACGGATAGACGTCGCGTCCGCCCGAAGGGCGTCCGGTCTGCACCATGTAAGCCGCGGTCTCGTGGCCGTTATTGCCGTGGGTCAGGCTGCGGATGATGGAATACTTGTCCGCCTGCTTGGCCAATTGCGGCAGGAGTTGGCCGATCATGATGCCGTCCACGTTCGTCGGGATCGGTTTGTCCAGCGATCCGCAGTAGTCCCGCCCTGCCTCGGGCTTGGGATCAAACGTGTCGATGTGGCAGGGCCCGCCCCACATCCAAATCTGGATGACCGACTTGGCCTTGGCAGGTTTGGCTGCGGCATGAGCGCGCACGCCCCAACCGTCCGCGAGGAACAGCCCCGCGGCACCGTACAGGCAGCGGCGGAGGGCTTCGCGGCGGGAAAGCGACGCGTTGCCAAGTTTGGCAAGCAGGCGTTGAGCATCACGCTCCAGTTCGTTGCGGCGAGCGGGGTGGGGGCGGTTCATGGGTTCACCTTTTGGCTCAGGTAGCTCCGGCTGCGTATGGACGCGGTGAAATCACGTGTTGGTGCGATTACTCACGGCAGACTGTCGTTGATGCCTGCACGGATTGCAAGACGGCGGGCAGGGACAAAGAGTTACGCGGCGTTGTGACTGTGCGGAAGCGGTCGGTTCACAGGAGCCCCTTCAGTTCCCCCAAGTTGCTGATGTGTTCGGTAGCGCTCTCGCACCGTTGAACCCCGGGCCGGAGAATCTGAACCGTTCGTATCCCCAGCCGATTGCCGGCCGCGATCTCCGATTCTGGATGGTCGCCGACGACGAGCACCTCGGCGGTCTGCAGCCGCTGTTGCTCGAGGATGTCGCGGAAGATGCCGAACTTGCCTTTTCGATCGGGCTCGCCAACAGCGTCAATGTAGATGGCGGCAAACCAGTCAGCGATCCCGAGCGCCCGCACCTTGCTCTCCTGCAACCGCCGGAAGCCGGACGTGACCAGAAACCGCTGAACCGGCAACTCCTTCAGCGTTGCCAGATCGCCGTAGCCGTGCATCGGCGTCGTCACCTCAACCAGGCTCAAAGCTACGCTGCCGGCGGCGCGCATGGCAGCGGTGAGGTGGTATTTCTCGGCAACCGCGTCAAAGGCGGTGCGCCAGCAATCGGCGAAGGCCGCGCGCAAGGCGGCTTCGGACACCGCGCCGTCGTTGGCCGCGCGGATCGCGGCAAAGACAGGCGCAAGGAGTCGTTCTCCCGGCTCGTTGGCCGCGGCGAGGCAATTGTCGAGGTCGAAGATAATGGCTTTGACCGGGGCATTGGCTGTGGAGACAAATAGTGCTGCCATGCCGCTTCAAACAGGCTTACCACAACACTTCTTGTATTTCTTGCCGCTTCCACATGGGCAGGGATCGTTCCGGCCAAGCTTCATTCGGCTTGCTTGAGGTGATGGAATTGCCGGACTGGTTAGGCCATCCAGTAAACCGTCAACTTCCTGACTGGCCTCAGAAACCGCTCGTAGCTTCGCCCCCAGCTCGGTCAGCGCATTCGGCTTGCGCGGTTGCCGACGTTGCGTCTTCAGCCCGAATGCGATCTCCACGTCCTCGTAGTCGCCCACTACCGATTCGTCCACGCGACCATCGGCAAAGGCGCGGGCCACTACGGGCAATGCCTCCCGGGCTTTCAGGTCCAGCAACGGTGAAACCAGAAAGGCATTCAACGCTTCGGTTTGTTCGGCGAACTTCTCCAACTGCGCACTTAATCGAGCCGCGCAGGCAGCGCGCAGGTCCGAATGCCGCGTGCCGATCTCCCCTAACGTCCTGGCCGCGGCGATCCGTGCCCAGTCATCGTGAGCGGCTTCGGCCAGATACGCCGTCACTGGCTCGACGGCCGCGCCCCCGAGTTCGCCCAACACGCGCGGAATCTCGGTGCTTACCCAATCGTCGTCGTGTTTGTCAATTCGCGGCAGCAGGCTGAGCAAGGGGCCAACGGCTGCTTCGGTCTTGAGCCCGGCCAACGCACGCCAGGCATGAACCGGTGCCCAAACTTCTTTGCTCTCACCGGAGGCGTGGTGAAGGCTTTCATCCGCCACCATGCGGAGCAGGTCCGGAATGCTTTCCGATCCAATCCCAAACGTGGCGTAATCCAGCGTGAAGCCGTGGTCCTTCGGTTGGCCGAGGTTCAGCAACTGGTTGACCGGCGGCGGGTAGCTTTCTGGACTGGACGTCATGGAGTAATCAATCGGCGTGGTACGGCGGAGCATCTTCCTTGGCGGAATAATAATGGGCGGCGTCGCCGTAAGCCTGTTCGGGCGTCAGGCTCGGATGTGCCGGTTTCATCGGTGGCGCGGCGTAGGCGGATTCCCAAGCGGCGCCGGGCGGCTGGATGCAATCCTGTGTCACCAGTTGCTGCGGGTCGGGATAACCGGGCGGTACGCCGGGCGCGGTGACAGGTTCACCCTTCTCAATCTTCGCGGCGACATCGAGGTTCAGGGCGAGGAGTTGGGCGAGCAAATCCTGCTTGGCGCTGAAGCCGTAGGCGGCGAGGACGGCGGTGTCGAGCGCGGCGTGGGCATCCTTGAGCGGATTCGCGCCGGGCAATTCGAGGGTGCGATAGAGGGCGCGCAGGCCGCCCTTCAAGCTCGGCAACGCCTCGGCGCGGATGCGGCGCACCTCCCGCGCGGCGGCGGCCACGGCGTCAATTTTGGCGATCATGGCGCGCGACGGACGCGAAGGGGACGAAGGTTTCGCCCCGCCTTCGCTGCCTTCGCGGGCTTCGTGCGATCCTTCAAACTGCGGCCACGGGAAGGTGTCGAAGACGGTGTCGCCAGTGTAACGCAGTCGCTCGGTCAGCTTGGAGCACTTCGCCTCAAACCACTGCCAGTGCGCGGAGGACTGCAAGACTCCGAACGCGTAGTCATCGGCGAACGGGAAGACGACCAGCGTGTTGTCTGGATGTATGGCGGAGGAGATAAACTCAAAGATCGGACGCTTGGTAACCCGTGAACAAGCGATGTACCGCGGAACTCGGGAGATCGCAGCCATGGTACCCGCTTGTCGATCCCGAAGCTGCCACCATCGTTTGGCAAGCCGCGTCCACCGGGTGCTGTCTTTCCCGGTGGCAGCCTTCTCTTTCTCGCCTTTCGCCACTACGTCTGGCATTACCAGTTCCTTCACACGATCAAAAGCGACCGGGTATTGCATTGCCTGCAGAACATCGCGTTGGCCAAAGTCAATAATCCAGCGACTCGGTTGACCATCGTCCACAAGGTCGCGACCAATCATGTAGGGGAAGACAACCTCGTGGAGCTTTGGCTGCGTGCGCAGCATCGCTTCCGCTTCATCCGGCTTTAGCCAGAAGCCCTCGTTGAAGGGATACTGACCGACGAAGACGCATTTGGGTTCGGCATTCACACTAAGAATGCGCGCCACGCTCACGTCAGTTGCATCCGACAATGCAGAACTGATGGAATCGCATTCACGGCAATCCAATTCATACTCCTTCGTCGCAGGCCCGCTGCCACGCTTGCGCGCCTTCTTCCCGGCAGCATCAGACTGGACCTTGAACCAGAGCTTGCGTGCTTTCGGGAGCAGCGCGGCATCCTGCGTCTTCACCCAGTTGGCAACCGAGACATGAACGTTGGCTTCGCCGGACCACGGTTGGTTGTCCACGGCTTCCACAATCGTTCCGTGCTCCGCAACGTGATCGAGCCCGCCTACGCGGCTTTCTCCGTTGCGGATGTTTTGCGTGCCGACGAGTCCAGCGCGGCCCGCAACGGGATCAGCAACCGTGCAAGCGGGGAGATGGTCAGCGGCTTTGCGAAACCAATACACGCAGAAGTCCGCCATCTTCGGCACGTCGGGAAAGACCGCGTGAACTTTGCGCACGTATTCGTAACCGTGTTCCTTCGCGAAGTAGCGCGAGCCAAGGAACGGTGGATTGCCGATGATAACATCGGCTTTTGGCCATGGCGCGGGCAGACCTTCGGGCGTGAGCAGCGCGTCGGCGGCGATGAAATTGTTATCGAGATTATCGAGCGGGAGCGGCTGTTCGCTGATGTGCAGTTCGTCAATTGCTAGCTTGCGCGCAATCATCATCGTCACTTTCGCGATCTCGATGGCGAAGGGCAGGATGTCGAGGCCGTAGAAATTCTGCGCGCTCAGGTAGCTGAAGCGCATCTGGCCTTCGCCTTCGCTGGCGAATTTGGGGAATTCCGTGTCAATGCGTTCGTAGATGCGCGCCTCCAGCCGTTTCATCTCGCGGTAGGCGATATAAAGGAAGTTGCCGGAGCCGCACGCGGGATCGAGCACGCGAAAAGTGTGCATCCGGTCGCGCAGTTCGCGCAGGCGCTTGAAGGTCCTGGCGCTTTCAATCTGCTCCTTCCACGGATCGGTGATCGTCGGCTTGACGATCTTCATGATGTCGGACGGGCTGGTGAAGTGTGCGCCGAAGGCGTGGCGTTCCTAGGCGTCCATCGAGTGCTGGAAGAGCGTGCCGAAGATTTCGGGCTGGACCTTGGACCAGTCGAACGACGCGGCCTTCTTCAGCAGGTCGAGTTCAATGTCGTTGATCTCAAGGCGGGCGGGTTGGGCAAACAACCCGCCGTTGAAGTAGGGCACGCCTTTGAACCGTCCGCCGGTCTTGGGCGCTTTGCTGTTCATCGCCTCGAACAGGCCGCCAATGATGTCGTAGCCGTCTGCGGGCGTCTTGCATTCGTTCAGCAGGTTTGTGACGAAGTATTTCGGCAGCAGATCAATGTCCTCGGCAAAGAGCGCCACGAGCATTTGCAGGATGAATTGCTGCGCCATCTCGCGGGATTCGCCGCGCTTGAGCAGCGTGCGGAAACACTCGGCCAGCTTGTCGGCGGCTTGCGTAGTGACGGCGACGCGGTCGTTCTCGAAGTTCGGCTTCGGATTGCCGGGTGCGAGAAACGCGAGCGGCCCCCAGCGATCGGGGAGTTCTGTCAGCGCGAGCGTGTCCTTGGGCGTGTCGAGGTCGGAGTCAAAATCGTAGATGCGGAACTCGTCGAAGTTGCACTGGACGACATACCGCGGGCGACCGGGGACCAGGCGCGTCCAGTTGTCGAACGCTTGGCGGTAGTGCTTCTGGAGGTTCACACCGCGCCGCTTCATTTCGATCAGCACGATGGGTTTCCAGACGTAATCGGCGAAGGCCATGCCGCCGCCGTCCTCGCCGGCCCTGCGGAGGCGGAACTCGGTGTGCCCGCCGACATCGAGGCAGCCGGGTTGGTCGAACGCCTGAAACAAGCGGTCGAGGAAGATCTGCGCCTCACCTTTTTCGTCGCCGGTGATGTGTTGGGCACACCACGCGACAAACGCGGCGAGTTTTTCCCGGCTCGGCATGGATGGGTTGTACCCCGAAGCCGATCTTCGGGCAATGCGGAAGCGGATGGAGTGGTTTACGTGGTCTGCTTCCTTTTCGGCTTGGGCTTCTTTTCTGGAACGGCCGCGGCGATGGCCACAAGAATCGTAGGCAGTTCATCGATCGTGGTGAGTTGGCCTTCCTCGACGAGGTAATGAGGCTTGGCTCCAGGATAGGGTTCCGCTTTCTCGCACAGTTGCTCCAGTGCCTTGCTGGTGGGGACGATCTTCACATACAAGAGATTGTCACAGACCAAGGCGACTACTTTGCCGTCAGCGTAGAGGGCGTATTCGCCGAACATTGCTCGCGTGGTGAAGCGGGTGTGATCGCGGAGTTTGCTCAGGATGAATTCAATCGTGTCTTTCTGGGTGGCCATACCATTCCAGTTCGATGGTGTCCGGTCAGGACGTGCGATCGCGAGGTAGGCATTGCTCGCAATGGAAGCCAGCGTCTTCCCCGTTTCCGCAGCTCGGCATGACGGTCTTTTACTCGGAAGCTCGGTTGCGGGCAATGACGAAGGCCGGGCCGGGCTTCGCGGCTGGCGGAGGATTTCCACGCGCTTTTTCGCCTGTAAACACAGCTCGCCGCCGAAGTCATTGCGATCAGAATCTCGGTTGAGCGGCCTTCGTCTTAATCGACCATGCGCTTTGGACGGGTTCAGTTCACATCCACGGGAGTCGGTACTAATCGCTGGCCATCGTTCACGTTGAGTTCGTTGCTTTACTGCCAGGCCAGTCGCCTGTCATCATCCCAGACTGTATGTTGTCAACCAAATCGGTTTCGGGCGGCCTGCTGGCCCTGCTCCTTGTGACATCCTGCGAGGCGGCCACCAATCACCGAGTGATTGCGGCCACGACCCCACAATCATCCGCCGCATGGCCCGGGCCCAAAGCCGACGGCTCGGTGTTGCTGCCAAATCAGTGGTCGTTGCGCCCGGTGGGCCGCCAGCTCGAGCTGGGGGATTTCCCGGTCAACATCGCCGTGCATCCGGGCGGGCAATTTGCCGCAATTCTCCACTGCGGCTACGGGCCGCACGAAATTGTCGTCGTGGACGTCCGAGAACCCAAGGTCGTGTCTCGCACGCGGATCGCTGAAGGGTTCTATGGGATCGAGTTCGACCGCGCGGGCACGAGGCTGTATTGCAGCGGCTCGAACAACGAGGTGATCTACGCATTCGATTTCACGGCTGGCGTCTTGAGTGCCAAACGGCAATTCAAGCTGCGTGCTGTGGAGAAGAAAGGCGTCCCGGCCGGCCTGGCGGTGGACAATGCGCACCACCGCCTCTACGCGGCAAACGTCTGGGGACATCGCGTGAGCCAGGTGGACCTGACGGGCAAGGCAGGAGTGGTGGACATTCGGTTGGGTGAGCCGAAAGAACTCGAGAATGTGACCCCGCGGCCGGCACAGGATTTCGATACCGCTGCCGCGGAGAAACGCCGCGAGGCCGCCGAAATACAGGTGCAGGCGGAGGACCCGTTTCCCTATGGCTGCCGCGTGGATGAGAAACGACAGCGGCTCTACGTGAGTTTGTGGGCGCAGGCGGCGGTTGCCGTCATTGATCTTAAGTCCAGTCGCGTCACGGCGCACTGGAAGACCGACGAGCATCCCTGCGAAATGGTGCTCAGCCGGTCCGGGAAGCACTTGTTTGTGGCAAACGCCAACCGGAACACGGTGAGTGTGTTTGATACGGAGGGCGGCCAGCTTCTGGAAACTCTGTGGGCAGCGCTCTATCCGCAGTCGCCCCCCGGTTCCACCCCCAACAGCCTGGCGCTTTCGCCGGACGAGGAGTTGCTGTTTGTGGCGAACGCGGACAACAACCTGCTAGCCGTCTTTGACGTGCAGATGCCGGGCAAGAGTCGCTCGCTGGGGTTCATCCCCACGGGGTGGTATCCGACCTCGGTGCGCGTGACGCCGGATGGGAAACGCCTGCTTGTGGCCAGCGGGAAAGGCTTTGCCTCCAAAGCAAACCCCGACGGTCCCAAACCCGGCATCCAAACAAAACGTTCCACGACCGAGTACATCGCCGGACTCTTCCACGGCGGGTTGACGGTCATTGACCTGCATCCCCGGAAGGAGTTTCTCGCCAAGCTCGAGGGCTACAGCGCGCAGGCCCGACTGTGCAGTCCGTTGCGGCCGGACGCCAGCACGTGGGGTGGACGTTCGCCGGACAATCCCATCCCGTTGCGGCCCGGCGATCCCAGCCCCATCAAGTATTGCCTCTACATCATCAAAGAGAACCGCACTTACGACCAGATTCTCGGAGACATGCCCCGGGGGAATGGCGATTCCAACTTGTGCATCTTCCCAGAGCGCGTGACGCCGAATCATCATCAGCTTGCTCGCGAGTTCGTGCTGCTGGACAACTTCTACGTCGAGAGTGAAGTCAGCGCCGACGGCCATGAGTGGAGCATGGGGGCGTATGCCACCGACTTCGTCGAGAAAACCTGGCCGCTGAAATACGGCCATGGGCGCTCCGAGAAGTTCCCGTACCCAAGCGAGGGCAACTTGCCGGTGGCCATGCCCGCTGGCGGTTATCTGTGGGACCGTGCCAAGGAGGCTGGCGTGACGTGCCGGAGCTATGGCGAGTTCGTCTATAACGGTGCGACGCTCACCCAACCCATGCGCTCCAAGGTGAAGAACCTGGTGGGGCACATTGACGAATGGTATCGCGGATTCGATTTGGGCTATTCGGATTTGAAACGCGCCGAGCGGTTCATTGCCGAGCTCAAACGGTTCGAGGCCGAGGGCGACATGCCGCGACTCCAAATCCTGCGATTGCCCAACGACCACACGCACGGTACCACAGCGGGATTTCCGACGCCGACGGCATATCTGGCAGAGAACGACCTGGCGTTCGGGCGAGTTATCGAAGCCTTGTCGCGCTCCAAGTTCTGGAGTCAGACGGCGGTGTTTGTGGTCGAAGATGACGCCCAGAACGGCTCGGATCACGTGGACGCGCATCGCACGATCGCCTATGCCATTAGCCCCTACATCCGGCGTGAAACCGTGGATTCGACGATGTACTCGACGGCCAGCATGTTGCGGACGATGGAACTCATTCTGGGTTTGCAGCCCATGTCGCAGTTCGATGCCGCGGCGCGTCCGATGTACAACGCGTTCCAGGCCACGCCGGACTTACGGCCCTACACCGCGTTGCCGGCGAACGTGAGCCTGACCACGATGAACACCGCCAGCGCTTGGGGCAGCGATCTCAAAATGAATTTCGCCAAGGAGGACGCGGCTGACGATTTGTTGTTGAACGAGGTGGTGTGGCGTTCGGTGCGGGGCGCCGACAGCCCCATGCCGCGTCCGATACGGGCCGGTTTCATCTTCCCGCGCGGCGACGAGGACGACGACGATTAAGATCCCATCGTGCGGGACCGGCAATCGTCCGCCTATTCCGGCTATCCTTCCGCCAAAGCTGCGGCTTTCTTCATCGCGGTGGCGACGGCAGCCAGCACCTGCTCGGGCGGCATCTGGCGCAGTTCCTCCGCGAACGGTTCGCATACGACCGGACCGTCGTAACCGATCCGGATCATCGCACCGAGAAACGTCTTTACGTCAATGACCCCGGTGGAGCAGGGGAGGCCACGGCGATTGTCCATCTGCTGTTCGACAGAAATACCGACGGGCGCATCGTTCAGGTGGCAAAGGACCACGTCGCTGGCCTTGAGCGAGAGTAGGTCGGCCTCGGTTTCCTGCGCCGTGTACCAATGCCAGCAATCCAGCAGAAAACCAACGTTGTCGCGGCCGATTTCCGCAATCAGCTCTTTCATCTCGGCCATCGTGTGGATGAACGGAAACCGGCTGGCACTCCAAGAAGTCTTCGGTCCGACATACTCCAAACCCAGGCGCAGGCCGTGATCACCCAAGACGCGGGCGGCTTCGCGAAGTCGGCGGGCGTGCTGGTGGAAGTTGGCCAGGTAAGTGAGCGACTTGTGTCCCGGTGAGAGCCAGGTGGCCACGCGGGTCACGCCGGCCCGCTGTAAGGAGCGGGCAAACTCCGGCAGGTCCTTCAGGCTTTGCGCGAAGGCTTCCTCGCTTCCGCGAAACTCCAGTGGCAAACCCGCCGCGCCCCACGTCAGATGCTTGGCCTTCATCTCGCCGAGATACCCTCGAAGCTCGCTGTCGGCCATTTTGGCGAGGAATTGGACGGATGGCTCGATGGCCTCAAAACCGAACTGACTGGCCCAAACAAGTTGCTTTTGCGGATCGCCAGGTACGCCGATCGGCCCGCACGCCAGGCAGAGCGAGAACTTCCGTTTGGCAGCAGTCGATTCACCGGCAAGAGTCCTCTGCATGCCCATGCCCAGTCCGGTCAGGCTGACGGTGGCGGCGGTTCGGAGAAAGTCTCGTCGGTTCATGGCGGTCACGATGTCACGAGCAGAGTCTGAGCGCAAGAGTGGCTGCCTCCCGGTAGCCCTCGGGGTTTGTGGGTTCTTTCACGGGAGAGCGCTTCCGGCGAGCGGATCGGGTCCGTGGTTGAGGCGGGAGGTGACCCGTTCGCTCAGCGTCTCCTGCGAAGTTATATTCGTGGGCGGCAGCGGCGAAAAAGCTTTCAACGTTTTGACATCCTAGGGCATCTATATCTGCGTGCAACCACTCAAACGAATCCTAACCGTGGCGCTAACCGTGGCGAGCGTCCTGCCAGCCTTGGCAGCGCATACGGAGGCACGACTGGTCCTCTCCGCCTCGACGGCCCGCCCCGGTGATGCCATCACGGCCGGAGTGCATCTGCGGATGGAGGAGGGGTGGCACACGTATTGGCGAAATCCCGGCGCGTCTGGCATGGCCACCGAGATCAAATGGGAACTTCCCCCCGGTGTCACTGCGGGCGAGATTCAGTGGCCGCCGCCGGAGAAGTATGGCGAGGACGACCTCACCACCTACGTCTATCATGACGAAGTCGTTTTGCTCGTGCCGCTGACGCTTTCGACCAACCTCAAACCCGGCACACTGGAACTGAAGGCCAAGGTCGACTGGCTCGAATGCAAGGAGTCCTGCATCCCCGGCGATGCAAACGTGAGTGCGAAGCTCACGGTCGGCGATGCCATGAACCATTCTCCCGAGGCGAAACTTATCGAAGTCTGGCGCAACCGATTGCCGCAGGCGGGTGAGGCTCTGCGGGCGCGCGCCCGGTGGGAAACGCCGGGCGACGGCAAGGTTCGTCCGCTGGTATTGGAGTGGACTGCGAAGGGCACTGTCGCCGAGGCGGAGTTCTTTCCCTTCGCCAGTGAGACGTATGAGGTGCAACCGACGACTGAGCGTCTACCTGCCGACGCAGGCCTGGTGTGTCTGCGCAAAAGTGTGATGAAGTCCGGGGGTGACTGGCCGAAAGCGATCGCGGGTGTGCTGGTTCAGAAGAGCGGTGCAGAAAAATCGGCCTATGAGGTCACGGTGACACTCGAGGATGCGCCGACCGCTGCGACCACGGTCACGACGGTCACCAGCGAAGCCGGTAGCGGGGCGAACGCCCCCTCGCTCTGGCAGATGCTGCTCTACGCCTTCCTGGGTGGATTGATCCTGAACGTTATGCCCTGCGTCTTGCCCGTGATTGCGCTGAAGATTCTCGGTTTTGTGGCACAAGCCCGGGAGAACCCGCTTGAGGTTCGGCGGCTTGGATTGATTTACACCGCCGGCGTGCTCGCGTCGTTTCTGGCGCTGGCCATCATGGTGATCGGCCTGAAGGCAGCCGGGAGCAAGGCGGGCTGGGGTTTTCAGTTCGGCAATCCGTATTTTCTGATCGTCATGACCACGCTCGTCACCTTGATCGCGCTGAATCTGTTCGGCGTGTTCGAGGTTACGCTCGGCGGACGGGCGCTGGAAACCGCCGCGGAGCTGTCGTCCAAACACGGCGCCGCCGGCGCGTTCTTTAATGGCCTGCTGGCGACAATCCTGGCGACGTCCTGCACCGCGCCGTTCCTGGGAGCGGCGGTGGGTTTCGGCTTCGCGCAACCACCATCAATCATCGCACTGACGATGCTAACCGTCGGGCTCGGTCTCGCGGCGCCGTATCTGGTGCTGAGCTGGCAGCCGGCCTGGCTGAGGTTCCTGCCCAAGCCCGGCCTATGGATGGAGCGCTTCAAAGTGGCAATGGGTTTCCCGATGCTGGCCGCGGCGGTGTGGCTGCTGAGCATCGTGGCGGAACATTATGGCGAGCGGACCTGGTGGCTGGCGATCTTCCTTGTCTTCGTGGCCATCGCGGCGTGGGTTTACGGTACCTTTCTGCAACGCGGCACGAAGCGACGCGGGCTGGCACTTATGGCGACGCTGATTCTGCTGGTTGTGGGTTATGGTTACGCGCTGGAAAGCCAGTTGCGTTGGCGTGAGCCGCTGCCACCCCAAGCCGCCACCGGTTCGCTCCAGGAAAGTGCCGATGGCATTGAGTGGCTGCGGTGGTCGCCAGAGGCTGTCGCACAGGCGCGTGCGGCAGGGCGACCGGTGCTCGTGGATTTCACCGCCAAGTGGTGTCTGACCTGTCAGGCGAACAAGAAGTTCGCCCTTGAGACCGCGCCTGTGCGCGCGAAGCTGAAGGAGATCAATGCTGTGGCGCTGCTGGGCGATTACACTCGTTTCCCGGCGGACATCACCGAGGAGTTGAATCGCTTTCAGCGTGCGGGTGTGCCGTTGGTGCTCGTCTATCCGCGGGATGCCACCGCGCCGCCACTGGTGCTGCCCGAGGCGCTCACGCCGGGAATCGTGCTGGAGGCGCTCGCCAAGGCTTCTCTCCCGTAGACCTCCTCTGATCGAAGTCAAGAGGCCGGCTCAAAAATCAAAACGGGCGTCCCGAAGGACGCCCGTCGTGAAAGATGCGGGTCAGGTCAGGCGTTGACCGCTTCGCCGATCTGGTAGCGCACGAAGCGCCGGATGACGATCGTGTCGTTCAGCTTCTTGGAGACGTTGGCGATGTGCTCCTTGACGGTAATCTCGGAGTTCTGCTTCACGTAGCCCTGATCGAGCAAGCAGCAGGTCTGGAAATACTTCTCCAGCTTGCCTTCGACGATCTTGGCGATCGCCTGCGGGGGCTTGTTCTTCACCTGTTCGGCAGCGATCTCGCGCTCCTTGGCCACCACGTCAGCAGGCATTTGGTCGCGGGAAATGGCGATCGGACACGCGGCGGCGATTTGCAGTGTGATGTCGCGGACGAGTTGCTTGAAGTCTTCGGTGGCCGCAGTCGCCTCGTTGGTCGCGCCCACTTCGACGAGCACGCCAATCTTCGAGCCGGTGTGAATGTAGGCGGCGATCATGCCGTTGCCGCTGACTTCCATCCGGACGTGACGCGTGATCTTGAGGTTCTCGCGAATCCGGCTCACGGCATCGAGGCGCAACGCTTCGAGGTCCGTCTTCGGATCGGCGGCGAGTTTGGCCGCAACATCGGCGCCAAAGGCGCGGAACATGTCGTTGCGGGCGACGAAGTCGGTTTCGCAGTTTAGTTCCACAAGGATGCCTGCCCGGGCGCCCGGGAGGACGTGCTGAACGATAATGCCTTCGCGGGCTTCGCGGGCGGCCTTGTTGGCGGCCGTGGCGGCGCCCTTCTTGCGAAGGATTTCGACAGCCTTGTTCATGTCACCCTGGGCTTCGGTCAGGGCGCGTTTGCATTCCATCATGCCCGCGTTGGTCATCTCGCGAAGCTTGGCCACGTTGGCGGCGGTAATCTCAGCCATAAAAGGAAATAGGTATCCGGTTCAGGTTTGAAACAAATCCAATGCCGATCAATGACCGCAGGCTCAAGCCTGCGGTGTCGGTGCGACCGCTGGGGCGGCAGCTTCGGTCGGGGCAGGCGTTGCGGTGGTCGCGGCCTCTTCTTCGGCCTTGCGGCGGCCAAACTTGGCCTCGTGTTCGGCGCGGGCCTGCGTGACGGCCTGGCCCACCACGCTCAGGATCATGCGCACGGAGCGGATGGCGTCATCGTTGGCTGGAATCGGGTAGTCCACCAAGTCGGGGTCGCAGTTGGTGTCCACGACGGCAACCACGGGGATCTTCAGCTTGCGGGCTTCCGCGACGGCGTTGTGTTCGCGCTTGATGTCCACGACGAACATGGCAGCGGGGTGCTTCTCCATGCCGCGGATGCCGTCAAAGTACTTCACGAGCCGGGCGGCTTCGCGCCGGATGGAGCTTTGCTCCTGCTTGACGTAGTTGTTGATCGAGCCGTCGGCCTCCATCTTCTCGATTTCCTTCATGCGGTTCATCGAGCGGCGAATGGTGGCGAAATTGGTCAGCGTGCCGCCGAGCCAGCGCTCCGTAACCCAGAACTGGCCGCATTCCTTGGCCGTGTCCTTGATCGCTTGCTGGGCCTGTTTCTTCGTGCCGACGAAGATGACGCGTCCCCCCTTGGTCACGGATTCGCGGAGGAAGGTGCAAGCTGCGTCGAGCTGCGCCAGGGACTTGCTGAGGTCAATGATGTGGATGCCGTTGCGCGCGTCGAAGATGAAAGGCTTCATCTTGGGGTTCCAGCGCCGGGTTTGATGCCCGAAGTGAACGCCTGCATCCAACAGTTCTTTAATGCCAATGCTTAACACAATGTTTCCTTTGGTTGAAAGCCCGCCGCCATCCGGCGCGGACCATCCCGCGGAACACGGGATTGTTACCGATGTTGTTATGGCCACCTGCGCCTACACCGGCACAGGATACTTGAGGCCGTTTCCCTCCGTCGTGCGGCGAATGCCGTCCCAGCGAAGGGACGCAGAAGATAGCAGAGGCCCGGGACGTGGCAATGGCAATTTTGGCTCAGTTCCGGGCTGACTGGGGGGGCGATCGGTGTCGCGTATGATGCGTATGGAGTTGCCGAAGGAAAGCCTCCGGCGCACAATCCGGTCACCATGAAACGCCGCCAATTCCTGAAATCGTCCCTCGCCACCGCCGGTTTCGCCGCCACCCTGCCGGCGCTGAAGACTGTTGCCGCCGAGCCGCCCGCCGGCGCCGCCGGCGAGTTTTACGAACTGCGTCTTTACCACCTCCGCCGTGGACCGATGCAGAGACGTTTCGACGATTACATGCACGAAACGGCGATCCCGGCGCTGAACCGTCTCGGCGTGACGCCGGTCGGCGTGTTCGATGTGGCCACCGGCCCGGACAATCCGACCAAGTACGTCCTCCAAGCCTACCCGTCTTTGGAGGTTTTCTTTGCTGCCCATCAGAAACTGGGTTCGGATCCTGAGGTCCAAAAGGCTGAGTTTACAGGTCTGCCTCCCAGCGATCCCCCTTACGTGCGCGCTGAGAGCTCGTTCATGATCGCCTTTGAGGGCATTCCGAAGCTCGAAGTGCCCAAGCAGACGGCCGAGAAAAAGCCGCGGCTCTTCGAGCTCCGCACGTACGAGAGCCACAGCAAGAAGGCGAATAAGAAGAAGATCGAGATGTTCAACACCGGGGAGATTGCGCTGTTCCGGCGCACGGGGTTGACGCCGGTGTTCTTCGGCGAGACGTTGGTGGGCGCGAAGTTACCGAACCTCACCTACCTGCTCGTGTTCGACGACATGCCCGCGCATGACGCGAACTGGAAGACCTTTGTCTCCGATCCGGAGTGGAAGAAGATGAGCACGACGCCCGGCTTCACCGATCCGGAGATCGTGTCGAACATCAGCAACGTATTCCTGCGGCCCACTGCGTATTCGCAGATTTGACCACGAACCTGGGTCGCGGAAGCTGAGGGTGTGACGGAAAACCTGGGCCGGAAGCCGGAAAGCAGCTTGCCTTTCAGCCCGTTTCGGCCAATCGTTTCCCGCGATGGTTCTACCTGACAAGCCAGTCACGCTGACGCCGGAGCAGATTGCCGAGCTGAACAAGCAGCTCTCGAACATGCGCCACGACATCAACAACAACTTGTCGTTGATCATGGCGGCGATCGAGCTGGCGCGTCTTAAGCCCGAAGCGGTCGCTCGCATGATGAATACCCTCGGCGAACAGCCGGGGAAGATTGGCGGCACCATGGCCAAGTTTACCGCCGAATTCGAAAAGACTTTCGGCATTACCCGGTAGCCCGGCAAGTTTCCGCCTTGTGACCCTCGCCCGAATTGAGGGTCAGCCTTCCTTCATGACTGCGGCAAACCGCAGCCCGCGGGTGCTGACGCTGAGCTCGTCAAACTCGAACGTCTCCATCACCGTGCCGTAAATGGCGCTGCCTGTCAGGATGACGTCCGCCCGCTCGGGCGGCAGGCCCTGAATCCGTCTTCGCTCAGTTAACGGTAGCGACCACAGGCGCTCAACCCATTGCCAGACTTGGGCGCAACTCAGGCGCACGGCTTCGATCTGATCGCGGTCGTAATCCTGCATGCCCTCTTGCATCCGCGCCAACACGGTAGCTGTGCCACCGACGCCGACAAGGCGGACGGCATGATGCTTCGCGTGCTGCACCACTTCGTTGCGGAGTGCCGGCGACAATTGCGCCTGCACTCGTTCCAGGAGGAAGTGGCGAATCCAGGCGCGACAATCCTCCAGTTCCTCGGCCATCGGCGGATCGCCGTGGGGGAGCGTTTCGAGCAGCCGGACGGCGCCGAGCGCGAAGCTCTCGCGGAGGTGGATTTCGCCCGCCTGTCCGAGTATGAACTGGGTGCTGCCGCCGCCGACTTCCAGCAGGAGCAGCGGCTCGCGAGCGAGCTTCGGGTTCGTTCGCACGCCGTGGAACGCCCATTCCGCCTCTTGCTCTCCGGAGATGATCTCCAACTTCAAACCGCATGCCTTCTCAACGGCCGCAACCAAGTCCTGAGCATTGGAAGCATCCCGGGCGGCGCTGGTCGCGAAGACCCGCACGTTGGTTGCGCCGAGCTCCCGTGCGGTCGCCGCGAAGTCCGTTACAGCGGCGACCGTCCGCTTGATGGCCGGGGCTTGCAGCCGGTGCGTGTCGTAGAACCCCTGTCCCAGACGGGTTTGATTTCCGGATTCTGCCACGGGCCGCACGGTTGCGCCGGTCACGTCGGCCACCAACAGCTTGACCGAGTTGGTGCCGACATCAATGACCGCGCGTCGCTTTGCCTGCATGGCCGTATTACATCAGCCCCACAGCCGAGGCCCAAGTTAAAACCCGGTGACGAATCCGGCATGGGGTGGGGCAGGCCGTTGCTGGTTGGTGACCACAATCGCGGATTGATTTCGGCATGGCCACTGGCGAACCTTCCGTGAGCGGTTAGATTGAGCCCATCGTTATGCAGACCAACGAACCAAAAACGCTAACGCGGGATGTCGAGGCGGCCATGGTGCCCGCCGGCACCAAGGTCACCCTGCAAAAGGGAGAGCAAGCCTACATTACGCAATCCCTCGGCGGCACCTACACGGTGGTCGTCAACGGCAACATGTTCCGCATTGAAG
>CAZWJC010000085.1:0-24620 GCA_964634255.1 uncultured Verrucomicrobiota bacterium | reverse complement strand
TGCCGGCTCCGGCCACCAGGGTGTCTTCCACGTGGGAGCTGGTTTTGTCGTCTTCACAACGTCGCACGCGCAGCACTTCTTTCCGGCCCCGTTGGCATCTCTCGACCGGATCCTGCCGGGCCGGTCTGCCCACCGAGATCTCGTAGCGGACTTGGCGGGTGCCCTGGCCCGACGCGGGATGAAGCTGTTTCTCTATTACCACCTCGGCGCCAGCAGCGACCCGGCTTGGCTCCAAGCCACCGGCTTTTGGGAAACCGACACCAGCCGACTTTTCAACAACTGGACCGCCATGATCCGCGAAGCCGGCCAACGCTACGGCGATGGACTCGCAGGTTGGTGGTTCGATGACGGCGCCATCAGCTACTACTATCGGAGCGCGCCTTGGGAGCGGCTGGCGACGGCGGCCAAGGCTGGCTACCCAAAGCGCTTGATTGCTTTCAACCCCTGGGAACTTCCGTCGCCCACGGAGTTCCAGGATTACTTCTGTGGCGAAGGCAACAGCGACCCCGGCATGGGGGGCTTGGTGGCAATCGGCGACAACGGCCGCATCTCCAGCGGCTCGCATCAAGGTCTGCAAGCCTGCGCCACACTCATCACGGAGCAGGACTGGGTTCACGCCCGCAAAGACACCGACATTGGCCCGCCCAAGTGGAACGCGCCACAACTGGTCGCGCTGCTGAGAGAGTTCATCGCGCGGAAGAACGTGCCTATCTTCAATCTGGAGATCTATCAGGAAGGCGCGCTGTCGCCAAAGAGCGTGGAACTCTTCAGGCAAGCCGCCATCCAACTTCTCCCTCGCCGCTAGATACCGCTTTGCCCATGAAACTGGAAACCACCATGAAATGCGCAAGCCTTCTCCTTCTCGTTTGGCTGATGGTCATTCCAGGCTTGCCCGCGAAAACCTCCGCGGCGGAATCCAACGCGACAGCCGTCACCGTCAACCACATGCGTTGCGAATATCGGCAAGATCCCTTGGGCATTGATGCGCCCAAGCCGCGGCTGAGCTGGGTTTTGAATTCAGGCCGACAGACGGCATATCAGGTCGTCGTGGACGGTCTTTGGGACTCCGGCAAGGTCATGTCAGACCAATCCGTCAACGTGGAGTATGCCGGCAAGCCGCTGGAATCCCGAACGCGCTGCGAATGGAAGGTGCGGGTGTGGGATGCGGACGGAAAGCCCTCGGCTTGGAGCACGCCGGCGTTCTGGACCATGGGCATTCTCCATCCCGAAGACTGGACGGCGCAGTGGATCAGCACCGAAGTCAGTCCTCCATCTCCAGCGCCAGGCGACAAGCTCACCATCATCAAGGCTACCTATGCGGCACTCGACGGCACGGCCTCAGCCGATGCCACCGCACATGTCACAAAGCTCCTCAACGACGGGCGGCTCAGTCTTAAGGTGGATCCCAAGTCGCTCGGCGGAGATCCCGCGCTGTGGCACGTCAAGGAGTTGCGTGTCATCTACGAAGTCAACGGCGAGCGGCGCGAGGCGGCCGCCGAGGATTTCCACGAACTCAGTGTCCCGGAACCGCACGGATCACGGCCCGATCCACGTGATGAACCCTACGTGCGACGCACCTTCACCCTCGAGGCGTTGCCGGAGTCGGCGCTGGCCACCGTGAACGTCATGGGTTTCTACGAGCTTTACGTCAATGGTCAGATAGTGGCTGACGACGTGATGAGTCCGGCGCTGTCCAACTATCACAAGCGCTCGCTCTACCTGACCTACGATCTGAAACCCTATTTGCGGAAGGGCCGGAACTGCCTCGGGCTTTGGCTTAGCCGCGGATGGTATTGGAAAGTCCTCGATGGCCGGCGCAATCCGGCCGTGAACCACGACACAGCCATCGCCCGGCTACAGCTCGACATGAGCGTGAAGGGGAAGCCGATCCGGATCGGCACCGACGCCGCCTGGCGCTGCAAGTCCAGCGGGCGCCAGATCATTGGCCCGTGGAGTTGGAACCAGATGGGCGGCGAACAGGTGGACGCCCGCCAGGCAGACCTTCAGTGGGCCGATCCTGATCAGGATGACAGCGGCTGGTTTCCCGTTGCCGTTGTTCCAGCACCGGCTGTTGCGGCCGATGCTCAGAAGTGTCCGAAGATGCGCGTTTTGAAAACCATCCCGGCCGTAGCCTGCGCCAGACTGGGGCAAGATGGAGCCGGAAAGACTAAGTTTGAACTGGATTTTGGAGCCAATCTGACCGGCTGGCTGAAATTGCGTCTTCGCGGGCTACGCGCTGGGCAAAGCGTCACTATTCAGTACGCCGACAAAAAGGACCCCTACCAGACCTTCAACCAGGCCGATCGTTTCATCTCTGCTGGAAAGGCGGAAGAAGAGTTCTGCTCCAAGTTCAACTACCACGGGTTCCGGTATGCCATCGTGGAGGGGCTGCCAGCCGCGCCGGCCCTGACGGATGCCGAGGCTCAACTCATCGGTGCCGATTGGGAGACGTGCGGTGACTTCTCATGTTCCAGCCCGTTGTTCAACCGGATGCACGAGGTCAATCTCTGGACTCTGCGCTGTCTCAGTCAGTGCGGGTTCCTGTCGGATTGTCCACACCGGGAACGCATGGGCTACGGGGACGGACAAGTGTCCATCGAGAGTTGCATCATGAATTTCCGCATGGCTCCGTTCTATGACAAGTGGGCCACTGATTGGTGTGATGGCGCGGAAACAAACGGGTACCTGCCGCACACGGCCCCGAATTACAAGTCGGGCGGGGGCGGCCCGGCCTGGGGCGGTTGCGCGCAGGCGCTGACGTGGCGGAACTACCTTTACTACGCCGACCGACGGAGCATCGAACGCAACTACGAAGCCTGCCGACGTCACATTGAGGCCATCGAATCTCATGCCAAGGATGGCGTTGTGCGCGCGTTCGGTGGGCAGTGGGATTCTATCGGCGACTGGGTTCCGCCGGAGCGCGGCATGGACACGCACAATTGGCCGCCGAAGCCCGCGGCGGAATTGTTCAACAACTGCTATCGCCTTTACCTGCGCGAGCAGCTGGCGGAGATGGCTGACGTTCTTGGACGAGCGGAAGAGGCAAAGGCCTGCCGGGCTGAACTTGCGCGGTTGCGTCCACTCGTCCACGCCGCGTTCTATGACAAAGAGCGGGAGCTTTATGTTCTGGACGAGCAATCGTATCAGGTGATGCCACTGATGACCGGCATCGTTCCTGAAGAACTGAGGGCCACGATTCTCAAGAAACTGGAGGACGGCATCCGCATAAATCGCCAGGGCCACCTCGACACCGGCATGCTGGGCACCTACTTCCTCTTGAACTATCTCAACGAAATCGGCCGCAACGACCTGGTCTATACCATCGTCAATCAGACGACATATCCCAGTTGGGGCTACATGTTGGAAAAGGGCGCCACCACCTGGTGGGAGCAATGGAATGGCTACTACTCCCAGATTCATTCCTGCTTCACCTCGCTGGACGGGTGGTTTTACCAGGGCTTGGCCGGCATCCGGGCCGATCCAACCGCGCCCGGCTTTAAAAAGATCATTATCAAACCCGCCATTGTTGGCGATCTGACCTGGGTCAAAGCACACCACGATTCGCCCTATGGCCGCATCGTCAGCCATTGGCGGCGCGAGGGCAGGCAACTGGTCATGGACGTGACGATCCCTGCCAACACCACCGCCACGGTGTTCGTGCCGGGTGAATTAGCCCGTCAAATCGGCCCCGGCCCTTATCAGTTTCACGCCACGCTCCCGGCAAACCTGAAAGTCAACCCGCACCCCTGACTTGGATTTATGAAACGACTTGTCTCCGTCATTCTCGCCCTGTGTGCCTGCGCGCAGGCCGGCGTCGAATCCTGCAAAGTCACCTGGAACACCCCGTCCCAGGACTCAGTCGATTCCATGCCCCTCTCCGGCCGCCTCGGCGCGGGCGCCAATGTCTGGGTCCAGGACGGCTCGATTTGGCTCTACCTCGCCCATAACGGGGCTTACGACTCCCACGGACGTCTCCTGAAGCTCGGTTGCGTGCGCATCACTCCCAAGGATCGGCCTCTCGGCGGAGCCGGCTTCGCGCAGACGCTCGACCCGGCCACCGGCACCATCTCGGTCAGCCAGGGCGACTTTAAGGCCTGCCTTTGGTTTGGCGGTGAAACGCTGGTCTTTGAGTCAGAATCCGCCGCCGCCGAAGCCCTCGAAATCGCTTTCGGCACCTGGCGCGAAAAGACCAAGGAGGGCATCCGCAACGACATGATGGGGGCCAAGACCACCTTCTTCGGCGACCACGTGAAGTCCTCTTCCGACGGCTTCCTCGCCTTCCATCGCAATGCCGATTATCCCATCGACCTTGCCGGCAAGGCCCGCGGACAGGGGACCACCCCCGAGTTCCTGCCCGATGTGACCGCCCGCCGCGTCTCGGGTTCGGCCATCGCCATTGAGGGCGGATTGAGCGGCGAGCCGTCCGCAGCCCCGGTGCGCTGGCAGTTCTGGGACGGGAAAGCCTGGACCGGCGTTACTCCGGCCCGCCGACAACACGTGGTCACCCTGCGCCTCGCCGCCGCCGTCAATGCCGATCCCGACCAATGGGCGGCCGAGGCCAAGAGCTTGCTGGACCCGGCCAAACGCAGCGCCGCCAGGACCGACGAAAAGAAACGCTGGAACGAGTTCTGGTCGCGCTCCCACATCGTCATCAATTCCGACAAAGGCGAACCGGATCCCGGCTTTCTCATCGGGCGCAATTACCAACTCTTCCGCTACATGCTCGCGTGCAATCGCGACGGCGAGCTGCCGTTGCTTTTCAACGGCGGTATTTTCACAACCGACAACAATGGTCGCATCACGGGAAACAACAATGACGAGCTGCCCACCTACGAAGGCGAACCGGTCACCCCGGACTTTCGCCGCTGGATGGGCTGCCATTTTATGTCGCAGAATCAACGCTGGTTGGGCTGGCCCGCGGTGGCGGGTGGCGACACCGATCTACTCGCGCCGTCACTCGCGTTCTATCGCGACCGCTCCGCGACCGCCGCCGCGCGCGCGAAGAGCAATGGCGCGGAAGGCGTGGTCTATCCTGAACCGCTCGACGTCTGGGGACTTTGCTGCGTCGGCCCGCGTCCTGACGGCCTCTGTGGCGCGGAACATCTGACCTATCATTTCTCGATGATGCTCGAACATGCCTGGATGGGGTTGCAGGCACGCGACGCACTGGGCATTTCCATTGCAAAAGACCTTCCGTGGATCGAGGGGACGGTCCTTTTCTATGACAGTTTCTATCGTGCCCAGACCAAGAAGCGCACCGGCAAGGAACTTGGGAACGACGGCAGGCTGCTCATCTATCCGGCGTGCGGCCTCGAATACGCGGGCGGCGCCACCGATCCCATCGAAGTTGTGTGCGGCCTCAAGCGCATCACTGCCGGCTTGATCGCGCTGCCCGATCTCCCCGCCGCATCCCGCGAGCGCCTGCAGAAGGTCCAAGCCACCTTGCCCGACCTGCCAACTGGAAGGCGTCAGCGAAGACTGTCGCTGCTCCCGGCGAAATCCTGGGAGCGCGACTACAACAAATGGGAGCCGATCGAAATGTATGCTTATTGGCCTTATCGCTTCGTCGGTATCACCCAACCCGACACCCTGCAACTCGCGCGTGACACTTGGGACACCGTGCCTGCCGACCGCGCCCGCCTCTGCAAACAGGATTACTCATGGATGGCCAACGTCGTGAACATGGCCGCGCTCGCCTGGCCGGAGGAGGCGAAGAAGCGTGCGATTTACAAGATGGCTAATATCGCCGCTCCGCAGGCACGATTCCCCGCGTTCTTTGGCCCCGGCCACGATTGGCTCCCTGATCACAACTGGGGCGGGGCGGGAATGGTGGGCGTGCAGGAGATGCTGCTGGCACCGGAGCCCGGACCGCAGGGAAAACTCCATCTCTTTCCTGCGTGGCCGGCCGAGTGGGACGTGGATTTCAAATTGCACGCGCCTGGCCGAACGATTGTTGAAGCGGTGTTGCGTGGTGGAAGACTGGTTTCCCTCAACGTCACTCCAAAGTCGCGCGTCAAGGACATTGTGAACTGGCTTGGCAAACAACCGGCCTATCAGCCGCTGCCAGGACCGTTAAGCCAGGGCAAGCGGGTCACGGTTTCCAGCCAGTTCAATGAACCTGGCTACGACGCCGCACGTGCCGTGGATGGCGATTTGAAGACACGTTGGGCTTCGGACTTTGCCGCCCGCGACGGTTGGCTGGCCGTGGACCTCGGCGAGGAAAAGGAAATCGGCAGCGTCTGGATTTCCGAAATCGAATGGCCCGAGGCGCAGGAGTTCACCGTCGAATTGAAGCAAGGCGAGATGTGGAAGGAGATCGCGCGTGGCACGACCATCGGTGCCGACAAAACCATCGAGTTTCCGCCCGTCCACGCCCGCGAAATTCGTCTCCATGTCCTCCAGGCCAAACGCCCGATCAACATCAACGAGTTTCAAATCTTCCCGCCCGAAAACCGCTAACCCAATTGCTGGCATGATGCACTGGCTTTCCCTGCTCACGATTTGCTCGGCTTTGCCGGCCTTGGCGGCTGAGTCGTTCCTGCCTGGCTTCCGCATTAACTCTGGCGACTACACGGTGCTCATGACCGCTGACGCCACGATGCCGCCAGGGCTGAAGCCGTTCCAAGGCGGGGTGCACGGAAAGCTGCACGTCGCGGGTTGGGGCCAACCGACACAGCGAATGCAGTGGGACATCACCGTGCAGAAGGCGTGTTCTCGCCTTCCACGGTTGAGATGTTCGGGCAGGCTCGACAGACTCTGAACTAGATGATACGTCCAATGAACCGGAAACTTCTAACATGCGCTTGCATTCTGCTGATCGTCGCCGGCCTCAGAGGTGCACTCGCACAAGACCTTATCCTCTGGTATTCCGCGCCCGCGACGAAGTGGCTGGAGGCGTTGCCTATCGGTAACGGCAGCCTGGGAGGCATGATCTTTGGCGGCACCACGAATGAGCGCGTGCAGTTCAACGAACAATCGCTGTGGCTGGGCAGCGAAACGGAGATGGGCAGCTACCAGCCGTTTGGCGATGTCTTTGTGGCTTGGACGCACGGCCCAGCGACGGAATATCGTCGGGAATTGAACCTGGCTGACGCGATTCATCAGGTGACCTATCGCGCTGATGGAACTGACTTCCGTCGTGAGGCGTTTTCCAGCTTTCCGGACCAGGTGCTGGTGTATCGCTTCATGGCCGACAAGCCCGGCGCTTACACCGGCACGATTCGTCTGACGGACATGCACGGCGCAAGAACCAGCACAAAGGAAAACGAGATTGCTTCGGTCGGCACGCTGACCAACGGCATGGACTACGAGGCACAGGTTCTGGTGCTGAACGAGGGCGGCAGCGTGTCAGTCGTGAGCAACCGGATTGTGGTGACGAAGGCAGACAGCGTGACCTTGTTGCTCGCGGCAGGCACTTCGTTTACCAATGATCCGTTCAAGAACTGGCGCGGCGAACATCCGCACGAGCGTGTGGCCCGGCGATTGGACGCGGCGTCGAAGAAGACCTACTCACAACTGCGCGAGACCCACGTAGCTGATTACCAGAGACTGTTTAGTCGGGTTTCCCTCAAGCTCGGCAATAGCATCGAAGATCTGCCGACTGACCAGCGGTTGATGGCGCGCAAGCAGGGCAAGCCGGATTCAGGGCTGGAGGCGTTGTTGTTTCAATACGGGCGATATTTGCTCATCAGCAGTTCGCGTCCGGGCGGCTTGCCGGCGAATTTGCAGGGCATCTGGAACCAGGACCTGAAGCCGGCTTGGTATTCCGGCTACACCGCGAACATCAATTTGCAGATGAATTACTGGCCGGCCGAACTGACGGGGCTGAGTCAATGCGCCGAGCCGTTGTTCCAATACATCCAGAATCTGGCCGTGGTTTACAAACGCACGCAAGACGACCGGGTGAAAACACCAGAAGGCCGCGGGTGGTCCGCCTACAGCACCACGAATCCGTTCGGCGGCAGTTCGCGCTGGGGTGTGCATCGCCCGCATAGCGCATGGTTGATGCAGCATCTCTGGGAACATTACGCGTTTACCGGCAACACGAATTTCCTCCGCACCGTGGCGTATCCGGCCATGAAGGAAATCGTCGAGTTCTGGGAGGATCGTCTTGTGGAAGGGCCGAACGGTACGCTGATCACGCCAGACGGTTGGTCGCCCGAGCATGGGCCGGTGAAGAAGGACGGCAAGATCGTCATTCAAGAAGGTGACCGCACGCCGCATCCGGGGACGGCCTACGACCAACAGATTGTCTGGGATTTGATGAACAACTTCGTCGAGGCTTCCGAGGTGCTCGGCGTCGATTCGGCTTACGTGGCGAAGGTTAAAGCGATGCGCGACCGGCTGCTCGGGCCGGAGATTGGACGCTTCGGTCAAATTCAGGAATGGATGGAAGACGTGGACGATCCGAATGATCATCACAGGCACACCTCTCATTTGTTCGCGTTGCATCCGGGCCGACAGATCAGCCCGCTCACGACGCCGGAATTGGCCAAGGCGGCGAAAGTCACGCTGAACACTCGCGGCGATACTTCCACCGGTTGGAGCAAGGCGTGGAAGATCAATTTCTGGGCGCGGCTCGGCGATGGCGATCGGGCGCACAAACTCATCGGCGAATTGTTCAAGGTGAGCATTCTCGACAATCTCTTCGACACCCACCCGCCGTTCCAGATGGACGGCAACTGGGGCTACACGTCCGGAGTTACCGAAATGCTCCTGCAAAGCCATCTCAAGGAAGGCGATGCCTACCTGCTCCACCTCCTGCCCGCGTTGCCTGATGCGTGGTCGGCGGGCAGTGTCATTGGCCTGCGCGCCCGGGGAGGTGTCACCGTAGCCATCACTTGGAAGGACGGCAAGGTGACGAGCTATCGGCTTCGCGCCCAGCAACCAAAGACAGTCAGCGTGCGCGTCAATGGCCAGGTGAAAGTGGTCTCCGTGACCGAACATGGGCAACAGTTCACGCCGTGATTCAGCAAATAACCATCCAACTCATTCCATGAAACAAGTCCTCCTCGCATTTTCCCTGATCGCCGTTGCGATACCTTTGTCTGTGCTTGCCGCAGACACGGCTGCTACGAACGGCCCGCTGACGATTTGGTTCCAGCAGCCGGCGCGGAACTGGAACGAAGCCTTGCCGCTTGGCAACTCGCGTCTCGCCGGCATGCTTTATGGCGGCGCGACCAACGAACTGATTCAACTCAACGCCGACACCTTCTGGGCCGGCGTGCCACACGATTATTCCCAGCTGGGCGCGGCAGAGTATTTGCCGGAAATCCGCCGCTTGTTGTTCGCGGGCAAGGAGCAGGAGGCAACCGCGCTAGCCAACCAGCATTTCATGGGCAACCCGCCGTTTCAGGCCGCCTTCCAACCGTTGGGCAATCTGCGGCTCAAGCTGGATCTGCCCAGCAACGCCGAGGATTACCGGCGCGAGTTGGATTTGCAGCGGGGCATTGCCACCGTGCGTTTCCGCTGCAGCAGCACGGTCTTCACCCGCGAGTGTTTCATTTCCCATCCGGACGGCGTGCTGGTGCTGCGCCTCACAGCCAGCGAGCCTGGGAAGATTAGTCTCACCGCAGGACTCGACTCCATTTATCCCAGCCAAATCAGCACGAGTGCCGACGGGCAACTGCGGTTGCGTGGCCAATGGCTCGAGGATGGCAAACGCAAGGACTGGATCGCGACGTGGTCGGAGCCTGGCATTCGTTTTGCGACGGCCGTGCAGGCCAAGTCGGAGGGCGGCGCGATCCAGGTCACGACCAATTCGCTTCAGGTGCGCAACGCCAACGCCGTGACCCTTTGCCTCGCCGCCGGCACCAGCTTCCGCAACTTCCGAGACATTTCCGGCGACCCCGATACGGAGTGGCCCGGACAGTTGAAGCGGGCCTTAAAGATGAGCTGCGAGCAGCTTCGCAACCGCCATGTGAAGGATTTCCAGGGCTTCATGGACCGCGTCGTCCTGGATCTTGGCGGCGCGGCGGCCAATGAAAAACCCACTGACGAAAGGCTCAAAACGTTCAAGGCCGGGGCCGACGATCCTGCGCTGGCGGCACTCTATTTCCAGTACGGACGTTACCTGATGCTCAGTTCCAGCCGACCCGGATCGCAGCCGGCGAATCTGCAGGGCATCTGGAATCGGGACAGCGCCCCGGCGTGGGGCAGCAAATATACGGTCAACATCAATCTCCAGATGAATTACTGGCCCGTGGAAGTGGCCAATCTGTCCGAATGCGGATTGCCGGTGTATGACCTGATCGATGATTTGCGCATCACGGGGACCAAGGTTGCCAAGGATTACTACGGCTGTCGCGGCTGGACATTGCATCATAACACGGACCTCTGGCGCGGGGCGGCGCCCGTGGACGGCGTCTGGGGCGTCTGGCCGATGGGGGCGGCCTGGCTGGTGCGTCACTCCTGGGATCACTACTTGTTTACGCAGGACAAAAAGTTTCTCCAAACTCGCGCGTGGCCGCAGATGCGGGAGGCCGCGCAATTCATGTTGGATTTTCTGGTGGAAGCTCCGCCGGGAAGTCCCGTGGCGGGAAAGCTCGTCACCGCCCCGTCCCATTCGCCGGAGAACACCTTCATCAAGCCTGACGGTTCACGCGCGCAATTCACTTACGCCGCGACCATGGACTTGATGATTGTTCGGGATTTGTTTGAGAACTGTCTGGCCGCGGCCGACGCGCTGGGCGGCGCGAAATTCGAGCCCGAGTTTTGCGGCCAGATTCGCAGCGCCCTCGCTCGACTCGCGCCGGTCCAAATCAGTCCGAAGACGGGGCGGCTTCAGGAATGGGTGGAAGATTACGCGGAGGCCGAGCCCGGGCATCGGCACATGTCGCATCTCTACGCGCTGCATCCTGGGAGCCAGATCGCGCCGCGGCAGACTCCGGAATTGCTGGCGGCCGCCCGGAAGAGCCTGGAATACCGCCTGGCCAAGGGCGGCGGTGGCACGGGTTGGAGCCGCGCCTGGTTGATCAACTTCTTCGCGCGCCTGCAGGATGGGGATGAGGCTGCACGTCACTTCCAGCATCTGCTGGCGACCTGCACATTGCCCAACTTGCTTGACACCCATCCACCCTTTCAGATCGATGGCAACTTCGGCGCGACCGCGGGCATCGCGGAAATGCTGCTGCAATCCCATGCCGCCGAAATCGAACTGCTGCCGGCCCTGCCGAAAGCGTGGCCAAACGGTTCGGTGAAAGGTCTGCGCGCCCGCGGCGGGTTCGAGGTGGACATCGAGTGGAGGAATGGAGAATTGACGTCAGCGAAGGTGCGTTCCCTCTCAGGCCGGCCAGCGACGATCCGGTATCGCAATGAAGCGCGTCAGGCTGTGGTGAAACGCGGCAGTGAGTGGCTCTGGAATTGATACCTGCTCAGGCCGGCTTTGCGCACGCCCAAGGTAGCGTTTTTTGCCGGGCGAAATGTCGAAACGGCCCCTCGATTTCACCCACGCGTTCAGGCCTTGGGCTGAGGCTGTCACATGATCGGCACCAGCGATTACGAGCGCCGTTGAACGGAAGCCAGTGCATGGCGAGCGACGACCATCCGGGTTGAACGAGGCGATCCGGGAAGTGCTACCCGGGAAGTGTTGGCAGCGGTGCTATGTGCATTTCCTAAGCAGCGCCCTGGATTCCCATCCCCGGAAGGCCGAGGATGATTGCCCACTGAATTTGCGCTGGATGTAGGCGCGACGGAACGTGGAGGAGAATGACTCGCCCTAGCGGATGCATGTTGACACCTATTTGATATACCACCTTCCGGGCGAGTTTCCCGCTTTCTAATGGCTGCCGCTGCAGTGCCCTGCTGACCCATTGCATCGAATGTGTGGGTAGGGATCACGACTTCTTAAAACGGTCAGCATGCTTCTGAAAACAGCACCTGTTTTGATTTCAGACGAACGGGGGCAAACCCGTATAAGGTAGACAAACCATGCTATGTGAACCGGGCTAGGAGAACCTCTCGCGCTCTTTCTGTATAGTGCCGTGAAGACGCGCAGGCTGGGAGCGGACTCCGGCGATTCGGAACGGATTCCGATGTGAGTCGGGAACGGATGAGTCCGAGTTGAGCTGCATACCAAGAACGGGGCATCGGCGTGGGTGTCGCAAGTGCAAGCAACCGCAACAACAAACCCAACACAAACCTCATTGAATCTGTCGGGCTTAACCTCCGTGGTGGCCGAAACGCGAAATCAACTCTGGTGTGCGCGCTTCGGCGGACGGATCAAGTTCGGGAGTCTCAGGAGATAAACAGTATGAAGAACAAGAACCTAACACTAAGTCAAATCAGCCTGCTTCTTGGCATCTGCCTTGGTTTCGCCACGGCGGGTCACACCGAGGTGATCACCAAGGATAAAGTTGCTCAACGCGTGGGTGTTTTCCGAGGCGCGACTGCCTTTGCCCAGGCCGTGGATCGGCCCTACACCGTAGCCGGTGATTACGTGGTGGATTTCACCACGGCTGGGGGCGGCGTGGAAATCACCAATGCAGCGTTTCTGAACATTGCCGCGAGCAACGATGTGTTGACGTTGGCGTTCTGGATGAAGAAGTACGAGAACAACAACAGTTCGGCCTTCTGGGTGGTCTCGCCTTCCGCCAGCGGCGGCAGCCGGGGTTTCGCGGCCAACGTGCCGTGGGATGCCGGCGGGGGGGTCTATTTTGACACGGCGGGTTGCTGTGAGACTACGCAACGCATCAACGCCGGCATCAACACCTTTGCGGGGTATACCGATGACACTTGGTGGAATGGCTGGCACCACTGGGTCTTTATGAAGAATGGCCCGGACAAGCAAGTGTGGGTGGATGGACAGTATTTCTTTGGGGGCTACAACACGGCGCCGCTGACGAACGATATCACGGTGTTGTGGTTGGGGTGGGATTATTCTGCTGCCCCTGGTGCGAACCTCATGCGCGGCCTGATGGACGATTTCGCTGTGTACACCAATGTTCTAAGTGATGTAGACATCGGCCGGCTCTACACCGGTACGGCTCCGGACAAACTCGCCGGCACCAACTACCTGCTGGCTTACTGGGCCTTCAACGATGCCGCGATCTTTGGGAATCCCGTGGGCAATCCTATGGGCTTCTCGATCACGGTAAACGATGTTGGGGCCAACGTCATGGATACCAACACCGTTGAACTTAAGCTGAACAATACGGCGGTTATGCCTACCTCGATTACCAAGGTGGGAACCGTTAACACGATCGCTTATGCGGCCGCCACGCCTCCCTCCCCAGCAGGCGCAACGAATAGCATTTACGTGGCAATCAAGGACAAGAATGGGAGTCCATTTTCGACCACCGGGACCTATGTCGTACCCGCCTACAAGACCCTGCCAGCGAGCCTGATTCTCCAGGCGGGACAGGTGGACAAGAACCTCCCGGGCTTCAAGTTCCTGACCTTTCAGGTGGATACCACCACGGCCCCTGGCAACCTGCAAGGCACAGAAGATATCCTCGCCGGCAAGTACGGAACTAACGTGGCGGTGCTGACCGATCCGTTCGATCCCAACATCTCGTGGGTGGACGCAAGGGGTTACTTCACGCAGAGCCTCACGCTCAACTTCACCATCACCCCGGGAACACCCGCCGGCCGCTTCACCGACACCAACGGTTATCCCGACCTCCAGTATCCCGGTATTCCCGGCACCACGCTAACGATCAGTCCGTACGAACGCTTTGCCTGTGAGGTTTATGCAGCGCTGGAATTTCCCGCATCCGGCCTCTACACATTCGTGGTCAACAGCGATGACGGTTTTCGCACGACCTGCGGAGCCAATCCCTTCGACCTCTTTTCGGCCGTGAATCTGGGCGAATACAACGCGGGGCGCGCCGCGAGCGATACGACCTACCAGTTCTTTGTTGAACAAGCTGGTGTGTACCCGTTCCGTACGATTCATTGGCAGGGTAACGGCGGAGGCAGTTTCGAGTGGTTTATGGTTAAGCCCGATGGCACGCGGGTGTTGCTCAACGATGTCACCAACTCAATTGCCGCCTATCAGTGGCTCCCGACAATTACCGCGTCGTACGTCAAATCCGTATCACCAGCGGACAAAGTCAAGACAGCAAGTCCAGACCTCGTGAGTGCGGTTGTCGTGGAAGGGACCACTCCCATCCCCCCTGCCTCGGTAACCTTGGCGATTGACGGTTCGCCCGTAGCGGCGACCCCCTCCAAGGCGGGCAACGAGATCACGGTGACTTACGTACCTTCTCCGCTGTTCGCAATAGGCAGCACACACACCGCCGCGGTCGCCTTTCCGGACGGCGCAAACACGATCACTCAAACCTGGAGTTTCACGGTCGGTGCCTACTCCAAGGATGTGGTCGCGGGTTATGTCGGCACGATGGCGGGCAACGCGGCGTTTAGCTCGAATACCGGAGGCCGCAGCGGTCAGGCAGGCGATTACTCCCTGAACCTCGGGACGTCTGGTAATAATGCGGCCGTTGTGGAACGAGCGGGCATGTTGCTCAGCCCGGCGGTTGCCAAGGACGAAATGACCTTCGCATTCTGGGTGAAGCTGACTCAGAAAGCCAACAACTCGGCATTCTGGGTTTACTCACCAAGTGCAACCGGCAACGCCCGTGGCTGGCAGGCGCACGTCCCTTACGGCAACGACATCTACTTCGACACCGCTGGTTGCTGCGCAGCTGGCAACCAACGCATCAACCGGACGATGAACACGGCGAACTTCCCGGACTTCAACGGCGATCCCTGGTGGAACAACTGGCATCACTGGGTATTCATGAAGAAGCAGGGCTACAAGGCCATTTGGGTGGACGGCAAGTTCTTTCACTCCACGAGTGAGGCGGAGACCGCCGACCCGTTACCAAACGACTTCACGAGTATGACCATCGGAGCGGCGAATCCGGTCGGAGCCAGCCTGCGGGGTTTCATAGATGACTTCGCCGTCTACTCTACGGCTTTGACTACAAATCAGATTCAGCAACTGGCGGCGGGTGCCGCGCCGAACTCCCTGGATCCCAACGCTGGCGTTTTGGCGCATTGGAACTTCAACGACCCGGCGGCAACGGCTGTCTCGCCCACTGTGAGTGTCTCCGTCGTTAATGGCATGCCCGTCATTCTCTTTACAGGCAAGCTCCAGTCCTGTGCCACGGTCAACGGCCAGTACGCCGAGGTGGTCGGGGCTACCAGTCCTTACCAGGTGGATACGACCAAGGCCCAGCAGTTGTTCTATCGGGCTAGCCAGTAGGAATACTGCCCTGCCGTCTTCCGTGGTTGGGAGACGGCCCATGGTTGTGTTGAAAGACGCAACCCCGCTCACTGATTGCGGTTTTCAGCGGTGAGGGCAGAGTCGGGCAGGTTAGTGGAACTGCCATTTGGTTCGTTGGCCGGGGAGAAATCCCCGGCCGACCTCCTCAAGAAACCAGTAACGTCCTACGCGTCCAATGCCTTTCAGGTGTGCTGTGTTGCTCAGTCAAGATGGACAAGCTCGGCCTGACGAACAGCGACACGGCGTGATCGACTACTTCGCCCGACGGATAACTCTCAAGTCGCGTCGGTACTGCTGCGGGGTCTGCCCGGTTTCGCGAAGAAAGGTGCGACGAAAATGTCGCAGGTCTGAGAAGCCGCAGGCCGAGGCCACGGCCTCTAGCTTGAGGGAGGAATCCTGCAGCAGGTCTTTGGCACGGCCCACGCGCAAGCGATCCAGTTCTCCATGCAGGCTGCGGCCCACGTGCGCCTTGAAGACGTCCTGAATACTGCGAAGTGTCACCTTCAAGTTGGCTGACAGGTCCTTCAGCGTGATCCGCTCCTGGTAATGCCGGCGCAGGAACGAAAGCGCTTGCGCGGCGCCGGCGTGCGGAATTACCAGCGTGTCGGTCGAACGTCGGGTAACAATGCCGAGCGGTTCGGCATAGAAGTCCTTGTGTTCGATCATTTCGCGCCGCATCAACTTATCCAGCAGTGCTGCGGCTTCGTAACCGATGCGGCGTGTGTCTGGCATCACGCTACTCAGCGGGGGGTCAGATAATTCGCAGAGCACCTCGTCGTTATCCACGCCGATTACGGCCACATGCTCGGGCACAGCGATGCCGACCCGGCGGCAAGCGTTAAGCACTTGCTGGCCGCGAATGTCGTTGCAGGCCATGATGCCGACCGGCTTCGGCAACCGTTCGAGCCACTGGGTGAGATGGTCCTCGAATTCCATTCCGTCCTGCTCGTAATCGACTGTGTAATGGTGCGAAGCCGCCTTCGGGGGATTATACCACTCGCACATGAGGTTGCGCCCGGCGAGTTCTTTCGCCAGGAGCTCGGCTCGCATATCTGAGTAGTCCACTCCCGGAAAACCGCAGAAACCGAAGTGATGGAAACCACGCTCTCGAAAGTGTTCTACAACCAGCCAGACGACTTGGGGCTCATCGGAATGAACGGAAGGGATGCTTGTGCATGGAACTAGCCGTCGTAGATCTACGATCGGCACCCCTAGCTTCAAGAGATCCTGCGCCATGGCCTGGTCTTCAATTCGCGTCAATATGCCCTGTCCCTCCCAATGGCTTAACCAAGTTGGCAATCCACTCTGGAGTTCGCGCTCCTGGTAATCCATCCGCCAGTTCGCCCGCTCTCGGGCATATTGGGCAACGCCAAGCAGTAGTCCACGACCGTAGGATCGCGAGGACTCGATCAGCACGGCCACGCGCACGGCTGCGGCGGGTCGGAAGGATTCGCCGGGATCACGCTGCTCCGTCAGGGAGGCCATCCGCCCTGCCTTTTGTTGGCTTTTGGATGGTTTCTTGTTTATGCCTCAGACTAGCCATCAAACAGTTTCCGAGCAAGGGTGATGTTTGCAGAACGTGAATGCTGGAAGCCTCGATTGAGCCAAAATGCCGATGATTGGGTGACTTCTCACAATGGCTTATTCGCTTCTCAATAGTGCGTTCTTATTCGCTTGAGGGACTTGGTGACTCGGCTCATAGTCAAAACCAACAAATATCCAGCACCCCGGTGCATGAACGTGTGCACATTACCGCGACCCGCGTGATCAGAAGCCTGCCTCTGGCGAAGTCAGTCCGCCTGTGTGCAGTTATGGTGGCATACGACAAAAAGGGCATCAAGCGCGCCCCAAGTGCTGGCGAACGCGGGCGACCGCCGAGTCACGCTGACACCGGAGGTGCAAAGAGAGTTCTTCCGGTCACGGAAGAAACAGAGTTGGTTGAGGCTGGGTTGAGTGGCAAGTGGTCGGGGCGCAATCCCCGACCACTTGTTCAACTCGTCACAACGAATAGCACGCACTTCCAGATGATATGAAACGCGATAATCGAACCGAACGTCTCGTGCGCCGCCATGAACGCGGGTTCACCCTGATCGAATTGCTCGTCGTCATCGCCATCATCGCCATCCTCGCGGGCATGTTGTTGCCGGCGCTAAGTCGTGCGAAGCTGAAGGCGACCCTCGCCGCCGACCTCAACAACCAGAGGCAGAATAGGCTTGCTGCAATGATGTACGAGGAAGACAACAATGACCGAATGGTTCACTCGGTAAGTGCTACTGGCGGTCAAGTTCAACAACGGAGGGGAGGTGGCTACTGGCCAGGCCCTCTCAACAATAGCGGCAGTGAGATTGAAATCACCTCCGGGCTTTCCCTGGAGACGGCTATGCTCTACGCCGAGAACGGGGTGAAGAAGTCGCTTCTGTTTCCGTACTTGAAGTCTGTTCAGGTTTGGCAGTGTCCAGGTGATACCCGATATAAGAGAAGAAAGCCTGGCAGTGGTTGGGCGTTTGGCAGTTTTTCGAAAGCAAATGGAATCAATGGGATGTCCTGGAATGATGCCAATCAGCCGCCGTATGTGAAGAAGACTGAAGTCGTTGGTGCTGCGGAGACGATGTTCTTCATCGAAGAGGCCGATAGTCGTGGCTACAACATGGGGACGTGGGTTATCGATGTTAAACCAAGTGCTCGGTGGGTGGATCCGTTTGCAATCTTTCACGGTGACGTGAGTACGGTTTCGTTCATGGATGGGCATGTGGAACACCACAAGTGGCGGGACTCAAGGACGATCACGGCCGCGCGAAATTCTGCCAACGGGATAGACAGCTTCTACTGGAGTGGGGGCGATGGCAAGAATCCAGATTTCATGTGGGTGTACCAGCGGTACAAGCACCGGAAATGGACGCCATGGTGATGCCCGGCCCGCTCCGGTTCCTGGCCGGGAGGTTCATGCAATTTACGCCCCGCTGGTTGAGGAACTACGTGTGGCTCGATGAGGATGATCGCGGGCCAGCCCCAGCCTCTTAGCCTGGGAGCAACGACTGTCTGTGCGCCTGCCTCAAAGCCGGACGCGCGGTTTTTGGCATGTTGAACGGAACGAAAGCACTCATGAAAACGCACTCCCTTCTTTTAGTTAGCTTGGCCGCTGCTGTTCTGGGCGGTTCGACCCTTAGTGCTGTCGAATCCAGACCTCTTTCCGTTGGTGCGATACCCCGCCCTTACCCAGAGCACTTGCGCTGGTGGGTCGAGGCGCGCTTCGGCCTGTTCATTCACTGGGGGCCGGTGAGTCTCAAGGGCACGGAGATCAGTTGGTCGCGCGCCAACTCGAATCCCAAGTGCCCGAACCGCGGTCCGATTCCGGTCGAGGTGTACGACAACCTCTACAAGGAATTCAATCCCACCAACTTCAATGCCGCCCAGTGGGTGGGCATTGCCAGGGCCGGCGGCACGAAATACATGGTCCTCACCGCCAAGCATTGTGACGGCTTTCTGCTTTGGCACTCTCAGGCGGACGCCTACAACATCTCTGCCACTCCGTTCCGGCGCGATGTGTGCGCGGAATTGTCGAAGGCGGCTCACGCGCAAGGCATGAGGCTCGGCTGGTATTTCTCTCCCATGGACTGGCGCGATCCGGACTTTCGCACGGAACGCAATGCTGTGTTCCTGGGTAAAATGCAGGCCGAACTCCGGGAGTTGCTCGGCCACTATGGCGTCATTGACCTGCTCTGGTTCGACCACGACGGGCACGAAGCGCTCTACGACCAAGCGACCACATATCCGCTGGTAAAATCGCTCCAGCCCCGGATTGTCATCAACAACCGGCTCGATCTCAGCACAGGTCAGGGGAATCGGCTGATCCTTTCGACGAATGCCGACTATTACACGCCCGAACAGGAGATTGGCGCGTACGATGACCAACGCCCGTGGGAATCTTGTATGACGCTCTCCTCGCGTAACCAATGGGCATGGGGCGGGCCGACCGACGGAGTCAAGTCCTTGGCAGCCTGCCTCAACATGTTGATCAGTTGCGCGGGGGGCGATGGTAACGTCCTGCTCAACGTGGGCCCCACGCCCAACGGCGAAATCCCCGAGGATCAGGCGAACCGGCTGCGCGAAATCGGCGTCTGGCTGGCGAAATACGGCGAGAGCATCTACGGCACGCGCGGCGGGCCCTTCAAGCCGGGTGATTTCGGCGCTTCGACTCGCAAAGACAACACCATCTATCTCCATATCCGTGAATGGAACGAAGAGAAGCTGGAGTTGCCGCCACTCCCGGCCAAGGTCCTTCGCAGCCGCGTGCTCACCGGCGGCAAAGCCGAGGTTCGCCAGAGCGCAGCGGGTCTCGAAGTCGCCGTTGCCGAAAGCGACCGCCAGCCGCTCGACACGATCGTGGCATTGGAACTGGACGGGGACGCTCTGCGCATCCCGGCCATGAGCGTGCCCGGCGTTTCGTCCCTGACGACCAAAGCCAAGGCGACCGCTTCGAATGTCTATCAGAAGCAGGTTGAGTATGGGCCGGACAAGGCCGTGGACGGTTCGGACGACACCCGCTGGGCGACGGACTCGGGAACCATGTCCGCTTGGTTGGAAGTGGACCTGGGCAAGCCGGTGACGTTCAGCCGCGCCGTGATCAAGCAGGCCTATGCGGAGTTGGGCCGCGTTCGCAAGTTCGCCATCGAATACCTCGCAGACGGCCAATGGACGCCCTGCTATCAGGGTGAGAAGCTCGGTGCCAAGCTCAACGCGCGGTTCGGGCCCGTCACGGCGCAGCGTGTCCGCTTGAATATAACCGAGTCCACCGACGGGCCGACAATTTGGGAGTTCAGCCTGTTTCCGCCCGACGGGCGTGCCACCGCAGCGCCAACGCCCCGCCAGTGAGAGCCACATTCTGGGATTCCTGGCTGCGGAGGAAGGCCGGACTGGCTGGCGCGGGATTTCTAGCATTCAGTCTCACTGGAATCGCGAGTCCGCCAGTCCTTACAAACTCGCCCATCTCGCAAACGGTCTTCATCGGTGACCTCGTCACGTTTCAGGCGGGAGCCAGTGGCAGCGCGCCGCTGCGGTACCAATGGACACGCAACGGTGTCGCGGTCAGCGGCGCCACGAACAGCATTGTGGGTTTTGCGACCGTCGCGGCGGACCACAACGCGCAGTTCGTGATCCAAGTGACCAACGTTGACGGCGCGGTGACCAGCGCGCCAGCGCGGTTGACGATCGACTTCGGCTCGCCAGGCGTTTTCCAAACCAACCGCCTGATCGAGATCACGAATGTCTGGCGCTACAACGTCAGCAACGTGAATCTCGGCACGGCTTGGACCGCGCCGGCCTACGCCGATGGCACGTGGGCTTCAGGCGGAGGCTTGTTCTATGTCGAAGGCAGCGCGCTGCCCGCACCAAAGACGACCCCGCTGCCACTGACGCCGCGCAGCCTCCCGATGACTTGTTATTTCCGGACGAGTTTTACGAACCAGCTCACCAATGCCTATTCCATCAGCCTCTTGGCCAACACGGTGGTTGACGACGGTTTGGTGTGCCACCTGAACGGGGCGGACGCCTTCCGAGTGGGAATGCCGACCAACATCGTTGGGTTCCACACGAATGCCAGCCGCGGTGTGGACAACGCTGGATGGGAGGGGCCGTTCGCTGTTCCGATCACCAACCTGGTGGCTGGGGTCAATGTGCTTGCCGCCGAGGTGCATCAGAGTGCAGTGGATAGCAGTGATATCGTATCGGGGTTGACCCTGGACGCGGTCTGGCGTGCGCGGTTGCGGGACACCAATCCGCCGGTCGTGGCTGTCGTAAGCCCGGTTGCCGGCTCAACCGTCGCCACGCTGACTCAGATCGAGGTGCAATTCGACGAGGGGGTCCAAGGTGTGGACGCAGCAGACCTGCGTGTGAATGGCGTCGCAGCAACCAATGTCACCAGCAGTGCGTCCAACGATTACGTCTTTCGGTTTCCATCCCCAGCCACCGGTGCGGTGAATATCACCTGGGCGCCGAACCACGCGATCACGGACCTGTCAGCCAACTCGAACGCTTTCGCTGGCACGGGCTTTGGCTACGCGCTTGCGCCCCTCTCGTCCTCCACGCGGCTCTCGTTCGCCGCGGTGACGCAATCGAGCGATGCCACGCCCGGGAATTCGGCGGAGAAGGCGGTGGATAACCAAGTCGGAACGTTCAGCCTCACGGCCAACCAAACCGGCAGCTTCTGGCTCGCCCACTTTGGAAGACCGTATCCTCTCGACCGGATCGAGTTGGTGAACCGTTCCGCGCCGAATGACGCGGAACTGGGTGGCCTCACTTTGCGGCTATTCAACTTGGACGACCAAGTCGTGTTCGAGACCGGCCTCACGAATCCCGGCTCCGGCGGTCTGATTGCCATTGATCTGCCGGCTGGCACGGTCGCCCGGTCTCTGTGGATTGGCCTCCCGGGCACCCAGACCAACGGCGCCGGCAATTATCGTGTCGGGCTGTCCGAAGTGCGCGCGTTTGGGCTGCCGAATATTCCGTATGGGCCCGACCCGATTGTAGTCGTGACCAACACCAGCACCGCCACCGTCTGGCAATCGAGCGAATACGGCGGCTATCCCGCTGGCAACGCTGTGAATGGCGACCTCAACGATTTCACGCACACCGACGATCTCCCAGACAGCTACTGGATGGCGGACCTCGGTCGGGCCGTGCGCATTGACCGCGTCGAGATCGTGAACCGCAGCAGTTGTTGCGACAACCGGCTCAGTGGGTTGGTGCTTCGCATCTTCGACGGCAACTCGAACAGCGTGACTTCCATGGTGTTGACGAACCCCGGGTTGGGCGGCACTTGGACCTACACGTCGACTGCGGGCACGCAGGGCCGTTGGCTCCGCGTCGGGCTCGAGAACGGACAGAAGAACGGCGGCGGAAACTACTACGTGACCCTGGCGGAAGCGCGTGTGTATTCAGGCACGACCAATGTTCTAAGCTCCGGCTCTACCCAGCCCGTGCCCGTGACCTCCAACCTGGCGTCGTTCAAGCCAAGCTGCATGCTTCGGTTGGACGAAAGCGTTCCCGTCGCCAGCAACGCCAACGACGACATCTACTCCACCGAAACCAAAACCACGCAGCGCACCGTGGACGGTTATTGGGAGGTGGATTTGGGAAGCACTTACGCGCTCTACGCTGTTCGTGCCATCGCCGCCAGCGGGATCAGCTACCGGCTGACGAACGCCATCGTGCGGCTTTACGATGAAGCGCACGAATCCGTCCACGCCCAGAACATCACCGGCACACCCGACGCGTTCGATGTGGACTTGAACGGGCCGGTCTTTGCGCGCTACGTCCGCGTGGGTTTGGAAGACAAGCAGCGCACCGATCCGGCGGGGGGGATCGAGTTTTACATCGGTTTCCGAGAAGTCGAGGTGTTCGGGCGACCGACCAACAATGTCGGCATCCATTCCTTCACGGCCTCGGCCAATCAGGTCGGATCCGGTGGCCAAGTCACGCTCTCCTGGGCCGTGGACGATGTCCGGCGGGTGGAAATCCACCCCGCCATTGGGTCGGTAGGCGCCTTCACGGCGACCAACGGCTTGGGCAGCCTTTCGGTGACCGTGACCAATTCCACCGAGTTCGTCCTCATCGCTACGAATGCCGCCGACACCTTCTCCCGCGCCGTCAGCGTCCAGGTGACCGCCAATCCGCTGCCCGTGCGCCTGAGCGAGTTGGTGGCGGAGAACAAGTACTCGCTGAAGGATAGCGATGGCGACGCCTCCGACTGGATCGAGTTGCGCAATACCGCCAACACGCCGGTGAACCTCGCCGGTTGGGGGCTGAGCGATGATCCCGCGCTCCCGATGAAGTGGACCTTCCCTGCGACCAACCTCGCCCCCCACAGCACGCTGATCGTCTTCGCTTCCGGGCGCGATACCCCCTTCGATCCCGCCGGCAACCTGCACGCCAACTTCCGCCTCGATAAGAATGGCGGCACGCTCCTCCTCACCGCTAGTAACGGCTTGACCACCGTGGACAGCGTGGCCCATCCGGAACTCGACACGGACCTCGCCTATGGCCGCGATCTGGAGGGCCGTTGGACGTTCCTGGAGCCGACGCCCGGCATGGTGAACACTGCGACCACTTACCTGGGCTGGCTCAAGCAACTGGATTGGAGTCACGCCCGTGGCTTCTACGAAACCAATTTTACCCTTACGCTTACCAACAACAGCCCCGGCGCGAGCGTGGTGTATTCCCTCGATGGCTCGGGGCCGACGCTTCCTTACACTGGCGGCTTGGCCATCAGCGGCACGAAGGCTGTGCGCGCCCAAGCCGTGCGTCCGGGCTACAAGCCGGCGCGGGTTCAGACCAAGACCTTTGTCTTCATCAACGACGTCATCACCTCGCCGGTGATGAGCACGGCAATCACGCAGGACCCGGCTTACGCGCCACGTATGCGACCGGGCCTGCTGGCGCTGCCTTCAATCTCGATCTGTCTGCCCGGTCAGCCAGAATACGAGGAGAAGGAAGGTTCGCTCGAAGTCCTATGGGCCAACGGCGGCGCCCCCGTCCAGGTCAACTGTGGCATCTCACGCTTCGGCAATGCCTGGACCAAGTTCGCCAAACGCAGCTTCCGCATGAAGTGCCGCGCCCGCTATGGCGAGGCCAAGTTCAGCGTGCCACTCTTCAATGGTTTCGATCGGGGGGTGCTGGCGAAGACTTCCTTTGACGAACTGGACCTCAGGTCTGGTTCGCAGGATATGGTGGAGCGCGGCTTCTACATGGCCGGCCGGTTCGTCGAGGACAGCATGCTGGACATGGGCAGTCTCAACCCACACGGGCGGTTTGTGCATGTCTATATCAACGGCATCTACTGGGGGCAGTACGATTGCCGCGAGTTGATGGTGGAGCATTTCCTGGCTGATTACTTGGGCGGGGCGGCGGAGGACTACGTGGTGGTTCGGGGGAACGACAATGTGACCGATGACTTCGTGATCGGCGCGCCGGAGCCGCCCAATCTGCAGGCGTGGGAGTACGCCCGCTCGGTGCGGAACTCGTACAATGCGGTTCGCCCTTACCTGGATGTGAGCCACCTGATCGATTTCATGCTGCTGTGGAACTACGGCAACTGCGAATCCGAATTCCGCTGCTGCGGGCCGGTCAGCGCCGGCAGCGGCTTCAAGTTCTGGATCGCGGATGCAGACGGCTTCCTGCGTACCAGCGCGCTGGGGTTGAACCGTACTTCCCGAACCGGCCCCGGCAACCTTTTCGGCGGATTGGTGACCGAAAACAACAGCGACTTCAAGGCGCTGCTGGCCGACCGCATCTACCAACATTTTTTTAACAATGGCGCGCTGACGCCCGCCGCCAACGACGCGCGGTTGGCCGCCCGAATGCAGGAGATTCACGACAGCCTGCTGGCGGAGTGTGCCCG